>JAIEQK010000038.1 GCA_019747795.1 Gammaproteobacteria bacterium | reverse complement strand
TCAGCGCCTTCGTTTCGACCCTGTCACCCCTGCGAAAGCAGGGGTCCATCGGCGGTCGGCGAAGCCCATGGATTCCCGCGTGCGCGGGAAAGACGGGTCGAGAGGGCGATAGGCAGCAGAACGGTCAGCGCCTTCGTTTCGACCCCGTCACCCCTGCGAAAGCAGGGGGCCATCGGCGGTCGGCGAAGCCCATGGATTCCCGCTTTCGCGGGAATGACGGGTCGAGAGGGCGATAGGCAGCAGAACGGTCAACGCCTTCGTTTCGACCCCGTCACCCCTGCGAAAGCAGGGGTCCATGGGCGGTCGGCGAAGCCCGTGGATTCCCGCTTGCGCGGGAATGACGGGTATGTGGGGGCGCGGGTCACTGACTGGCGCTCAGGTCTCCCACCACACAACGTCACCCCTGCGAAAGCAGGGGTCCATCGGCGGGCGGCGAAGCCCATGGATTCCCGCGTGCGCGGGAATGACGGATCAGCGCGGCTCGGCTCGACTGCCCTTCGTCTAGCGCGGCTCGGCTCGACCGCCCTTCGTCTACTGCTGCACCGAGGTCGACTTCGGCGTGACGCCGAAGCGTCCGATGAGATCGCGCGCCAGCTTGTCGGCCTGCACCCGTTCCTCGGGCGAGAGCTGGCCCTCGGTCTTGGCGAGCGCCTCGCCCGCCTTGCGGTTGCCGAGGTGGGCGGCGGTCGCATACCAGCCGTAGGCGTATTCCATGTCGCGTGGCACGCCGGCGCCGCGCTCGTAGAGGGCCCCGAGTCGGAACTGCGCGTCGCCCACGCCCTTCTCGGCGGCCTTGCGGTACCACTCGGCGGCGGCCTTGGCATCCTCGGTCACGCCCTGGCCGCGCTCGTACATGCGGCCGAGGAAGTACTGCGAGTAGGCGTGGTCGGAGTTCTCCGCGAGCGGCACGAAGATCTTGAGCGCGTCGTCGAACTTGCCCGCCATCAGGGCCACGACGCCGTCGTTGAAGTCGGCCTGGGCGTGAATGCTGACGAGCAGCAGCAGGCTCGCGAGCAGGCGTCTCAGTAGGTGCATGAATCTCTCCCCGCATGGCCGCGACGCGGCGCGCCGCATCTTACCGGACCCGGGCCACGGCTGCCCATGCGCGGCGCAGGGCGGCGTGGCGCGATGGTAGACTAGCCGCCCTTCGCAAGCAGGGCGCACCCATGACCGGCAGAACACTCTACGACAAGCTCTGGCAATCGCACGTCGTGCGCGCCTTCGACGACGGCACCGCGCTGGTCTACATCGACCGCCACATCGCCCACGAGGTCACCACGCCGCAGGCCTTCGAGGGTCTCGAACTGGCCGCGCGCCAGCCGTGGCGCGTGACCGCGACCAAGGCGGTGTCCGACCACAACGTGCCGACCATCGACGTCACCAACATCACCGACCCGATAGCGCGCGTGCAGCTCGACACCCTCGCGGCCAACTGTCGCAAGTACGGCATCCTGCATCACGACATCGGCGACGCGCGCCAGGGCATCGTGCACGTCACGGGACCCGAGCAGGGCTGGAGTCTGCCCGGCATGACCATCGTCTGCGGCGACTCCCACACGGCGACCAACGGCGCGCTCGCGACGCTGGCCTTCGGCATCGGCACCTCCGAGGTCGAGCACGTGTTCGCCACCCAGTGCCTGATGCTGCGCAAGGCGAAGAACATGCGCGTCACGGTCAACGGCGAACTCGGCCGGGGCGTGACGCCGAAGGATCTCATCCTGCACATCATCGGCGTGATAGGCACCGCGGGCGCCACCGGTCACACCATCGAGTATGCCGGGCCGGTGATCGAGGCGATGAGCATGGAAGGCCGCATGACGGTGTGCAACATGTCGATCGAGGCCGGCGGCCGCGCGGGTCTCATCGCGTTCGACGACAAGACCCTCGCGTACGTGCGCGGCCGGCCCTTCGCACCGAGCGGCGCGGAGTGGGAGCGCGCGGTCGCGCAGTGGCGCGATCTCCATTCGGACAGCGACGCGAAGTTCGATACCGAAATCGTCATCGACGGCAGCGCCATCCAGCCGCAGGTGTCCTGGGGCACCTCGCCCGAGATGGTGGTCGCGGTCGGCGACGTGGTGCCGGACCCGGCCGCCGCGCGCGACGAGACCCAGCGCATCGGCATGCAGAACGCGCTCAAGTACATGGGGCTCGAGCCCGGCATGCCGATCACTTCGATCCCGGTGGACAAGGTCTTCATCGGCTCCTGCACCAACTCGCGTATCGAGGACCTGCGCGCCGCCGCCGAGGTGGTGCGCGGCCGCAAGCGCGCGGCCAACGTCAAGGCCGCGCTGGTCGTGCCGGGCTCCGGCCTGGTCAAGGCGCAGGCCGAGCAGGAAGGCCTGGACAAGGTGTTCGTGGAGGCCGGCTTCGAATGGCGTGAACCGGGTTGTTCGATGTGCCTCGGGATGAACGCCGACCAGCTCGAACCCTACGAGCGCTGCGCGAGCACGTCCAACCGCAACTTCGAAGGCCGCCAGGGTCGCAACGGCCGCACCCACCTGGTCAGCCCCGAGATGGCCGCGGCCGCAGGCATCGCCGGGCATTTCGTCGACGTGAGGGAGTTCTGAACATGCAGGCATTCACCCAGTTGCACGGGCTCGTGGTGCCCATCGACCGGCCCAACGTCGACACCGACGCGATCATCCCCAAGCAGTTCCTGAAGTCGATCAAGCGCTCGGGCTTCGGCCCCAACCTGTTCGACGAGTGGCGCTACCTCGACAAGGGCGAGCCCGACCAGGATTGCAGTCAGCGGCCGCTGAACCCGGACTTCGCGCTCAACCAGGCGCGCTACAAGGGCGCCGAGATCCTGCTCGCGCGCGACAACTTCGGTTGCGGTTCGTCGCGTGAGCATGCGCCGTGGGCGCTCTACGACTTCGGCATCCGCGCGCTGATCGCGCCGAGCTTCGCCGACATCTTCTACGGCAACTCGTGCAAGAACGGACTGTTGCCGATCATCCTGCCGGAGGCGGTGGTGGATCGGCTGTTCCAGGAAGTCGCGGCGAACGAAGGCTACAGCCTCGACATCGATCTCGCCGCGCAGACGGTGAAGACACAAGGTGGCGAAGTGTTCCACTTCGAGTTCAACCCGGGACTGAAGGAGCGCCTCCTGCACGGGCTGGACGACATCGGCGTGTCGCTGCAGTACGCCGCCGACATCAAGGCCTACGAGGCGCGGAAGAAGGCGGAGTCGCCCTGGCTGTTCCGCTGACTTGAACGGGGACAGACCACGGTTTCCCGCGCAGCGGGAAACCGTGGTCTGTCCGCGTTTGCTCTCTGCCGTTAACGGCTTCCCATCGCCTCCGCGTCCTTGCGGAGCTTGAACTTCTGGATCTTGCCGGTCGCGGTCTTCGGCAGGTCGCCGAACACGATGGTCTTCGGCGCCTTGAAGTGCGCCATGTGCTCGCGGCAATAGGCGATCACCTCGGCCTCGGTGACCGGCTTGGCACCGGGCTTCAAGGTCACGAAGGCGCAGGGCGTCTCGCCCCACTTGTCATCGGGGCGCGCGACCACCGCGGCTTCGAGGATCTCGGGGTGCTTGTACAGCACTTCCTCCACTTCGATCGACGAGATGTTCTCACCGCCGGAGATGATGATGTCCTTCGAACGATCCTTGATCTGGATGTAGCCGTCCGGGTACATCACGGCCAGGTCGCCGGAGTGGAAGTAGCCGTCGGCCAGCGCTTCCTCGGTGGCTTTCTTGTTCTTGAGATAGCCGCGCATCACCACGTTGCCCTTGAACATGACTTCGCCCAAGGTCTCGCCGTCGCGCGGCACCGGCGTCATCGTCTCTGGGTCCATCACTTCCAGGTCTTCCAGCACGTGGTAGCGCACGCCCTGGCGGATGAGCTTGTCGGCGTAGGCGTCGTCGTCGAGCGTGCACCAGTCGTCCTGCGGCGCGTTGAACACCGCCGGACCGTAGACCTCGGTGAGCCCGTAGGTGTGGGTGATGTGGAAGCCGCTCGCCTCCATGCCCTTGACGATGGCGGCCGGCGGCGACGCGCCGGCGGTCATCACCTCGACCTTGTGCGGCAGGGGCTGCTTGTCCTCCGGACGCGCGTGGATGATGAAGTTCAACACGATGGGCGCGCCGCAGAAGTGCGTGACCTTGTGCTCGACGATGGCGTCGTAGATCGGCTTCGCCGCGATGCGCCGCAGGCAGATGTTGGTGCCGGCCAGCGCCGCGATGGTCCACGGGAAGGTCCAGCCGCAGCAGTGGAACATCGGCAGCGTCCACAGGTAAATTGGGTGGTGCGTCATGTTCCAGGCCATCGCGCAGCCGATGGCGTTCAGGTACGCGCCGCGATGGTGGTAGACCACGCCCTTCGGATTGCCGGTGGTGCCGGAGGTGTAGCAGAGCGCCATCGCCTGCCACTCGTTGTCCGGCAGGCGCCAGGGGAAGTCGGGATCGCCGCCGGCGATGAAGTCTTCGTACTCCATGGACCCGATGCGGTCATGGCAGGGCGCGTCGACGTCGGCGATGTCGATCACGAGCGGCTTGACCTTGGCGAGTGCGAGCGCGTCACGGGTGACGTGGGCGAACTCGGTGTCGACCAGCACCACCTTGGCCTCGCCGTGATCGAGGATGAAGGCGATCGCCTCGGCGTCGAGCCGGATGTTGATCGGATTGATCACCGCGCCCGCCGCCGGAATGCCGAACAGGCCCTCGTAGAAGGCGGTGATGTTGGTCGCGATCACCGCCACCGTGTCGCCCTTGCCGATGCCGCGCTGGGCGAGCGCGGAGGCCAGGCGCCGGCAGCGCGCGAAGGTCTCGGCCCAGGTGAAGCGCCGCTCGCCATGCACCACGGCGAGCCGCTGCGGGTACACCGCCGCCGCGCGCGCCAGCATGCTGAGCGGGGAGAGCGGCACGTAGTTGGCCGGCACCTGGTCTAAGTCGACGTCGTAGGGATTGACGGCGTTGGTCATGCCGAAGGTCCTCTTCTGCGGCGGCGCGGGCGCGCCGCGGGTCTATGGATGTATCGGTGTCGCGCTCAGCGGTCGCGCCACACGGGCGGTCGCTTGGCGATGAAGGCGTCGAGGCCTTCCTGGCCGTCCTCGGCGAGCAGGTTGCAGACCAGGTCTTCACTCGTGCCGCGATAGGCGCTGTCCAGCCCCTGGTTCACCTGCCGGTAGAAGGACGCCTTGCCGAGGCGGATGGCGAACTGCGACTTGTCGGCGATGCGCCCGGCCAGCGCGCGGGTCGCGGTCTCGAGTTCCGCGTCCGGCACCACGTGGTTCACGAGGCCCATCTCGGCCGCGCGCGCGGCGTCGATGAAGTCGCCAGTGAGCAGCATCTCCAGCGCATGTTTACGCTGCACCACGCGCGAAAGGGCGACGGAAGGCGTGGCGCAGTACAGCCCGTTCTGGATGCCGTTGGTGGCGAAACGCGCGCTCGTGGCGGCAACCGCGAGATCACAGGTCGCGACCAGCTGGCAGCCGGCGGCGGTCGCGATGCCCTGCACCTGGGCGATCACCGGCTGGGGCAGGGCGACGATGGACTGCATCATGCGCGAGCAGTCGGCGAACAGCTGGCGGTAGAAGGCCTCGTTCCGCGCCGCGTTCATCTCCTTCAGGTCGTGGCCGGTGGAGAAGGCCTTGCCGGTCGAGGCCAGGATCACCACGCGCACCGCCGGGTCGGCGGCGATGGCGGCCAGGTGGGCCGAGAGCTCGGCGATGACCGCGCTGGTGAGCGTGTTGTAGCGCGTGGGGCGGGCGAGCGTCAGGGTCGCGATGCCGTCCTCGGTGACGGCGCGGGTCACGCCCGCCTCGGTGGCGGGCACGGCGGTGGTGGAGGTCATGGCAAGGGCCTTCCGCGGGGTCGGGCCGGTATTGTCTGGGCCGCCCGCGGACGGCGCAAGAGAACCGCGGTCCGTGGCGGCGGTGTATCCTGCCGCGGCCCGCGTCAGGGGCCGGCGCCGCCGGTCGCGCAGGGCGCCAAGGTCTTCATCCATGCAGTACCGCGACATCCTCTACCAGGTCGAAGATCCGGTGGCCGTCATCACGCTCAACCGTCCCGACCGCCTGAACGCCTTCACCGTGACCATGCTGGCCGAGATCCGCCACGCGGTCGCGGCCGCCGAACAGGACCCGCGCGTGGTGGGCATCATCCTGACCGGCGCCGGGCGCGGCTTCTGCGCCGGCATGGACATGCAGGCGCTGGACGAGATCTCGGCGTCGTCGAACATGATGGACGACAGCAACGCCGCGCTCGCCGCCGAGCCGGGCGATGCCGCCATGGGCCCGGATTTCAGCATCGCGTACACCTACCTGCTCAAGGTGCGCAAACCGGTGATCGCGGCCATCAATGGTCCCTGCGCGGGTCTCGGCTTCTGCTTCGCGGTGCTGTCCGATCTGCGCTTCGTCGAACGCCAGGCCAAGTTCACCACCGCCTTCGCCGGTCGCGGGCTGGTTGCCGAACACGGCGTGAGCTGGGTGCTGCCGCGTCTCATCGGCAGTTCGCGGGCGCTCGATCTCCTGTGGAGCGCGCGCAAGTTCGACGGCGTGGAAGCCGAGCGTCTCGGCCTCGCCGATCGCCTGTGCGACACCGGCACTGCGCTCGACACCGCGAAGGCCTACATCCGCGAACTCGCGCGCAGCGTGTCGCCCGCGTCCATCATGGTCATGAAGCAGCAGGTCTATCGCCATCTCATGATGACCTTGGGACCCGCGATGGAAGAGACCAACCGGCAGATGGAAGAGAGCCTGCATCGTCCCGATTTCCGCGAGGGCGTGCGTTCCTTCCTCGAGCAGCGCGAGCCGGCTTTCAAGCGTCTCGGCGCCTGATCTGTCGGTGTCTTCCCGCTTTTCACCCGCGCATGCGGGTGGAAAGCATCCCCCGATAGTGTGGCGACAGGCGCATCGGCCTGCCGGGGTTGAGATGGATCAAGCCAAGGTCGCATAGTTGTGCGACCGTCGGTCCACTGCGGCCGTCGTCGGCGAGCCGGACCACGGCGCTGGACGCCGACCATCGATCAAACCAGGGGAGAAGCACCATGCGCATAGGCGCCACCATCTTCAATCAGAACTACACCGACTGGGATCGCTACGAAGCCGAAGAGCGTGGCGAGAAGGTCGCGGCCCGCCCGAGCAAGTCCGATCGCGAGATCTTCATGGAAGAGCTCAATATCGCGCGCATCGCCGACGACACCGGCTTCGACGCGGTGTGGACCATCGAGCACCACTTCACGCCCTACACCATGGTCACCAACCCGCTGCAGTACCTGACCTACGTGGCGGGCATCACCAAGCGCGTGGATCTAGGCACCATGGTCACCGTGCTGCCGTGGCACAACCCGGTGCGCGTCGCCGAAGACGTGAACATGCTGGATACCTTCCTGGGCCCCGATCGCAAGATCATCTGCGGCGTCGGCCGCGGCCTCGGGCGTCGCGAATACGAAGGGCTCAGCATCGACCAGGGCGAGGCGCGCGAGCGTTTCGACGAGTCGCTGCAGGTGCTGAACCAGCTGCTCGCGACCGGCAAGTGCGACTTCGACGGCAAGCATTACAAGATCAAGGGCCTGAAACTCCGTCCGCAGCCCGACAAGGATCTGAGCCCCAACCTGTGGTGCGCCGGCGGCACCGACGAGACCGTCGAGATCATCGCGCGCCACAACGTGCGCCCGCTGGTCATCCCCACCACGAGCTTGGGCCTGTCGCTCGAAACCGCGCGCAAGTATGCGCGCCTGCACGCCAAGGCCGGCTTCGCGCCGTCGCGCACCAAGCTCGCGCTGTGGACCTACGTCGCAGAGAACGAGGCCGAGGCGAAGAAGGGCGCCGAGACCTACATGGTCAACTACGCCGACTCGGCGCTGCGCCACTACGAGTTGCGCGGCTCACACTTGGGCGGCATCAAGGGCTACGAGTCCTACGGCGCGATGCAGAAGGCGCTGGCCGCCGATCCCACGCCCTTCCTGCGCGGCTTCGTCGACTCCCATCCGTGGGGCACGCCGGACCAGACCATCAAGCGCGCCAAGGAACTCGCGCTGGCCTTCGGCTGCGAGGAGATCATGTTCATCTTCAAGTACGGCGGCATGCCGATGGAGATGGCCGAGAAGAGCATGCGGCTCTTCGCGCGCGAAGTGATGCCGGCGCTGCAGGATTTGAATCCCACGCCCATCGAAGTGCGCGACGACGCGGCCTGAGGTGCCAATTGTAGGTCGGACTTCAGTCCGACATTGGTTCCAGGGCTTCGAACAGGGGCTCGGGAACGGAATGTCGGGTTGAAACCCGACCTACAAGGCGCCGTACCGACGCCTACCCCTTCGCCGGCGCCCGTCTCGGTGCCGGCTTCTCCAAGCCCCGCGACGCCAGGAACTCGTCGTAGGTGCCCGGAAAGTCCACGATGCCGTCGGCGCTCATCTCGATCACGCGGGTCGCGAGCGAGGACACGAACTCGCGGTCGTGGCTGACGAAGATGAGCGTGCCCGGGTAGGCTTCCAGCGCCGCGTTCAGCGACTCGATGGATTCCATGTCCAGGTGGTTGGTGGGCTCGTCGAGCAGCATCACGTTGGGCTTGGTCAGCACCAGCTTGCCGAACAGCATGCGGCCTTCCTCGCCGCCCGAGATCACCTTCACCGACTTGTTGCTCTCGTCCTTGGTGAACAAGAGCTGGCCGAGCACCGCGCGCACGCGGAGATCGTCGTCGCCCGGCTGGCGCCACTGGCCCATCCACTCGAAGAGCGTCATGTCCTTGGCGAAGTCCTCGGCGCGGTTCTGCCGCACGTAGCCGACCTCGGCGTTCTCCGCCCACTTGACCAAGCCCGCGTCGGGCGCGAGATCGCCCGCCAGGCAGTTCAAGAGCGTGGTCTTGCCGATGCCGTTCGGGCCGATGATGGCGACGCGCTCGCCGGCCGCGACGCTGAAGCTGAGCTTGTGGAACAGCGGCGGGCCGTCGTAGCCCTTGCCGAGCTTGTCCACTTCCACCGCCAGGCGATGCAGCTTCTTCGACTGCTCGAACTTGATGTAAGGATTGACGCGGCTGGAGGGCTTCACGTCGTCCAGCTGGATCTTCTCGATTTGCCGGGCGCGCGAAGTCGCCTGGCGGGCCTTGGAGGCATTGGCCGAGAAGCGGCTGACGAAATGCTTCAATTCCTCGATCTGGCTCTGCTTGCGCGCGTTGGCGGTCAGCATGCGTTCGCGCGCGGCGGTCGAGGCGATCATGTACTCGTCGTAGTTGCCGGGATAGACGCGCAGCTCGCCGTAGTCGAGATCCGCCATGTGCGTGCACACGCTGTTCAGGAAGTGGCGATCGTGGGAGATCACCACCATCGTGCAGTTGCGGGTGTTCAGGATCTCTTCCAGCCAGCGGATGGCGTTGATGTCGAGGTTGTTGGTCGGTTCGTCCAGCAGCAGGATGTTCGGCTCGCCGAACAGCGCCTGCGCGAGCAGCACGCGCAGCTTCCAGCCCGGCGCCACGGCGCTCATGGGTCCGAAGTGCTGCTCTATCGGTATGCCGACGCCCATCAGCAGTTCGCCGGCGCGGGACTCGGCGGTGTAGCCGTCCAGTTCGGCGAAGCGCACCTCGAGATCGGCGACGCGCATGCCGTCCTCTTCGCTCATGTCGGGCTTGGCGTAGATGCGATCGCGCTCGGCCTTCACCTCCCACAGCGCCTCGTGACCCATGATCACGGTGTCGACCACCGTGTACTCCTCGAACGCGAACTGATCCTGGCGCAGCTTGCCGAGGCGCTCGCCCGGATCGAGCGAGACATTGCCGTTGGTGGGGCTGAGCTCGCCGCCGAGGATCTTCATGAAGGTCGACTTGCCGCAGCCGTTGGCGCCGATGAGGCCATAGCGGTGGCCGTTGCCGAACTTGACCGAGACGTTTTCGAACAGCGGCTTGGCGCCGAATTGCATGGTGACGTTGGCGGTGGTGAGCACGATGGATTCCAGCTGGACGGATTGAACGGGGCGCGTGGGCGCGGGTCGCGAAGGCCGCGAACGTCGCAGCCACCGCGGCCGCGGGGGGCTGCGGAGGTGACGCTCTGACCGAGGTGTGGCGGGATCATACCCGCTTGGCCCGCCGGGCGCCCGTTTTCTGACCGAGGTCAGCCGGGATCCGTGCCGGCGCGGCTAGTGTCCCGCCCGGACATGGGCGGGCAGGACACGGTTTGGCGCGACAGACGGGGCGAGGGCGGCGCGCGGTCCAGGGTCCTTCAGATCCCCGGCGTGTCCGGCAGCTTGAAGTCCCGCGGCGGCTCCCAGCGCAGCGGCGCGGCCAGCGCAGCCAGCACGCGCTGGTCGCGCCCGTAGACGTCCTTGCGGAACTGCACCACGCCGGCCTCGTCGGCGAAGGCCGTCATGTACAGCAGCATGATGCTCACCCGCCGCGGCAGGTTGATGCGCTGGTTACGCCCGCGCTCCAGCGCCTTGTCCAGCGCTGGCCCCTGCCAGCGCGGGTCGTCCTCGAGCAGCAGCCGGGCCAGCGCCAGCGGGTTCTCGACGCGGATGCAGCCCGAGCTGAAGGCGCGCTCGGCCTGGGCGAAGAGCTCGCGCGACGGCGTGTCGTGCAGGTAGACCGCGTGCACGTTGGGAAACATGAAGGCCAGCCGTCCGAGCGGGTTCTCGGGCCCCGGCTCCTGGCGCAGGATGTAGGGAAAGCCGCGCCCACGGCCCAAGTCCACGCTGCTCACCGCGACCTCGCGACCGTCGTAGTCCACGAGCTTGAGCTTCTTGGTCTTGAGGTAGCCCGGGTCCACCCGGAGCTTCGGCAGGATGTCTTCCTTCAGGATGGTCGGCGGCACCGTCCAACTCGGATTCAATTCCACGTAGGACAGTCGATCCTTGAAGATGGGCGTCTGGCGATAGGGCCGGCCGACGATGGCGCGACCGCGCCAGCGCACTTCGCCGCGCACCGTGTACACCGCTTCGAAGGCCGCGATGTTGACCGCGAGCATCTCGTCCTCGACGTCGCGGAACACCCAGCGCATGCGTTCGAGATTGACCCGCAGCTGATCGATGCGCGCCTCGACCGGCAGGTTGAGCGCCGCCAGTGTGCCCTTGCCGACGGCGCCGTCGACGTACAGACCCTGGCGCCGCTGGAAGTTCTCCACGGCCTTGACGAGATCCACGTCGTAGACCTGCGGATCGGCGCTGGGCGCGAGCGGGGCGCCTTCGTCGCTCGCGTCGAGTCGCGCGCGCAGTTCGACGATGCGCGGATCGCTGACACCGGGTTTCAAGGTCTCGCCCGCCGTCACCGTGGGCCAGCCGCCGACCGCGGCCATCACCCGATGCATGCCGAGCGCCTCGACCAGCGCGCGATAGCCGGCGTCGGTGGGCCTGAGCCCGTCGAGCTCCGCCGCGAGATCCTTGGCCAGGATCGCATCGCGCAGCCACGCGGTCGGATCGGTCTCGCCGAAGCTGCGCGTGTAGTTCCAGTCGGGTTCGAGCGTCTCGGGATTGGCCTTGCCGAAGCGGAGCGTGAAGGCGAGGCGCGCGAGCGCCTCGGTCGCGATCACCTCGCGCGCGGCCAGTGGCAGCTCATCGAGAAGCGCGAGCTGCGAAGCGAGGAAGTCTTCTGGATCGAGTCCGTCGAGCACGACAGCGTCCACGGCCTTGCGCAGCACCGCGAGCTGCGCGGGACGCCAGCGCGGCGCGCGCGCTTCGTCGGCGTAGAGCTGGCGCAGGAAGGGCGTGGACCACAGCGTCACGCCGTGCAGCGTGAGCGTCGCGCCGCGCGTGGCGAGCAGCGGCGCGATGTCGTTGCCGGCCTGACTGACGGTTGCGAACAGCAACAGGAGCGGCGCGAGCAGCGCGCGCGGAGCGAGGAACAGCGAGGCGGACATTCGAGCTTGCTTGGTCGGGGTGATGTCCTCTTATACTAGCCCGGTTCGCGACCGAACCGACGTGGAGACCATGATGTCGAGACCGACAACGACAGACCATCCATGCACGGCGGCGACCGATGCGTCCCGGCGGCGCTGGCTGAAGCTCGCGCTGGGCGCGGGCGCGAGCCTCGCGCTGCCGGCCTGGGCCAAGACCCCGAGCCGACGCGCGCTGGCCTTCGAGCACCTGCATACCGGCGAGAAGCTCGCCGTCACCTATTTCGCCAATGGGCGTTATGACGATCGCGCGCTCGCGCGCATCAATCATCTGCTGCGGGACTTCCGCACCGCCGAGGTGTTTCCGATCCGCCGCCAGCTGATCGATCAGCTGTTCCTGGTGCATTCGGCCATCGGCAGCGATGCGCCCTTCCAGATCATCTGCGGTTTCCGCTCGCCCGCCACCAACGAACTGCTCCGTCGCACCACCAGCGGCGTGGCGCAGCACAGCCTGCACATGGACGGCATGGCCATCGACGTGCGTCTCGCCGACACCCGTTCGCGCCACCTGCGCGACGTCGCCGCGCGCATGAAGCTCGGCGGCGTGGGCTATTACGCCTCGTCCAACTTCGTCCATCTCGACATCGGTCGCCCGCGCCAGTGGTGAGCCTGCGCGGCGCGCGACGCGCATGAGCGCGGCGCTCGAGTACGTCGTCGACGCCGGTGTCGGCGTCATGACCTTGAATCGTCCCGAGCGCCTGAACGCGCTCGATACAGGACTCGCGCGCGCCATCGAGTCGAAGTGTCTGCAACTGCGTGACGATCGCAGCCTGCGCGCGTTGATCGTGCGCGGTGCCGGGCGCGCGTTCTGCGCCGGCGCGGACATCGCCGACATGCAGGCGCACGACGACGTCGATGGTCACTACCGTTTCCTCGCGGCCATGCAGAACGCGGTCGACGCGGTCGAAGCCTTGCCGGTGCCCACCATCGCCGCGGTCCACGGCATCGCCTTCGGCGGCGGCTGCGAACTCGCGCTCGCCTGCGATTTCCGCCTGTGCGAACCCGATGCGCGTTTCGGTGTGCCGGAGATCAAGCTCGGGCTGGTCCCGGGCGCGGGCGGCACGCAGCGCCTGTCGCGCCTGCTGCCGGCGGCCATCGCGAAGCAGATGATCTATCTCGGTGAGCCACTCGATGCACAGACCGCGCTCCATCACGGACTGGTGAACGAACTGTCGGCGCCGGGCGAGATCGGTGCCCTGGCCCGTGCCTGGGCCACGCGCTTGGCGGCGCTCGCGCCGCTGGCGCTGCGCAGCGGCAAGCACCTGGTGCATGGCGCGGCATTGGGCGGTCTCGCCAACGGCGTCGAGGCCGAGCGCCAGGCGGTCGCCTATCTCCTCGGCTCGCAGGACGCGCAGGAGGGCATGGCGGCGTTTCTCGCCAAGCGGCCGCCGCGCTTCGAGGGCAGGTAGCCGATGGACTTCGAACTCGACGACGACGCACGCGCGTTCCAGGAGACCTTGCGACGCTACGCGCGCGACGTGCTCGCACCCGACTACGCGCGCTGGGAGCGCGAGCCGCTGCCACGCGAGCGCATCCTCGCGCTTGGTGACCTGGGCGTGCTGGGCCTGCGCGTGCCCGAGGCGCTGGGCGGCGTCGGCGGCAGCTACGTGATGGCCGGCGTCGCGGCGGAGGAGATCGCGCGTGGCGATCACAACATGACGCTGTTCCTGCAGCTCGCCTGCATCGCCGGCGATCTGATCGGCCAGTACGGCGCGCCCGCGCTGCGCGAACGCCTGCTACCGGGCCTCGCCCGCGGCGAGACGCTGATCGCCTTCGGACTCACCGAGCCCGGCGCGGGCTCCGACGCCGCGTCGCTGCGCACCCGCGCGGAACTCGAGGGCGATGAATGGGTGGTGAGCGGTGAGAAGGCCTCCATCACGCTCGCCGGCTGCGCGGACTACTGCGTGGTGTTCGCGCGCATGGGCGGCGCGGGCGCCAAGGGCATCGGGGCGGTGGTTGTGCCCTTGAACGCGCCAGGCGTCACGCGCACGGTCTACGACGCGATGGGCGGCAAGCTCACCCAGCGCGGTTCGCTCAATTTCGATCGCGTACGCGTGCCGCGCGACCACCAGCTCGGCGCCGACACCGCGGGCTTCGCCCAGGCGATGGAGGCCTTCGACTACAACCGCGCGATCATCGCGCTGGCCTGCCTCGGCACCGCGCAGCAGTCGCTGGACGAGACGGTCGAGTACGCGAAGCAGCGCCAGACCTTCGGCAAGCCGCTGGCGCGGCATGCCGGCTATGCCTTCCAAGTGGCCGAGCACGCCACCCATCTCGCCGCCGCGCGCCTGCTCGCCTACCAGACGCTGTGGCTGCGCGATCGCGGTCGGCCGCACACGCGCGAGGCGGCGATGGTCAAGTTCCTCGCGCCACAGGCCTCGGTGCAGGCCATCCATGCCTGCATCGTGCTGAACGGCTGGATGGGCTACCAGAACGAACTGCCCCACGCGCAGCGCCTGCGCGACGTGATGGGCCTCGAGATCGGCGACGGCACGCCGGAGATCATGAAGGGCGTGGTCGCGCGCGAGATCTTCGGCCGCGAGTTCATCGCCTACCGTTGATGGACGCACAGCCCTTCGCCGGCCAGCGCGCGCTCGTCACCGGCGGCATCCGCGGCATCGGGCTCGCGGTCGCCGAGCGACTCGCGCGCGGCGGCGCCGAGGTATGGTTGAACTATCGGCGCGACAGTGAGACCGCCGCGGCGGCCGTCGCGCGCATCGAAGCCGTGGGCGGTCGCGCGCACGCCGTGCAGGCCGACATCGGCGAACCCGACGCCGTGGCCGCGATGTTCGCCGCGATCGAGGCCGCCGGTCCGCGTCTCGACCTGCTGGTCGCCAACGCCGCCGCCACCGCCTTCAAGCCGCTCATGGAACTGGGTCCGCGCCACGTGGCGCGCACCTTCGGCATCAGCGTCGCCGGCTTTCTCGAACTCACGCAGCGCGCCGCGGCGATGATGGACGCGGGCGGGGCGGTGGTCGCGCTGTCCGGCTTCGACGCCATTCGCGTCATCGAGCGCCACGGCCTGCTGGGCCCCGCCAAGGCGGCGATGGAATCCATGGTGCGCTACCTGGCGGTCGAACTCGCGCCGCGCCGCATCCGCGTCAACGGCGTGAGCCCGGGCTACATCGACACCCACTCGGCGCGCTTCTACGCCGGCGCGGAGTTCGAGCGCAGCGTGCGCCCCGCCTGGGAGGCGGCCACGCCGCTCGGCCGGCTCGGCAGCGCCGACGAGGTCGCATCGGTGGTGGCCTTCCTCGCTTCGCGCGAGGCCTCCTTCGTCACCGGCCAGACGGTGGTGGTGGACGGCGGCCTCACGCTGGTCTGAGCGGCCGGCCGTTGACGTGGGTCAAGCCGTCCCGGCGTCGCGCCGTGTGGAATGGACGCGCACCGCTGGAGACCCTTCAATGAGCAGCATCCTCGACTGGAACCCCGACCTGGTGCTCGACAACCCGGTGATGGATGCCACCCATGTCGAGTTCGTCGCCCTCCTGAACGCGGTCGGCGCCGCCCCGCCGGACGCGCTGTACGAAGCGCTGGCGACCTTCGTCGAACACACCGCGCAGCACTTCGCCGAAGAAGAGCGCTGGATGCGCGAGTCGCGCTTCCCACCCCTCGGTTGTCATCAGAACCAGCACCGCATGGTGCTGGATGTCGCGCGTGAAGTGCTCGCGCGCGTCGCGCAGGGCGAGACCCACCTCGGCGAACCGCTCGCCACCGCGATCGCCGAGTGGTTCGGCGAGCACGTCGCGATGATGGACGCGGTGCTCAAGCAGTACATGGAGATGCAGGGCTACCAGCCGGTGATGGGCGACGATGAAGCGCTCGGCGAAGCCTGCGGCGCGGAGGCCTGCGCGAGCCGGCATTGAGGGCGGCGTCGTCGGTTATTTTGTCTCCGGCAGCGCGAACGCGATCACCGCGTCGCCGAGCGGAAATTTGAACAGCGCATGCCCGCCGGCGGCGACGGCCACGAACTGGCGTGTTTCGCTGTAGGTCGGACTTCAGTCCGACATTCTGCTCGCCGAAAGATCCCGACGCGCCGGCAGCGACTGTCGGACTGAAGTCCGACCTGCGGAAGACGCGTCGTCGGTTATTTCGTCTCCGGCAGCGCGAACGCGATCACCGCGTCGCCGAGCGGAAATTTGAATAGCGCATGCCCGCCGGCCGCGACGGCCACGAACTGGCGGCCGCCGACGCGATAAGTGATGGGCGGCGCGTTGACGCCGGCGCCGGCGGCGAAGCGCCACAGGCGCTGTCCGGTCTTGGCGTCCATCGCGATGAAGTCACCGCCGGCCTCGCCGGCGAACACCAGTCCGCCCGCGGTCGCGAGCGCACCGGACATCACCGGAGTGTCGGTCTTCAACTGCCACTGGATCTTGCCGTCGGCCGGGTCGAGTGCGGTCAGCGTGCCGCGACGCGGCAGGTCTTCCTTGAACGACAGCACGGTGATGTCTTCGCCCGCCGCGTTCTTCTCCAGCGTGTAATGCGTCGCCATGTCGCTCGCCGGCACGTACACCCAGCCGGTCTGCGGGCTGTAGGCCGAGGGCGGCCAGTTGGCGCCGCCGGCGGCGCCCGGCAGCACGTCGATGCCCTCCGGCGTCGCGCGGCGAAACATGGTCGCGTCCTGCGGCACGAAGGCCTCGGAGCGACGCAGCGGCGTGCCGGTGATGCGATTGAGCACGTACAGCCAGCCCGATTTCGACGCCGCCGCGAGCGCCGGCTGCGCGCGCCCATCGGCGCCGCGTGTGTCCAGCAGCACCGGCGGCGACGAGGCGTCGTAGCCCCAGAGATCGTGCGGCACGAGCTGGTGATACCAGCGCAGCGCGCCGGTCTTCACGTCCAGCGCGACCAGCGAGGACGTGTAGAGATTGTCGCCGGGCCGCTTGTGATCCTCGAAGCCCGGCGAGGCGTTGCCGGTGCCGAAGTAGATGAGGCCGTTGCGCGCGTCGATGGACGGCGTGGAGTAGATCGAGCCGCCGCCGGTCTTCCACGCGTCGTGATACTTCTCCTGCGCCGCGCGCTCGGCGGGAATGTCGCGCGGCAGCGCGTCGCCGAAATGGGTCTTGGCGACGTACTCGCCTTCCCAGCCGTCCTTCGCGGTGGAATACCAGCGCCACACGAGGTCGCCGTTGGTCACGCTGTAGGCGGAGAGGAACGCGCGCAGGCCGTCGCGCACGCCCTTGCGGCCGAGCACCGACGCGGAGTCCTTCTCCGCGTCGCCCAGTACCGCGCTGTAGCCGGTGCCGCTGACGCCGACGAACACTTTGCCGTCGTGCACGACCGGCGCCATGTTGCCGGCGAAATGGGTGGCGCGGTCGAAGGCCTCGTGGTGCGCGGGGTCGTAGTGACGCAGAGGCTCGAGATCGGCTTCGTCGCCGGTCATGGGATCGACCACCGGCACGTCCCACAGCGTCTTGCCCGAGGCCGCGTCCAGCGCCAGCAGCCGCGCGTCGGCGGTGATCATGAAGAGCTTGCCGCCGCTGATCGCGAGCCCGCGGTTGTGCGTGCCGCAGCACAGCTGCTCGGCCACCATGCGATGGGTGTAGCGCCACAGCTGGCGGCCGGTCGCGGCGTCGAGCGCGATGACGTGGTTCATGGGCGTGGTGAGGTACATCACACCGTTCACCACCAGCGGGTTGGTCGGGAAGGTGCCGAGCACGCCGGTCTGGAAGATCCAGGCGGGCGCGAGGCGACCCACGTTGCCGGTCTCGATGTCGGCGAGCGTGCTGAAGCGTTGATTGCCGGCGTCGAGGCCGTAGGTCGGCCAGTCGTCGCTGGCGGCCGCCGCGGCGACGAAGCACCCGCCCAGCAGGGCGAGCAGAGGACGAGACAGGCGCATGTGGACCTCCCCAGGGACCGAGGGCGGCACTGTAGCACCGTAGGTCGGACGTGCACCCGACATTCCATTCCAGAGCGCCGAAGGCCGAGGTTATCGATAACTCTTATCCTCCGCCCCGACGTACCCTACTCGAAAGCCGTACTGTGTCGGGCTGAAGCCCGACCTACAATGCTTCCGTTCGACTGTTCGAGGATTCCACCATGCAGACCGCCACCCAGACCGTCGGCGCCACGGCGCCAGCATTCCGCTACGACACCAGCAAGGTGCAGTGGGCGAAGTTCTTCACCCCTGGCACCTGGTACCGCATCCTGAACGTCGACGTCGCGGCCCGCACCGCCGACATGCTGGTCAAGTTCGAGCCTGACAGCCAGTGCATGTATCACCGCCACGCCTGCTGCACCACGACCATGGTGCTGGAAGGCGAGTTGCGCGTGCACGAGCAGGTGGACGGTGGCGAGGTGGTCAAGGTCAAGCCGGCCGGGAGCTACTCGCGCGGCGGCGAAGGTGAGATCCACATCGAGGGCAGCGGCCACGAAGACGCGATCATCTTCTTCGGCATGCGCACCGATACCGACGTCATCTACGAGCTGCTGAACGAAGACCTGACGCTGAAGCGCGCGGTCACCGTGCAGGACTTCTACGACAACTGGCAGAAGTACTGGCCGAACGATCCGCGCTGAGGGTGCCCTGCCTGGCCGATTGAAATCGGCCAGGCAACGAGCCTTGTAGGGCGGGTTTCAACCCGCCATGCACAGCTTGACCTTGAGACGCCGTGCATGGCCGATTGAAATCGGCCCTACATGTCCCGTCTTGGCCTGGACGTGCATCGGGCCGTGGACGGGACAGACCCCGTATAGGGTCTGTACTATCACCTCAACGCCGCACGAACCCCTCGTAGCCCTTCGCCGCGACGTCCGCGCAGGTCTTGCGATAGAGGGGAAAGCCTCCCGCGTAGAGCATGAACTTCTTCTTGCGCCCGGGGATGTTGGGGTTCACGCCCATGAACCAGGAGTTCACGGTCGGGAAGAGCGTGGCGCGCGCGGTCTCGTCGACGTGCTCGGTCCAGGCAACCTCGGCCTGCGCGGTCGGCTCGACGCGGGTCAGGCCCTTGGCGCGCATGTCGGCGATCAGATCCGTCAGCCAGTCGACGTTCTGCTCGATGCAGCGCGGAATGTTGCAGAAGGTCGAGCCGTTGTTGGGGCCCACCAGGGTGAAGAAATTCGGGAAGCCGGTGGTCTGCATGCCGAGGTAGGTGACCGGGCCGTCCTTCCAGTGCTCCTGAAGGCTCACGCCACCCACACCGCGAATGTCGATGCGCGCGAGCGCGCCGGTCACTGCCTCGAAGCCTGTGGCATAGATGATGAGGTCGAGGTCGTACTCTGCGGCGGCTGTCTTGATGCCCTTGGCGGTGATGCGCTCGATGGGCGCCTCCTTGATGTCGACCAGGGTCACGTTCGGCTGGTTGTAGACCTCGTAGTAGTTGGTCTCCATCGGCACGCGCCGCAGTCCGAAGCCGTGGTCCTTAGGAATCAGCTTCTCGGCGACCTTGGGATCCTTCACCCGGCTGCGAATCTTGCGCGCGATGAAGTCGCTCGCGAGATCGTTCGCGCGCTGGTCGGTCAGCACGTCGCGGAAGGTGCCGAGCCAGATGCCGAAGCCGGGCGAGGCGTACAGTTCCTCGAAGAAGGCCTCGCGCTCCGCGGGCGTCACTTCGAGCGCCGAGCGCTCGTCGAACTTGTGCAGGAAGTTGCCCATGGACTCCGCGCACTGCTGGAAGATCTGGTCGTAGCTCGCGTGGATCTTGCGCTGGGTGGCCTCGTCGATCTTGCTGTTGTGCAACGGCGCGCACCAGTTCGGCGTGCGTTGGAAGACGTACAGGTGACCGACGTCCTTCGCCACTTCCTGGATGACCTGCACGCCGGTGGCGCCTGTGCCGATGATGCCGACGCGCTCGCCGGCGAAGGAGATCTTCGCCGGACCGTAGCCGTTCGGATCGCGCGGCCAGAGCCCGGTGTGAAAGGCCTCGCCCTGGAAGTCGTCGACGCCTGGAATGTTCGGCATCTGCGGCGCGGACAGCGGCCCGGTGGCGGAGATCAGCAGCGGCGCGGCGGCCTGCCCGCCATCTTCCAGCGTCACGTTCCACAGGTTGGCCTGCTCGTCATAGGCGGCCGACTTCACCCGCGCGTTGAAGGTGATGTCCTTGCGCACGTCGAGCTTGTCCGCGACGAAGTTCAGGTACTTGAGCGTCTCCGGCTGCGGCGCGAAGTGTTCGCTCCAGTTCCACTCGTCGAGAATCTCCTTGGAGAAGGAGTAACCGTAGGAATAGCTCTCGGAGTCGAAGCGGCAGCCGGGATAGCGATTCCAGTACCACGTGCCACCCACGCCGCTGCCTGCCTCGAACACGCGCACGGACATGCCGAGCTGACGCAGGCGATGCAGTTGATACATGCCGGAGATCCCGGCGCCGATGATGATGGCATCGTAGTGGGTGGTGGACATGCTGTGGCTCTCCCATGGGTCCGCGTGCGAGACGTCTGACGCCGTGTCGGCGTGCAGCACTGGCGACCGATGGTAGGAAGGCGCAAGCCTGAAAGCTTGACGTGCATCAGCCCCACGCAGCGGCGCCGCGAGAAAACCATCGCGAGCGGAAGCGGGGAATTACTCGAAGGAGTGTGAGCGGGAGCGTGAGCGCGCTCAGACGCGACTCAACGCGAGGTCCAACGCCTGCTCGGCGTAGCTGTGTACCTCCTGCGCGCTGCGCTGCATGAACTGCAGCTGGGTCAGAGTGTAGGCCGAGGCCACCACCAGGCGCGCGGCGTCGGGGGCGCGCAGCGCCTGTGTCACTTCACCGGCTGCCTGCGCGCGTTCTATCGAACCGGCGATGATGTGGATCATCGTCTCCTGGAACTCGAGGAAGGCGTCCCACAGGCCGTCGTCGTTGCGGATCAGGACGGCCCATTCTAGCCACACCTGCGCGTAATCCGGCTCACTCTTCACCGAGTCGGCGAAGCCGTGCAGATGGGCCTTGACCGCGGCCAGCGGCGAGCCCTCGGCGTCGTGGTAGCCGCGCGCGAGCTCGATGTAGAAGCGCCCGATCTCGGCGACGATGGCCGTGAGCAACTCCTGGCGGCTGGGGAAATACAGGAACACGCTCGACACCGCGACGCCGGCGAGCTTCGCCACTTCGGCATGTCCGGTGCGGCCAAGGCCACGGCGCGCGGCGACGCCGAGCGCGACACGCAGCAGCTGGCGGCGCCGCTCGGGCGCCGCCAGCCATTGGCGGGTCGGTTTGTCCTTCAAATCGCGACGCGTGGCCACCGCGTGTCCTTGTCCTTGCGCTGCGGCCCCCTGCGGACCGAAGGCCCTAACTTAGCCGAGCGCGCCGGCCGCGCCTACTGTCAGGCACGGCGCGCGGCGTGCTTCCACGGCGGCAGCGCGGTGTGCGCGGTGTGTTCCGCGGGCAGACGCGCGTGTCCCGCGCCGAAGTAGTTCTCGCGGAGCGTCGTGCCCTCGTAGCGCGTGCGCATGCGTCCGCGTCGCTGCAGTTCCGGCACCACCAGCTCGACGAAATCGCGAAAGCCGCCGGGCTGCACGATGGGTACAAGGTTGAAGCCGTCCACCAAGCCTTCGTCCGCCCAGCGTTCGAGTTCGTCGGCGACGGTTTGTGGGCTGCCGATGATCTTCGGCTGGATGCTGCCGAGCGCCATGTAGTGCTTGATGTCGTTCATGGTCCAGGCGCGTGCCGGATCGACCTGTTTGAAGAAGCCGAGCAAGCTGGTGATGGCGTTGGATTCGAACTCGTGCACCTGGCGATTGCCGTCGACCAGCGCGAGATCGACCCCGGTCCAGCCGCTGAACAGCGCCAGCGCACCTTCGGGGCTCGCGTAGCGGAGCGCGGTCTCGTACTTCATCTGCGCTTCTTCATCGCTCGGTGCCACCACCACGCTGATGCCCTGGCAGATCTTGATGGACTCCGGCGCGCGACCGAAGCCCGCGGCGGCCTCGTGGATGCGGCGCGTGCTCGCGGCGCTCGCTGCGATAGTCGGATGGATGGAGAAAATGGCCTCGGCGTGCTTGGCGGCGAACAGGGTGCCGCGCCCGGATTGACCCGCCTGGAACAAGAGCGGCGTGCGCTGCGGAGAGGGCTC
Source organism: Gammaproteobacteria bacterium (assembly GCA_019747795.1). Lineage (GTDB taxonomy): Bacteria > Pseudomonadota > Gammaproteobacteria > JADJYF01. Next base: position 30,615 of record JAIEQK010000038.1, on the reverse strand, counting down.
GCACATGTGCGGGCCGTTGACCTTGAACCAGGTGCCGTCGTGATGGATCTCGTGCACCTTGGCCGGGTCCGCGTACATGTCCCGCACTGGATCGCGCACCACCGCGTCCTCCTCCCAGGAGTGCTCCCACAGCTTGTAGCAGACCTCCATGTACTCCTCGGCGCGCTCGTAGCGGTCGTCGTGGCTCAGCACTTCCTCGATGCCGAAGTTCGCGTTGGCGTCGGCCAGGTAGGAGGTGACGATGTTCCAGGCCGCGCGGCCGCCGCTCAGGTGATCGAGCGTCGAGAACAGCTTCGCGCAGTGATAGGGCGCGAAGTAGGTGGTGCTGTAGGTGCAGGCGAAGCCCAGGTGCCGGGTGGCGTGGGCCATGAGCGGGATGATCACCGTCGGGTCGTTGCTCGGGAACTGCACCGCGTGAGCCACCGCCGCGTCGCGCGAACCGCGGTAGATGTTGTAGGTGCCGTGCACGTCGGCCAGGAACAGGCCGTCGAAGCAGCCGCGCTCGAGCAGGCGGGCGAGGTCCACCCAGTAGTCGGTGCTCGTGTAGCCGCGCGAGGAGCCGTCCTGCGGATGTTTCCACAGCCCCTCGGAATGGTGGTTCATGCAGCACTGCGTGAAGCCGTTGAAGATGATGCGCTTGCCCATGGTGGTCTCCCCGATGTCCCGGCCGCCCACGACTGAGGCGGTTCGCTGGAACCATGCTGCCGGAAAACTGTTGAGCTTGTCATTTTTTTCGTGATAAGCATAGGAGACTAGGTTCTAAGTCAGCGAGCAGGGCGCCATGGGCGACAGCAGGCAGGTGAGATTGCATTCGGCGCCGGCCGAACTCGGACCGGCCTGGTCGGCCCTGGGCCTGGCCGGGCTGGTGACCGCGACCCTGGCCGCGTTCGCCGCCAACTCGCTGCTGTGCCGCCTGGCGCTGGGCGGCGAGCTGATCGACGCGCCGCGCTTCACTGCCGTGCGCCTGCTGAGCGGCGCGGCCATGCTTGCGGTGCTGTTGCTGGACCGCGACGGCGGTGAACGTGGGCGCGTGGACCCGCTGGCCGCCACGGCGCTGTTCGTCTATGCCGCGGGCTTCTCCTTCGCCTATCTCGCACTCGATGCGGGCGTCGGCGCGCTGCTGCTGTTCGGCGCGGTGCAGGTCACGATGATCACCACCGGGCTCCTGCGCGGCGAGCGCTTCACGCCGCTCACCGGCGTGGGGCTCGCACTCGCCCTCGTAGGACTCGCCGGCTACCTCGCCCCCGGGCCGGGCGCGATGCCGACCTGGGCCGTGCTCTGCATGCTGGTGGCCGGCGGCGCCTGGGGCTTGTACTCGCTGCGCGGCGCGCGGCAAGCTGACCCGGTCATGGCCACGGTGCGCAACTTCATCGCCACGGTGCCGGCCGCCTTCGTGCTGCTGGCGCTGCCGCGCGCGAGCGCGCCCTTCAGCGGCGACGGCTTCGCGCTCGCCGTCTTGTCCGGCGCGGTGACGTCGGCGCTCGGCTACGTGCTGTGGTATCGCGTGCTGGCACGCATCACGGCCATCACTGCCGCGGTGGTGCAACTCTGCGTGCCGCTGCTGGCCGCGCTGTTCGGCGTGCTGCTGCTCGGCGAGACAATGCCGCCGCGCCTGCTGCTCGCGGGCCTCGCGGTGCTGGGCGGCATAGGCCTCGTGATCCTCGGACGGCGGCGCGCCGCCGTGCCGCGCTGAAGCGATGACCGATCGCTCGCGCCGCCGCTTCCTGCGCGGCACCGCGACCACGGCGGGCCTGCTCGGCCTGGCGGGCGGCGCGCACGCAGGCCAAGGACGCGCGCTCGGCCTGCCGGTCTCGGGCTACGGTCAGCGCGCCCGTCACGAAACCGCGGCGCGCTGGCTCACGCCCACGCGCTACCTCGCCAGCACCGCGTCCTGGACGCCGCTCGCCGATCAGGTAGGCAGCCTCACGCCCGCGGGCCTGCACTACGAGCGTCACCACGCGGGTGTGCCGGACATCGCGCCCGACGCCCATCGGCTGCTGATCCACGGCCTGGTGCGGCGCCCGCTCGAATTCACGCTCGCCGAACTGCGGCGCTTTCCGCAAGCCGAGCGACTGTGCTTCCTCGAGTGCTCGGGCAACAGCTATCGCGAGTGGCAGGGGCCGGGCGGCGTCGACGTGCAGCAGACCCATGGGCTCACCTCGTGCAGCGTGTGGAGCGGCGTGCGCCTCGCCGACGTGCTGGCCGAATGCGAACCGCAGCCCGAAGCGCGCTGGCTGGTGGCGGAGGGCGCGGACGCCGCGCGTCTCACGCGCAGCCTGCCGCTAGCCAAGGCGCTGGACGACGTGCTGCTCGCCTATGGCCAGAACGGCGAGGCGCTGCGGCCGGAGCAGGGCTACCCGCTGCGCCTGCTGGTGCCGGGCTACGAAGGCAGCATCAGCGTGAAATGGTTGAGCCGCGTGAAGCTCAGCGCCGAGCCGGTCTACAGCCGCGAGGAGACGTCCAAGTATACCGACCTCATGCCGGACGGTCGTGCGCGCGCCTTCACCTTGATGATGGACGCGAAGTCCGTGATCACCGCGCCGTCGCCGGGGCCCACGCCGTTGGCGCCGGGCTTCCAGGAGATCCGCGGGCTCGCCTGGTCGGGGCGCGGGCGCGTGACCCGCGTGGAAGTGAGCGTCGACGGCGGCGAGCACTGGCAGGACGCGACCCTGCACGGTCCGGTGCTGCCGGTCTGCCACACGCGCTTCACCTTGCCGTGGCGCTTCACCGGCGCGCCGGCGCTGCTCGCCAGCCGCTGCACCGACGAGACCGGCTACGTGCAGCCGACGCGCGAAGCCTTGATCGCCGCGCGCGGCGCGAATTCCTTCTACCACTACAACGCCATCCAGCGCTGGCGCGTGGACGCCGACGGCAGCGTGCACAATGCCTGAACGCGCGCTGCTGCTGACCGTCCTCCTGTGGGCGAGCGCAACAGGCGCTGAAGGGCTGGGCCTCGGTCACGCGCCCGACGCGGCCACGCTTGCTGCTGCCGACACCGCAATTGGCCCGAGCGGCGAGGAACTGCCCCCCGGTCGCGGCAGCGTCGACGAGGGCGCGGCGCTGTTCGCCGCGCAGTGCGCCGCGTGTCACGGCGCGACGGGTCGCGAAGGGCCGGACCCGGTGCTGGTCGGCGGACAGGGCACGCTCGCGACGGCGAAGCCGGAGCAGACCATCGGCAGCTACTGGCCTTACGCCACCACCGTGTTCGACTACATCCGCCGCGCCATGCCCTTCACCCGGCCCGGCTCGCTCAGCGACGACCAGGTGTACGCGCTCACCGCGTTTCTCCTGGCGCGTAACGGCATCCTGCCGCAGGATACCGTTCTCGACCGCGACGGCCTGCGCGCGGTGCGTATGCCCAACCAGGACGGTTTCTTTCCGGATCCACGGCCCGGCGCGCCCTGACGCGCGGGTGCAGAGCGTCACTCGAGGGGAGAGAAGACTGATGATGACCTTTCGCGCCTGTCGCGCCGCCCTGTGCGCGTTCGGCCTCGCCTTCGCCCAGCCGCTCTTTGCCCACGGCATGCACGGCGGCACCGCGCAGCTCGAGAAGTACAACAACGACCGCAGCATCGCCATCCAGGTGTATGGCGGCACGCAGAAGGACAGCGGCAAGGTCAAGCTCTCCTACTACGGCAACATGGCGGTGCTGATCGAATCGCCGAAGGGCGTGAAGGTCTTTGTCGACCCATGGCGCAACGACATCGTCGGCATGTATCCGCCCTGGTACATGCGCGACATGCCCATCGTCCGCACCGACATCGCGCTCGTCACCCACGCGCATTTCGATCATGACGCCATAGAGCGCGTGCAGGCCGACCAGGTGCTGGACCGCATGGCCGGCGAGTTCAGCTTCGGCGACGTGAAGATCACCGGCATCGCTGACAAGCACGTGTGCGAGACGCAGGGCGACATTCCCTATCGCAAGCTGGTGAAGTTCTTCATCGACCAGGATCCCTGTCCGCCGAACGAGGGCCTGCAGTGGGACAACAGCCTGTACGTGATCGAGACCGGCGGGCTGCGCATCCTGCACTGGGGCGACAACCGGCAGAACCCGCCCGAGCGCGTATGGCAGAAGATCGGGCACGTGGACGTGGCGATCCTCGCGGTCAGCGACGAGGGCCACATCCTGTCGCAGAAGTGGGCCGACGTGGTGATGGAGAAGTCCGGCGCGCACATCGTCATTCCGAGCCACTACTACATCAAGGGCGTGCACATCCCGGGCGCGCTCGGCCTCGAGTCGGCCGACAAGTGGGTGGCGAAGCACGAAAACACGCGGCTCACCAGCGGCGTGCTGGAACTCACGCCGGCGATGGTCGCGAAGTACCAGCAGCACGTGATGTACTTCGGCGACAACGTCGCCTTCGAGACCACGGTCAAGCTGCCCGCGGACGACGGCAAGCTGCCCGAGGTGCCGCCGCCCGAGACCGGCTTCGAGCGCTTCAATCCCGACCGGCAGTAGCCCGGTGGCGGTGGCCACGAAGGAGATGACGCAGGCGCCTCACGCGCCTGCCTATCTCCTCGGCCTGCTGGCCTTTGTCGGCTTCGTCACGCTGTTCGAGGGCTACGACCTCCTGATCATCAACCTCGCGCTGCCGGCCCTGGGGCGCGAGTTCGGCGTGGATGCTGCGGTGCTCGGCAAGGCCGTCGGCATCATCAACATCGGCACCATCGTCGCGTTCATCCCGGTCCGCCTCGCCGATCGCTTCGGCCGTCGCCGCGTGTTCCTGTGGGCGATCGCGCTTTACACGCTGTTCACGCTCGTGTCGGCCTTCTCTGTCGGCCTCACCGACTTCGTGGCGTGGCAGTTCCTGGCGCGCATGTTCATGGTGACGGAGATTGGCGTCGGCGCGATCATCCTCACCGAGGAGATGCCGGCGCGCTTTCGGGGCGCGGCGGTGACCTTCATGTTCGCCTTGAGTCTCGCCGGCGGCATCCTCGGCTCGGCGCTGCATCCCTGGCTGTCCGGCAGCGAACTCGGCTGGCGTGCGCTCTATCTCTTTGGCGGGGTGGTCCTGCCGGTGCTGCTGGTCGGCTGGCCGTGGCTGCGCGAGACGCGGCGCTACGCCGCGCAGCCCGCGGGCGCGCCGCAGGTCGGTCTGCTGGCGCTGTTCGGCGCCTTGTTCGCGCTGCTGCGCTCGCGCCATCGTGGTCGCGTGCTGGCGGGTGCGTCGCTGTGGTTCGCGGTCAACGCCTGGAGTTCGAGCTGCCTGTTCTTCTTCGCGTGGTACGTCACCAACGAACGCCACTGGGACGCCGCCGCCGTCAGCCAGACGCTGACCTTGGGCTACGCGCTCGCCATCGTCGGCTATGCTTCCGGAGGCGCGATGCTGGACGCCGTGGGCCGCCGCGTGACGGCGAGTCTCTTCTTCAGCGTCGGCGCGCTGGCCGCCTGGGTGTGCTTCACCGCCAGCGACGCCCGCACCATCACCATCGCCTACGTGGTGGTACTCGGCATGCACGCGCTGTGGCCGGTGGCGGCGACCATCACCAGCGAGATCTTTCCGACCGAGGTGCGGGCCACGGCCAACGCGCTGGTCAACAACCTGCTGGGACGCACGGGCATGGCGCTGGCGCCGGCGGTGGTCGGCACGTTGTCGGCCTGGCTTGGCTCGGTGGGGCAGGCGGTGTCGCTGGTCGCGCTGGTGCCGCTCGCCTGCCTGCCGGTGATCCTGTTCGCGCTGCGCGAGAGCCGCGGGCAGGAACTCGAACGATTGAACGACTGAGGGCGCGCGCCGCGCGCCGGGAGTGATGGGCATGAGCGAGACGCATGTGACATTCAAGCCGCGCACCGCCGCCATCGGCGCCGATGTACTGGGCGTCGATCTGAATCACCTGGACGACGCGCTGTTCGCGCGCCTGAAGCGCGGGCTGCACGAGCACCTGGTGCTGTTCTTCCACGACCAGCACCTGACCCCCGAGGCGCACATGGCCTTCGCCGCGCGCTTCGGCCGCATGGAGGTGCACGAGGTATTCACGCCGCTCGCCGGCCATCCCGAGATCTCGGTGCTGGAACATGACGCCGCGCGTCCACCCATCAGCGACACCTGGCACTCGGACGTCACCTATCGCCCGACGCCCTCCATGGCCGCGGTGCTTTATGCGCGTCACATTCCCCCGCGTGGGGGCGACACGCTGTGGTTGAGCGCTTACGCCGCCTATGAAGCGCTGTCACCGGCCTTCGCCGAGTTCCTGTGTGGCCTCCATGCCGAACACGATTTCCTGCAGGCCTACGGTGGCTATCTCGGCAAGAAGGACGACGGCGCCGAGCGGCTGAAGCGCGCGCGGGAGGAAACGCCCCCGGTGGTGCATCCGCTGATCGTGGTCCACCCGGTGACCGGCAGGCGGCTCCTGTACGTGAATCCCACCTTCACCAGCCGCATCGTGGAATTGTCGAAGAAGGAATCGGACGCGGTGCTGAAGCACCTGTTCGAACACCTGCTGAAACCCGAATTCCAGGTGCGCCTCCAGTGGCAGGTAAACGACGTGGCGGTGTGGGACAACCGCGCCACCCAGCACTACGCCACCGGCGACTACTACCCCGAGTTCCGCCGCATGCACCGCATCACCGTCGGCGGCGATCGGCCGGTGGGTGGCACCGCCAAGCCCCTCGCCGCGGCCCTGTAGGTCGGGCTTCAGCCCGACATTCGAGCAGAGCTTGGCGCTCTGGAATGGAATGTGGCCCTGTAGGTCGGGCTTCAGCCCGACATTCAAGCGGCGCTTGAACGCTCTGGAAAGAATGTCGGACTGAAGTCCGACCTACAGTCCGACCTACACCCGGAAATAATCGAAGAAGCGGATGTTCGGCGGGCCGGCCATCATCGCGCCGAACACTTCCATGTCGCCGCGCTCGCCACGCCAGGCGAGGTAGCGCTCGTAGTGCTGGCGGCTGTCCCACTGCTCGATGATGGCGATGCCGGTCGGGTCTTCCTGGTTCTGGATCACGTGCAGCGTCACGCAGCCGTCAAAGGAACGGGTGTCGGGCAGCACGCTCTTCAGCCATTCGCGCACCTTCTCCACGCAGTCGGGCTTGGCGTTGAATTCGAGTATCACTTGGCAGCTTGCCATGTCGGTCTCCTTTCTACGTTGAACAGGCCGGCTCACACCGGCGTCATGCGCTTCGCCACTTCCTCCAGCATTACCTCGGTGGCGCCGCCACCGATGGACTGCACGCGCGCGTCGCGCGCCATGCGCTCGATGGCGGACTCGCGGATGTAGCCCATGCCGCCGTGGAACTGCAGGCAGTCGTACATCACTTCGTTGACCAGCGTGCCGGCCAGCGCCTTGATCATCGACACTTCCTTGGTCACCTGCTGCCCCTGCGCGTCGCGCCAGGCGGTGTTGAAGATCAGCGCGCGGCAGGCCTCGACCTGCGCGCTGCGCATGGCGAGGCGCTGGCGGATGGTCTGCTTGTCCCACAGCGGGCCGCCGAAGGCCTGGCGCTGGGTCACCCACTCGAGCGCGAGCTCGATGGCGCGCGCCGCTTCGCCCATGGACTGCGCGCCGAGCACGATGCGCTCGTTCTGCAGGTTCTTCATGAGCGCGTAGAAGCCGCGGTGCTCCTCGCCCAGGAGGTTGTCGAGCGGAATGCGGCAATCGTTGAAATGCAGTTCCGCGGTGTCGCTCGAGAGCCAGCCGTGCTTCTTCAGCGGTCGCGCGACACTGAAGCCCGGCGTGCCCTTCTCGACGATGAACATCGACATCTGGCGGTTGCGCCCCGGCTCGCCGGTCTTGGCGGCGACGAAGTAGATGTCGCCGTGCACGCCGTTGGTGATGAACATCTTCGCGCCGTTCAGCACCCACTCGTTGCCGTCGCGGCGCGCGGTGGTGCGCATGCCTGCGAGATCCGAGCCTGCATCGGCCTCGGTCATCGCCACCGCCGCCACGCGCCGGCCCGCGATGATGTCAGGCATGTATTTCTCGAGCTGCGCCGGCGTGCCGGCGTGATGCAGGTGCGGGCTCGCCATGTCGGTGTGCACCAGCACCGTGACCGCGTAGCCGCCGTAGCTCGAGCGGCCGAGTTCCTCGGCGAGCAGCGCGGTCGCGAGCGTGTCCATTTCGCTGCCGCCGTACTGCGCGGCATAGCGCACGCCGAGCAGGCCGAGCTCGCCCATCTCGCGCAGGATCTCGCGCGGCACCATGCCGGCCTCTTCCCAGGCGTCGCCGTTCGGCAGCACGCGTTCGGCGATAAAGCGGCGCAGCGTCCGCCTCAGCATCTCGTGCTCTTCGGTGACATAGGGCCATGCGGCCTGGCTCATGGTGTTATCGGCGGCGCTCATCGACTGACTCCGGCGGCTTGCAATTCAACGGGTGATTGGGCAGTGTCCGGTCGCAATCTTAGCCTACTCGACGACGCCAGCCGCGCCCCATGACGAGCCGCATCGACCCACACGCGCCGAGCTTCGAAGCCAACGCCGCGCGCTACGCCGCGCTGGTCGACGAACTGCGCGCGCGCACCGCCTGGGCCGTGGCCGGCGGCGGCGAGAAGCTCCGCCAGCGTCATCTCGAGCGCGGCAAGCTGCCGGTGCGCGAGCGTATCGACCTGCTGCTCGATCCGGGCAGTCCCTTTCTCGAACTCTCGCCGCTCGCCTGCTGGGGGCTCTACGGCAACGAGGTGCCGGCGGCGGGCGTGGTCACCGGCATCGGCCGCGTGAGCGGCGTGCCCTGCATGCTGATCGCGAACGACGCCACCGTGAAGGGCGGCAGCTTCTTCGCCGAGACGGTGCGCAAGCACGTGCGCGCCCAGGAGATCGCCTGGGAGAACCGCCTGCCCTGCCTCTACCTCGTCGACTGCGGCGGCGCCTTCCTGCCCGAGCAGGACCGCGTGTTCCCCGACTTCGGCCACTTCGGCACGACCTTCTACCACCAGTGCCGCATGAGCGCCGAGGGCCTGCCACAGCTGTCGGCGGTGTTCGGCGGCTGCACCGCGGGCGGCGCCTATATCCCGGCGCTGTCCGACGAATCGGTGATGGTGGAGGGCACGGGGCGCATCCACCTCGGCGGGCCGCCCATCGTCAAGGCGGCGATCGCCGAAGTGGCGGATGGCGAAACGCTCGGCGGCGCGGCGATGCACGCCCGCGTGTCGGGCGTGACCGATTACCTCGCCAGGAACGAACACGAGGCGCTGGCCAAGCTGCGCGACATCGTCGCCCATCTGAACTGGCCACGCGACGGCCACGCCGTGCGTCGCGAGGTGCGGCCGCCGCGGCTCGATCCGGCCGAACTGGGCGGCATCGTCGGCACGGATCTCAAGCAGCCCTACGACGTGCGTGAAGTGATCATGCGCCTGGTCGACGACAGCGAGCTGCAGGAATTCAAGCCCGAGTACGGCGCGAGCCTGGTGTGCGCATTCGTCCACCTGCATGGCTACCCGGTCGGCATCCTGGCGAACAACGGCGTGCTGTTCTCGGAATCCTCGCTCAAGGGCGCGCATTTCATCGAACTCTGCAACCAGCGGCGCATTCCGCTGCTCTTCCTGCAGAACATCACCGGCTTCATGGTCGGCACCGAGGCCGAGCGCGGTGGCATCGCCAAGCACTCGGCCAAGCTGGTCTACGCGATGGCGACCGCGCGCGTGCCGCGCTTCACCGTGCTGATCGGCGGCAGCTACGGCGCCGGCAACTACGGCATGAGCGGCCGCGGCTTCGCGCCGCGTTTCCTGTTCACCTGGCCGAACAGCCGCATCGCGACCATGAGCGCGGACGTCGCGAGCACGGTGCTGTTGGATCTGCGCCGCGCGTCCTTGAAGGGCGACGCCGACGAGGCCGCGCTCGCGAAGCTCGAGGCCGAGACCCGCCAGCAGTTCGACAGCCAGAGCGACCCGTACTACGCGACGGCCCGGCTGTGGGACGACGGCATCCTCGAACCGACCCAGACCCGCGACGTGCTCGGTATCTGTCTCGAACTCGCGGACGCCAGCACGCCGCGCTTCACCGGGCCGAGCCCGGTGTACCGGATGTAACTGGAGACGGGGCGGCGTGTTCAAACGACTCCTGATCGCGAACCGCGGCGAGATCGCCTGCCGCGTGATCCGCTGCTGCCGCCGGCTCGGCATCGAGAGCGTGGCGGTGTATTCGGACGCCGACGCCAACGCGCGCCACGTGCGCGAGGCCGACCGCGCCGTGCGCATCGGCCCGGCGCCCGCGCGCGACTCCTACCTGGACGCTAACGCCATCCTGCGCGCGGCGCTGGATACCGGCGCCGAGGCCATCCACCCCGGCTACGGTTTTCTCTCGGAGAAGCTCGAACTCATCGACGCCTGCCGGCAGGCAGGCATCGTGTTCATCGGCCCGCATCGCGAGGCCATCGCGCGCATGGGCTCCAAGATCGAGAGCAAGCGCCTCGCCCGCGAAGCCGGCGTGGCCTGCGTGCCCGGCTACGACGGCGACGACCAGTCGGACGAGCGCCTCGCCCGCGAGGCCACCGCGCTCGGCTACCCGCTGCTCATCAAGGCGAGCGCCGGCGGCGGCGGCAAGGGCCTGCGCCGCGTCGACGATACGCGCGACTTCGCCGCCCAGCTCGCGACCGCGCGGGCCGAGGCGCGCGCCGCCTTTGGCGACGAACGCGTGCTGCTCGAACGCTGCATCACGCGGCCGCGCCACGTCGAAGTGCAGCTCCTGGGCGACCGCCACGGCGGTCTCGTGCATCTCTTCGAGCGCGAGTGCTCGATCCAGCGCAACTACCAGAAGCTCGTCGAAGAGGCGCCCGCGGCCCACCTCGACGACAGGATTCGCGAGCGGCTGTTCGACGCCGCGCTCGCGCTCGGCCGTGCCATCGGCTACGACTCGGCCGGCACGGTGGAATTCGTGCTGGACGCCGCGCGCGACGACGAACCCTATTTTCTCGAGATGAACACGCGGCTCCAGGTCGAGCACCCGGTGACGGAACTCACCACCGGCATCGACCTCGTGGAGTGGCAGATCCGCGTCGCGGCAGGCGAACGCCTGGCGCTCGCGCAGGCCGACGTCCAGCGCCACGGCTGGGCCATCGAGGCGCGGGTCAACGCGGAAGCCCCGGCGCGCGGCTACGCGGCGTCTTTCGGTCCCGTGAGCGGCTACGCGGCGCCAGCCTTCGAAGGACTGCGCGTCGACAGCGGCATCGACGGCGCGAGCGAGGTCACGCCGCACTACGATTCCATGCTGATGAAGCTCATTGCCCAGGGTGGCAGCCGCGAGGTCGCCACCGCGCGCCTGCGCCGCGCGCTCACCGAGCTGCGCATCGAGGGCGTGGAGACCAACCAGGCGTTTCTCGACGCCGTGCTGGGTCACGCGAACTTCGCGACCAAGCTGACGACCGCCTATCTGCAGGAGGCGTTCCCTGCCGGCTGGCAGGCGCAAGCCGGCGCGGAGGCGCCGCTCGCCGCCGCCGCGGCCTGGGTGTTCGCCGAGGCCGCGCGCCACGCGAGCGACCGGCCGCTGGACAGCCTGTTCGGTCTGCGACTGACCGCGTCGGCGGGGCGGCCGGCCACGTTCGAGGTGGCGGTGGCAGGCGCGGAGGTCGACCTGCGGGTGACGGTGCTGTGCTTGCCGAACAGCGAAGTCGAATGCCAGGCGGGCGAGGCGCGCCAGTGCTTCACGAGACTGCCCGAGGGCCTGCGCTCGCCGCGCGCCGACTACCGCGTACAGCGCAGGAGCGAGGGCCTGGGCCTCTGGTCGGCCGGCGCCTGGAGCGAGTGGACGGTGCGCTCGGCCCTGGACGCCGCCCGCGCCGAGGTCGGCGCCGGGCCCAGTGGTGACGAGGTGCGGGCCGAACTACCGGGCATCGTCACCGCCCTCAACGTGCGGGCCGGCGACGCCGTCACGGCGGGTCAGCCGGTCGCCGTGCTCGAAGCGATGAAGCTGGTCCACACCCTCACCGCCCCGCGGGACGGCGTGGTGGCGAGCGTGGCGGTGACGGTCGGCGAGACCCTCGCGGGCGGGACGGTGCTGATCCGCCTCGCGCCCGTGGGCGACTGAGGCCACGCCTCGGGCTCAGCCCAGGGCGTAGGTCTTCCAGGGCATCTTCTCCAGCGGCAGACCCTCGAGCAGCACCAGCAGCGGCGCCGGTCCGAAGTAGCGCGGCGAGCCGTCCTCGAGCTGCGCCATCAGCACCACCGGCACGCCGCCGAAGCGGGCTTCCAGGGTCTCGATGGCCAGCGCCGCTTCACCCGCGGCGTCCAGCAGATCCATACCGACCAGCACCACCACCATGCGCTCGCCCTGCACCGAGAGCGCGGCGGCCTGCACTTCGCGGCCACTCCCGGCGGCCGAAGCGGCCTCCGTGCGTGCCGGTGGGGCAGGGGGCTCGGCGCGTTCGCGGCAGGCCGGACAGTCCTCGGCGTCGCTCGCGTAGGCTTCCCGCAGCAGCTGCCCGTCGACCGCCACCGGCGCGCTGCGGTCCACCACCGCACATACCCAGTCCTCGCCTTCCTGCACGCGCAGCACGGTCACGTGCGCCGGCAGGTCGGCCAGCCGCGCCGCCGCGACGAACCACGTCGGCGCCGGTGAACGGTCACAGGGCCGGCACGGGTAGGCCCATTCGGCCATGGTGGTCTCCTTTGCCTCGATGGCTGAGTGGTGTCGCGCCTCACCATCGGTGGATAGCAGGGAAATGACAAGTGTGGAAACCCGAACGCAGACTACCGCGAGTGGATCCCACCAAACCGCTTTATTGCATTCCCGTTCGGGTGACTACATTTCAATTCAGACGAAAACTACATCAACATTCCTGAGTGACCTTTTTGATGCCATCCGCTCAGTTATTGCCCGATCGGGGTAGCCAAGTCTGCTTCCACGGCCGACGAGCGTCGAAACGCCTGAACCCGCGTCCAGCAGGCGATCAGCTCAAGCACGGCAGACCAGCGCACACATCAGGCACCTGGACACAATATTTGACCGTCGGCGGGCATTGACCCGAGCACACTCGCGGCGCAGTGTGCGAGCGGCCTGCCCCACGTCCGGCGCGGGTCAGCGGCGCGTGGATGCGCCCGGTGGACACGCAAAGAGGGCGGGATGGCCGCAATCGTCGGAACGCGTCGCAACGACCGGCTGGTGGGCACCCGGCTCGACGACACTCTCCAGGGCTTCGAAGGCAACGACAGCCTGACCGGTGGCGAGGGCGATGACCTGCTCCGCGGGGATGCCGGCAACGACAGCCTGGTAGGCGGAGCGGGTGATGACCGCTTGGCCGGTGGCACCGGCGCGGACCTGCTGGACGGCGGTGCCGGCGACGATCAGTTGGACGGCGGTGACGGTCGCGACGACCTGCGGGGCGGGACCGGCGACGACCGCTACCTGCCGGACGACCCCCGCGAGATCGCCGTCGGCCGACTCGATCCCGGTATCGACGAGGTCCGGGTCAGCTTCAGCTACACCCTCGGCCCGCACCAGGAGCGCCTGGTCCTGCTCGGCGGCGCGGCGCTGAACGGCACCGGCAACGGACGCGACAACCACCTCCTCGGCAACACCGCCGCCAACCGGCTGCTCGGCGGTGCAGGCGACGACCGGCTCGACGCCGGGGCCGGCCACGATCACCTGGACGGCGGCGCAGGCGCCGACCGCCTGCTGGGCGGGGCCGGCAACGACGTGCTGGTCTACGACCCCGCCGACCTGCTGATCGATGGCGGCACAGGCAGCGATACGTTGCTCGCCAACCGCGCCGGCCTGGTACTCACCGCCGCCTCGCTGAGCGTGCTGCGCGACATCGACACCCTCGACCTGCGCGGTGGTGGCGTGCAGCGCCTGTCCTTCGACGCTTCCGACCTGTTCCGCCTGACCGGCGGCGAAGCGCTCACCGTGCGCGCCGATGCGACCGACGTCCTGCGCGTGTCCGGCGAATGGCAGTTGCAGGGTGACCTCGTGGCGGGCGGCGTCACCTATCACCGCTTCCTGGCCGAGGGCGGCGCTGAACTGCGGGTCGAGCGCGGCAGCGACTTCACGGTGGGCGCGTTCAGGGCGCTCCACGACCTCGGTGCCGCGCGCGGCTTTCACCTGACCCTCGATACAGGCGCAAGCGCTCCCGTGACCCAGGTGTCCGGCGCCGGAGACGTCAACGGCGACGGCTACGACGACCTGCTGGTGTCGGTGCGGCTGACAGGCGTGGGCGCGCAGCAGCCCGACATGGCCTACCTGGTGTTCGGCGGCGCCGCAGACTCACCAGTGTCAGTCGCGCTCGAGAGCCTGGATGGCGCTGCCGGCGCGCGCTTCGTCGCTCCCTCCAGGAGTAATGTCGGCCTCAGCGTCAGCGCCGCGGGCGATGTGAACGGCGATGGTTTCGCTGACCTGCTCTTGAGCGAAACCCAGGGCACCGGCGGCGGTGCGAGGTTGACGGCCGGGCGCGCGTGGCTCGTGTATGGCCACGGTGGTCCGTTCCCCGCAAGTATCGACTTGGAGGCCCTGTCTGCCACGTCGGCGGTGCGGGTGGAAGGCGATAGCGAAAGGGCGCTCCGCGGGTATAGCGCCGATAGCGCGGGCGACGTCAACGGCGACGGCCTGGCTGACGCCCTGCTCGGCCCGTTCACCATCATCGGTGACCCCATCAACCCGCGTACCGGCGCCACGCTCGGCATGGTGCTGCTCGGCAATACCGATGGGCTGCCCGCCGTCACGCGCAGCGACGAACTGGACGGCCATAACGGCTTTCGCCTGGAACTGCCCGAGAACGTCGGCTTCCACGTGGCGCAGGTCAGCAGCGCCGGCGATTTCAATGGCGACGGCTACGCCGACGCGATGGTCTACGCCCCACAATCCAACCTCGGGCCGACGCCAGAGCCTGTCATTTTCTTGGTGTTCGGCCACGCCGAGGGCTTTGGGCCGACGGTCTCCCTGGACAGCCTGGATGGCAGCGACGGCTTCGCGCTCGTCGCGGACGAGGACTCGCTCGGCTTCGTCTACAGCCTCAACGTCGACAGCGCCGGCGATATCAACGGCGATGGCTTCGATGACCTGGTGATCGGCGCTCCGTACCTCTCGACCGCCGGCGCGATTTTCGGTGGCGGCGCCTTCGTGGTGTTTGGACACGGCGGGGCAACCCAGGCCACCTTCGACCTGGCGAGCCTGGACGGCGGCAACGGCTTTCGCATCCAGGGCGCCACGCCCGGGGCGCGCGTCGGCATGAGCGTTGCCCGCGTCGGTGACGTCAATGGCGACGGGTTCGACGACCTCGCCATCAGTTCCGGACACTTCGGCGAAAGGGACGAGCGCTACCTACTGTTCGGTGGCGCCGAGTTCGATGCCACCCTCGTGCTCGACGCGCTGGACGGCACGCGCGGCTTGGCGCTGGTCAGCGAGCAGCCGGGCTTTTCTGACTCTCCTGTCGACCTGCGCGGCGCGGGCGACCTGAACGGTGACGGTTTCGATGACCTCGTCTACGAAGCCCTCCCTCCGGCGACCTCCGCCATCGCCGGCGTACTTTACGGCCGCGACTTCAACGCAACCGCGACGCGGGTCGGCGGTGTCGGCGCCGACGCATTTGTGGGCACCACCGCCGCCGACGTACTGATTGGCGGCGCGGGCGACGACCTGCTCGATGGACGCGGCGGCGGCGACGCGCTCACCGGCGGCGCTGGCGACGACGTGCTGGTCTATGCCGCCGACGCGCGGCGCCTGTCGGGCGACGCGGGCACGGATACGCTGCGCATCGACGGCGCGGATACGCTGCTCGATCTCACCGGCGACATCGCGCGTCGGCTGGAGGGTTTCGAACGCATCGACTTACGGGGCAGCGGCAATCACCAGGTGACGCTGAACCCGCTCGCCCTGCTCAATCTCTCCACCTCCACAAATCTTCTGCGCATCGACGGCGATACCGGCGACGCGGTGATCGCGGGCGGCGGCTGGCTGGACGCCGGCGCGATCCTTGAACAAGGCACGACCTACCAGCGCTACATCCAGGGCGAGGCCGAACTGCGCGTCGCCTTGTCCGTCGATCGCGGCGGCGTCGGCGTCGTGGGCCAGTGGCTCGACGCGCGCGGACCGTCCCGCGCGCTCGAAGGCGGCGCCGGCGACGACTTCTACCTGGTCGACGATGCGCAGGACAGCGTCAGCGAAGCCAACGGCTCGGGCCAGGACACGTTGCGCGCCTGGCTGTCCTTCACCCTGCCCGAGGGCGTCGAGATCCTGCGCCTCGCGGGCAACGACGCCCTCGACGGCACTGGCGCCGGCGCGAACGAGCAGCTGTTCGGCAACGCGGGCAACAACCACCTCGACGGCGGCGCGGGCAGCGATCACTTGAGCGCTGGCGTCGGCGACGACCGCCTGGTGTTCGATGTCGCCGACAGCCTGGTGGATGGCGGGCTCGGCGAGGACACGCTCGTAGTCGTCACGCCGAGCGTCGTGGACTTCACCACGCAGTCACTGGGCGCGGTTGCGAACATCGAGTTGCTGGCACTCGGCAACGGCGGTCTCGATCACGTCCTGCTCGACGCGGCCCATATCGTGGCCATGACCGATGCGCGCGGCACGCTCAGGATCACGGGCGATGCGGGCGACCTGCTAAGCGTTGCCGGAGGTTGGGCGCAACGCGTCAGTGTGATCGTGAACGGTGTCGAGTACGCGCGCTACAGCCGGGGTGCGGCAACGCTGCTGGTGGCGCCGCAGGTGAATGTCGACCTCTCCGTCACGTCCATCGAGCTGGCCGCGTTGTCGGCCAGCCAGGGCTTCCACCTGCAAGACGTGCGTTCCGGCTTGCTGGGCATCACCCTGGCCGCCGCCGGCGACGTCAATGGCGATGGCTTCGAGGACTTCATCGTCGGCGAACCGGCGAGCTTCTTCATGTCGCCGAATCCCTCGCCGGCCGACGCCACGGCCTACGTAATCTTTGGCCGCGACGGCGGCGTGCCCGCGATGCTGGATCCCACGACGCTGGACGGCACGAACGGCTTTCGTCTGCAGAGCCGCCTGACGCTCGACGCCGCGGCGAGCCTGCGCGTCGGCGGGGCGGGCGACGTCAATGGCGACGGCTACGACGATGTTGTGCTTACCGTGTGGCGCGCCGACGCGGACGACAGCGATGCGACCAGCGCCTACGTGGTGTTCGGCAAGGGTGAGACCTTTGCCGCCAGTGTCGATTTCGCGGCGGCCGACGGCGCGATGGGCACGCGCTACCAGGGCGCGCAGCCGGTCCAGTATTTTCGGGCCCACCTATCGGACATCGCCACGGGCATCGGTGATTTCGACGCAGATGGCTACGCCGACCTCGCGCTGCGCGGGGCCGTAGTGAACGACGAGGACGTCGCCGGCGGCGCCATTTCCGTGATGTTCGGTCAGGGCGACCCTTACCCTGCCAGCCAGCAGCTCGGTCTGCTCGATGCAGGCAGGCGCTTGCAGATCGAGCCGCCCGCGGGCGTCGCGCTCGGCCAGGCGTGGCGCGTGCGCGGCGCGGGCGACCTCAATGGCGATGGCATTACCGATCTCGCCCTCGGCCTGCCCAACAACACCGTCGGTTACGGCTACAGCTACGCGCGTGGGAGCAGCTTCCTCATCTTTGGCCGCGCGGCGGGATTCGATGCGCCGCTTGCGCTCGATGCGCTGAATGGCAGCGATGGCGTGCGCTTCAACGGTGTCAACGTCAGCGACACCAGCGGATGGAGTATCGACAGCGCCGGCGACTTCAATGGTGACGGCATCGACGACCTGCTGATCGGCGCGTCCGGCGTCAACACCCCCGACACGCCGGGCGTGGGCGCGGTCTACGTGGTGTTCGGCCGACGCGACGGCTTCGACGCGGTGCTCGACCTGGCGACGCTCGATGGCAGTGACGGCTTGCGCATCGTCGGCGCAAGCTATTACAGCCGCATTGGTGGCGCGGTCGCGGGCGTCGGCGACGTCAACGGCGATGGCTTCGACGACCTGCTCATCAGCGACAGCCACATAGTTCACCCGGGCGGCGGCCGCGTCTACCTCCTGTTCGGCGCGGCGGGCGGTTTCGGCGCCACGGTCAATCTGGGCGAACTACCGGAAGGCGCCGCGCTGCGTTTCGATGGCGGCGTGCTGACCACCGCGGGTTACGCCGTCAGCGCCGTGGGCGATTTCGACGGTGACGGCTTCGACGATTTCATGATCGGCGAGCCCGCCTTCTGGTCGGTCGGTGCCGACGTGCCGCGCGCCCACGTGGTCTTCGGCCGCGACTTCGCCGGCGGCGCGCTGACCAGCGGCGCGGCGGGGGAGACGCTGCTCGGTACCGCGGGTGACGATCGCCTCGTCGCCGGCGGCGGCGGCGACGTGGTCGACGGTGGCGCCGGCAGCGACGTGCTGAAGGGCGGCGCCGGCGACGACGTGCTGCTCTACGATGCCGCGGACCGACGCATCGAGGGGGATCGCGGCGTCGATACTCTCCGTCTCGACGCGCGCGTCGGCGCGCTCGATCTCACCGCCAGTACCGGCCCGCGCGTCACCGGCATCGAAGTCATCGATCTCGGCCCCGGCGGTCACGTGCTGACGCTGGACGGGATCCGCGTGGGCGCGCTCACCGACAGTGGCATGCCGCTGCGCGTCGTCGGCGACGCCGGTGACGCGGTGCTCGCGAGCGGCGCCTGGCTGGACGCCGGACTGCGCAGCGTGGACGGCATCGATTACGCGCGCTACGTGCAGGACGGATTCGAACTCAGGGTGCAGACCGCCATCGATCGCGGCGGTGTGGCCGTGCGTGGCCTCCTGCTGGAGGGCGGCCCGGGTGACGATGTGCTTGACGGCGGCGCGGGCGCCGACGAGTTGCGCGGCGCGGGCGGACTCAATGTCCTGCGCGGCGGCGGTGGCGATGACCTCTACGTGATCGAGCAGAGCGGCGACGTCATCGACGAGCTGCCGGGTGGCGGCATCGATACCGTGCGCGCCGGCGTCGACTACATGCTGCCCGACGAAGTGGAGCGGCTGGTGTTGGTCAGCCAGGCCGGGCTCAGCGGCACAGGCAATGGGCTCGCCAATGTCCTGGACGGCAGCACCGGTGATGACCTCCTGGACGGTGGCGCGGGTCAGGACAGCATGCGCGGCGGCATGGGCGATGATCGCCTGGTGTTCGAACCCGATGATCTGCTGTTGGATGGGGGCACGGGCTACGACACCGTCGCGTTGCGCCAAGGTGTGTCGCTGGATCTGCGTGCGCTGACCGCGGGCAGTCTGCAGTCCATCGAGGCCATCACCCTCGAGGACGGCGTCGCAGCCGTGCTGGAGCTCGATCCCGCTTCAGTACGTGCGGTGGTCGGCGCGGGTGGCACGCTGCGCATCAACGGCGATGCGACGGACGTCGTGCGCGGGCCGGGCGGCTGGGCGACTCTCAGCGACATCACTGTCGGCGGAACAACCTTCCACCGCTACGGCGCGGAAAACGTCACGCTCGAGATCGAGGCGTCCGTCGACGTCGACCTCGTGCTGCGCCGCCTGTCCCTCGGCCATCTCGATGGCGCCAATGGCTTCACCGTCGACGTTCAGGCACCGCACGTGGTGACCATGGCGGGCGCGAGCGTCGGGGACTTCGATGGCGACGGCTTCGACGACCTCGTGCTTGGCCGCGTCGGCAATAACTACGGCCCCACTACGCCGCGGCTGTACGTGATGTTCGGCCAGGACCAACGCGGGGACGCCCTGTTCGAGCCGTCCGGCACCGATGCGCCGCGTGTGCTGACCATCTCCGCCCCCTATGCGTTGCCGTCTGTCGACCGCATCGGCGACTTCAACGGCGATGGCCTCGCCGACATCGTCGTTGGCGCGCCCTACGCCGCGAGCGGTGCCGTCGAATCGGGCGGCGCCGCGTTCGTGATCTACGGTCGCGCCGATGCGCGCGGCCTGTCGCTCGACCTGGAGAATCTCGACAGTGCGTCCGGTTTCCGTCTCGACGGCATTCGCGCGCGCGATGGCGTGGGCACCACGGTCGCCGATGCCGGTGACCTGAACGGCGATGGCTACGCGGATCTCGTCATCGGCGCTCGCAACCAGACCGTCGACGGGGCTTACGCTGCGGGCGCGAGCTACGTGGTGTTCGGGCGTCCCGATGCGTTGCCGACCTCGCTCAGCCTCGAAGCGCTGGACGGCCGCAACGGCTTTCGTGTCGACGGGCGCGACCGCTTCGACGGGCTGGGAACCGCAGTGAGCCCGGCGGGTGATGTGAACGGCGACGGCTTTGACGATTTGCTGCTCGGCGCGCCCGCGCCGGTCTTCGGCGCCGATGACGATCCAGGGGAAGTGGCGGTGATCTTCGGGCATGCCGGCGACTTCGCACCCGAACTGCGTCCGGACGACCTGGATGGCGGCAATGGTTTTCGGCTAGTCAGTCCGGCCGATAATTTTGCGCTCGGCCTCTCGCTTGGCGATGCCGGCGACATGAATGGCGATGGCCTGGCCGATTTCTTTGTCGTCGCGCGCGATGATCTCAGCGGCAACGGCGAGGTATTCGTGGTGTTCGGCCGCGAAGGCGCTTTCGGCGCGACGTTCGATCTCGCCACGCTCGATGGCAGTAACGGTCTGCGCATCACCAAACCCGACAGGTTCGGCGGCGTGGTGAGCGCCGCGGGCGACGTCAATGGTGACGGCTTCGACGACCTCTTGGTGGGGAGCGCATCCCCCGGCTACGCCTGGTTCGGCGGCAGCTTCCTGATCTTCGGCAGGGGCGACGGCTTTGCCGCAACCTTGGACGTGACCGCGCTCGACGGTACCGATGGTCTTGCCCTGTCCGGAACGCCGAGCCAATCGTTCAGTAGCGGTACTTGGGTCGCGAACGCGGGAGACCTGGACGGCGATGGTTTCGATGATGTCCTGATCGGCAGCCAGGGGATCGGCGCACAGGGCTACGTGGTGTTCGGACGCGATTTCACGCTGGCATCTCCCCTGCGGGGCGACAGCGGCGACGACGTACTGCTCGGCGGCCCGGACGACGAGGTCCTGATCGGTGCCCAGGGCGACGACCATCTCACCGGCGGTGGCGGCGTGGACGTCCTCATCGGCGGCGCCGGTGACGACGTGCTGGTGGTCGATGGCCTGGACCGTCGCGCGCACGGTGACCTTGGCATTGATACCCTGCGCCTGGCGGGCACGGCTCTCGCGCTCGATCTCCGCGCCAGCGGCGCCCAGCGCCATACCGGTTTCGAGCGCATCGATCTCACGGGCGCGGGCGCCAATCTGCTGACCATCGATCGCCAGGGCGTGGCCGCGCAGTCCGAGCGCGGGCCGCGGCTATGGATCAGCGGCGACGCCGACGACGCCGTGGCCGCCGGCGACGACTGGCTGGAGGCCGGGCTGTTGCAGGCCGACGGTCGCGAGTTCGCGCGTTACGTGCAGGGCGTGACCGAACTGCTGGTGGAGACTGCGATCGAACGCGGTGCCATCGGCGTCGCCGGTGTGATGCGTACGGGCGGCGCGGCGAGCGACACCTTGCTGGGCGGCGCGGGTGATGACCTGCTGGAGGGAGGCGGCGGCGCCGACCAGATGGAAGGCGGGGCGGGCGACGATACTTACATCGTCGATGACGTGGGCGACACGATCATCGAAGTTGCGGACGGCGGGCAGGATCTCGTCCTCAGTCGGGTGGATTACGCGCTGCCCGCGCACCTCGAGAGTCTGCACCTGGTCGGCGTGCTGCCCGTCGACGGCACTGGCAATGAGGCCGCCAACGAGTTGCGCGGCAACGATGCCGCGAACCGCCTCGATGGCGGCGCGGGCGCGGACACCCTGCTCGGCGGCGCGGGCGACGACACCCTGGTGCTGGATCTCGCGGACACGCGCATCGACGGCGGCAGTGGCGTCGACACACTCGCGGTCCTCGACGCCTCCGATTTCTCGCTCGCGACGCTCGTGCAGGCGCAGCTCGCAGGCGTGGAGGCACTCGATCTCGTCAACGGCGCGGCGAACGATGTCAGCCTCGATGCGGCCAGCATCCTCGCGCTCGGCACGCTCGGCGCGACGTTACGGCTGCGGGCCGATGACGCGGACCGCATCACCGTCGCGGGGGACTGGACCTACGCCGCCAACCTCGAGCTGGACGGCGCCCGCTATCGCAGCTTCACGCGTGACGGCGCCACGCTGCAGGTCGCCGACGGCGCCGAGCTCGATATTCTGGTCAGCGCCGTGAGCGTCGGGGTGCTGGATGGCGTCAACGGTTTCGCCGTCGAGCATCGTCCCGGCACGCACGGCTTTGGCAACGTGCTGGCCGCGGCGGGGGATGTGAACGGCGACGGCTTCGATGACTTCCTGCTCGGCGCGCCGGAGGCCGGTTCGCCCTACGCAGCCGGTGAGACCTACGTCGTGTTCGGCGGCGCGAGCGGCGCCCCGGCGCGGGTGGACGTGACCACGCTGAACGGCGGCAACGGCTTCAAGCTCCGTGGCGCCACGCTCCGCTTGCAAACCGGCGAGGCGGTCGGCCCGGCTGGCGACGTCAACGGTGACGGTGTGGACGATCTGCTCATCGCCTCGCCGTACGCCAGTGTCGGTGGCCTCTCGCGCGCGGGACAGGTGTTCGTCGTGTTCGGGTCGCGCGCCGGTTTCGCCGCCGAGGTCAGCCTGGCGACTTTGAATGGCACCAACGGCTTTCGCCTCGATGGCGCGACCGCTTTCGAACACTCCGGCTCGCGCGTCGCCGCGGCGGGCGACGTCAATGGCGACGGCTTCGGCGACATACTCGTGGGTAGGCCCGGCGCCGCGCCGGGAGGACTCGAATTCGCCGGCGGCGCCTACCTGGTCTTCGGCCACGCCGGCGCGTTCCCGGCGAGCCTGAGCATCGGTGCGCTGAACGGCCGCAACGGTCTGCGTCTGCAGGGCGCTGAAGCGAGGGACTACAGCGGACAATCGGTCGCCGGCGTGGGCGACATCAACGGTGATGGCTTCGACGACTTCGCGGTCAACGCCAGTCCGAGATACGCCGGCCCCTCGGCGTCCAGCGGCTTCGTCCTGTTCGGCAAGGCCGGAGGCTTCCCAGCCAATCTCACCCTGGGCCAGCCCGGTAACGCGGGCTTCGAGCTAGTAGGTCTCACGCGTGGTCCGCACATCACGGTCGCTGCCGCGGGTGATGTCAACGGTGATGGCCTCGACGATCTGCTCGTGAGCTCACTCAGTTCGGACCGCAGCACCTACGTGGTGTTCGGCAGGACCGGCGGATTCGGCGCGAGCGTGGACCTGTCCGCACTGGATGGCGTCAGCGGCTTTCGCTTGACGGCTGACCTGTCGACCGGCTTGTACAGTGGGACCGCGGTGAACGGCGTGGGCGATTTCAATGGCGATGGCTTCGACGACCTCGTGATCGGCTCGCCAAGCAGCGTCTTCTATGCGCGCGGCGCAGCTTACGTGGTGTTCGGCCACGGCGGCGCGTTCGCCGCCACCCTCGATGTCACGACACTCGACGGTCGCGATGGACTGCGCGTCATCGGCGCCAACGCGCTCGACGGGATCGGCCGCTCGGTGAGCGGCGCCGGGGATGTGAACGGCGACGGCTTCGACGACCTGCTGGTAGGTTCATCGTCCGCGGGCACGGGCAGTCAGGTGTACGGCTCGGGCGAGGCCTACGTCGTCTACGGCCACGCACCCGATGCCACCGGCGTGGTGCAGGGTGGCACCGGCGACGATCCGCTCACCGGCAGCGTCGCCGACGAACGCCTGCTGGGCGGCGCCGGCGCGGATCTCCTGAACGGCGCCGGCGGCGCCGACGTGCTGCTGGGCGGCGCGGGCGACGACGTGCTCGTGTTCGACGCCGCCGACCTGCGCCTGGACGGCGGCAACGGCAGGGACACCCTGCGTCTCGACGCGAGCGGCCTGGTCCTCGACCTCACGCAGGCCGGCGGCCCACGCCTGGACGGCATCGAGCGCATCGACCTCGGCGGCGGCGGCAACACGCTGGTACTGGACGTCCGCGACGTGCTCGCGCTGCCGGACGGCAACGCCGCGTGGCTGTCTGCCTCGGCCCGCCAGCTGCTCGTGACCGGCGAGGCCGGCGACACCGTCCAGTCCCTCGGCCAGGGCTGGGTGCGCGGTGCCGACCGCGTGCTGGACGGCGAGTCCTACGCGTCCTTCACCGTCGCCGGCTCGTCCGCCCAACTGCTGGTCGACCTCGATCTGACTCGACAGGTGTCCTGAGCGGACCGTTTCGGCGTGCAGCCCAAGGCACGCGCCTAGCACGTCTATTCCGTGCGCTGATACGAAATTTCACCACGTAGGTGAATTGACCTGCTCGCTTCGGCGATGCATGGTGCACAGCGTCGGCCTGCCTCCCGGGCGGACCGGTCGCGGTCGACTGCTGCCGACGGACATGCACAGAGGACAGGATGGCACGCATCGCAGGAACGCGTCGCAACGATCGCCTGGTCGGCACTCGCGGTGATGATTCGCTCGCGGGCTTCGAGGGTAATGACACCCTCATCGGCGACGCCGGCAGGGACAAGCTCTTCGGCGATGCAGGCGACGACCGCCTGCTCGGTGGCGCGGGTGACGACCATCTGTTCGGCGGCGCCGGCAACGACTTGCTGGACGGCGGCGCCGGGAACGATCTGCTGGATGGTGGCGCCGGTCGCGACGATCTGCGCGGCGGCACGGGCAACGACCGCTACCTGTTGGACAATGCCCGCGAGATCCTCGCCAGCCGTGTCGACCCCGGTATCGACGAAGTACGGGTCAGTTTCAGCTACACCCTCGGCGCACACCAGGAGCGGCTGGTCCTGCTCGGCAATGGGGCGCTCAACGGGACGGGCAACGCGCGCGACAACACTTTGCTCGGCAACGGCGGCGCCAATCGACTGGTGGGCGGCGCGGGCGCTGATCGCCTCGAAGGCGCGGGCGGCGATGATTATCTCGATGGCGGCACCGGCGCCGACCGATTGCTCGGCGGCGGCGGCAACGATCGCCTGGTGTACGACTCGGACGATACGTCGATCGACGGTGGTATCGGCAGCGACACCTTGCTCGCGAACCGCGCGGGCCTGGTCCTGGATCCCGAGGGACTCGCCGTGCTCCGGGACATCGAGACCATCGATCTGCGCGGCGGCGGCGCGCAGCGGCTGTCCTTCGACGACCAGACCGTGGGCGCGCTGACGGGCGGTGAAGCGCTCACGGTGCGCGCCGACGTCAGTGACGTCCTCAGGGTCTCCGGCACGTGGCAACTCGCGAGCGACGTCACCGACGGCGGCGTCAGCTACCACCGCTTCCTGGCCGACAACGACGATGAACTGCTGGTCGAGCGCGGCACCGATTTCACGGTCGGCGCATTCAGGCACCTGGAAGACATCGGTGCGGGGCGCGGTCGACAGCTCACGCTCGATCACCAGCGCACCGCCATCGTCTCGAGCCTGGACGGTGCCGGCGACATCAACGGCGACGGCTACGCCGATGTGCTCCTGACCGTGCGCTTCGGTGGCGCCAACGCGCTGCTACCGGACGCGGTCTACCTGGCCTTCGGCGGCCCGAACGCCACCGGCGAGGCGCTGTCGCTCGACGTTCTGGACGGCGCCAGCGTCACACGCTTCCTGGCGCCCGGCCCGACCGACCTCGGACTCGTGGTGCGCGGCGCGGGCGACGTGAACGGCGACGGCTACGACGACCTGCTGGTCAGCGACTGGACGGGCACGCCGGACGCCGCGCGGCCCGACGCCGGCCGCGTTTGGCTGGTGTATGGCCACGACGCACCGTTCGCCGCCACCACCGATCTCGCGGCGCTGCCCGCCGCCGCCGCGGCGCGTATCGAAGGCGATGCCGATAGCGCGCTCCTCGGCCGGCGCGCCAGCTCCGCCGGCGACATCAACGGCGACGGTCTCGACGATTTCGTGCTCGGCCAGTCGGTCGATTCGCCGACTGCGCCCACGCGCAGCCTGGTGATGTTCGGTGCGGCCGACGGCCTGCCGGCGGTGACGCGCAGCGATCAAGTGGATGGCAAGAACGGCTTCACCCTCACCCCGCCCGCGGGCAGCGGTTTCTCCCGGCCGCACGTCAGCGGCGCGGGCGACTTCAACGGTGACGGCTACGACGACGTGCTGGTGTCGGCGTTGCCCGCGACGGTCGATGGCACCTTGCGGCCGCTGCACTACATGGTCTTCGGCGGCGGTGATGCCTTCGCGGCGAATCTCGACCTCGCGTCACTCGATGGTACCGACGGGTTCGCCCTGGTCACCGCCAACAACCTGCGCGCCGAGTTGGACGGGCTGAACATCGCGAGCGCGGGGGACGTCAACGGCGATGGCTTCGATGATCTCATCATCGGCATGCCCGGCGCCTACGCGGTGGGCGAGGCGAACAGCGGCGGCGCGGTGGTGGTCTTTGGCCATGGCGGCCCGAGCGCCGCCACGCTCGATCTGACGAGCCTCGATGGCAGCAACGGGTTTCGCGTCCTCGCCAGTGCCTCGGGCGCTCTCACCGGGATCAGCGCCACGGGTGTCGGTGACGTAAACGGCGACGGCTTCGACGATCTTGCCATCACCAGCGCGGCCCTTATCTCTGGGCGCGAACAGCGCTTCATCGTGTTCGGCGGCGCGAGCTTCGATGCCACGCTGGCGCTGGACGCACTGGATCCGACGCGCGGGTTGAAGCTGTTCGGCGATGCGAGCGTGGTGACGCCGGGGCCCTTCGAGCTCCGCGGCGCGGGCGACGTGAACGGCGACGGCTTCGACGATCTGTTCTACGACATCTACCACGTGAACAGCCCGAACATTGCGGGCGTCATCTACGGCCGCGACTTCGACGGCACCGCGACCCAGGTCGGTGGCGCGGGCGCCGACACGCTCGACGGCACGGTCGGCGCCGACGTGCTGGTGGGTGGCGACGGCGGCGACCTCCTCGACGGCCTGGGCGGCGGCGACGCGCTCGCCGGCGGCGCTGGCGACGACGTGCTGATCTTCGCCGCGGACGCTCGGCGCCTCGCGGGTGACGCCGGCGTCGACACGCTTCGCGTCGTCGACGTGAACGCCACGCTCGATCTCACCGGCGACATCGCGCGCCGGCTGTTTGGCTTCGAACGCATCGATCTCACGAGCGCGGGCAATCACCTGGTGCTCGACCAGCGCGCGCTCGTGAACCTGTCGGACACGAGCAACTTTCTGCAGGTCAGCGGCGCAAGCGGGGCGAGCGTGCAGGCGAGCGGCGCGTGGCTCGACGCCGGCGCGGTGTTCGCCAACGGCGTGGACTACCAGCGCTACGTGCAGGGCGAAGCGGAACTGCGCGTGGCGCAGGCCCTGGATCGCAGTGGCATCACCGTGGTCGGGCAGCTGTTCGACGGGCGGATTGGCCAACTCGCGCTGACCGGCGGCGCGGGCGACGACAGCTTTCTCATCGACGACGCACAGGACAGCGTGCAGGAGGCGCCGGGCGGCGGGACCGACACCGTACGTTCCTCCGTGTCCTTCACGCTGCCGGCCGAAGTGGAGATCCTGCGCCTGGTGGGCCTGGACGCTATCGATGGCACCGGCGGCGCGGGCGCCCAACAGCTGTTCGGCAACGTCGGCAACAATCGTCTCGACGGCGGCGCGGGCAGCGACGCGCTGCACGGCGGCTTCGGCGATGACGTACTGGTGTTCGACGCCGCCGACAGCCTGGTGGACGGCGGTCTAGGCCTGGATGTGCTCATGATCGCGACACCAGGCACCCTCGATCTCACGGCCATCCCGTTCGGCACCGTGGTGAACATCGATACGGTCGCCCTCGGCAACGCCGGCCTCGATCACCTCGTGCTCGATGCGGCCCACATCGTCGCCATGGGAGATGCGACCGGCACGCTGCGCATCATCGGTGAAAGCGAAGACGTAGTGAGTGCGAGCGGCGCATGGTCGCAACTCGCCGGCGTGAGTGAGAACGGTGTCGACTACCTGCGCTACCGACAGGGCGCGGCGACCTTGCTGGTGGAGCCGGGAATCACGGCCGATCTCACAGTGACCGCCATCGAGATCGCGGCACTGACCAGCGACCGCGGCTTCCATCTGACCGGTGGGCGGGACTTTCACAGCCTGGGTGCCACGCTGGCCGCCGCCGGCGACATCAATGGCGACGGCTTCGCGGACTTCATCATCGGCGAACCGCGGTTCTCCACAGGATCAGGGGATCCTGCGCCGGCCGAGGTCACGGCCTACGTGATCTTCGGCCGAGCTGGCGGCCGGGCCGAGGTGCTGGACCTCGCCACCCTGGATGGCAGCAACGGCTTTCGCCTGCAGAGCACCCTGACCGGGAGTGCAGCCGAGAGCCTGCATGTCATCAGCGGCGGTGATGTCAACGGCGACGGCTTCGACGACGTGACGGTCACGGTGTTCGGTGCCACGCCTGGCTCGGCTTATTATTCGACCAGCGCCTATGTGCTTTTCGGCAAAGCCGACTCTTTCGCGGCGACAGTCGATTTCGCCGCGGTAGACGGCGTGGACGGCACGCGTGTCCATGGCGCGATTGCGGTCGAACATCAGAATAGTGAGGTCGCGACCGTCATCGGGGATCTTGATGCCGATGGCTACGAAGACCTCGCGTTGCTCGGCGCGGTAGAGAGCGGTGCCTCCACGTTCAGTGGGGTGACGTCGGTGATCTTCGGCCATGGCGGCGCGTATCCGGCCGCGCAGCCGCTTGCGGATCTCGAGGCCGGCAGTCGCTTGCAAATCGAGGCACCTACGGGCGTAGCCTCGAACCTCAGTTGGACCGTAGGCCGCGCAGGCGACATCAACGGCGATGGCATTGCCGACCTCGCCCTCGGTCTGCCCCGCGCCAGCCTCGGCAACAGCTACCTCGGTGGCGCGAGCTTCGTGGTCTTCGGCAACGCGGCGGGCTTCGGCGCGACGCTGTCGTTGGACGCGCTGAACGGCGCCAACGGTGTGCGCTTCGACGGCGTGGACCATTACGACGCGAGCGGTAGCACGATTGGTGCCGCCGGCGATTTCAACGGGGACGGCATCGACGACCTGCTGATTGGCGCGCCCGATGCCAACACGCTCGACACGCCAGGCAAAGGTGCGGTGTACGTGGTCTTCGGTGAGCGCGGTGGTTTCGCATCGGCAGCGGTGGACCTGGAGACGCTGGATGGCAGCACGGGGCTGCGCATCGTCGGCGCGCGCGATGACGGTCAGCTCGGCAAAGCCTTCGCCGGCGTCGGCGACGTGAATGGCGATGGCTTCGATGATCTCCTCATCACCGACAGCAACAGCACGTCTCCCGCGCGCGGCAGCGCCTACTTGCTGTTCGGCGCGTCGAGCGGATTCGGCGCGACCGTCGCGCTGGGCGACCTGCCCGACGGCACGGTACTGCGCTTCGATGGACGCCCAGGTTCACCCGCCGGCTATGCCGTCAGCGGTATCGGTGATCTCGACGGCGACGGCTTCGACGATTTCCTCATCGGCGAACCTGACCCCTTTGGCTCGAGTGCGATCCAGCGCGCCCACGTAGTCTTCGGCCGCGACTTCGGTGGCGGCGCCCTGCTAGGCAGCGCGGCCGGCGAGACCCTGCTGGGCACCGCCGGCAGCGATCGCTTGGTCGCCGGCGGCGGCGCGGATCTCGTCGACGGCGGCGCCGGCAGTGACGTGCAGAAGGGCGGCGCCGGTGACGACGTGCTGGTCTACGACGCGGCCGACCGACGCATCGAAGGCGACAGCGGACTCGACACCCTGCGCCTGGACGCGAGCGGCGTCGTCCTCGATCTGACCCTCGTCACCGGCCCGCGCCTCGACGGCATCGAGCGCATCGACCTCGGTGGCGGTGGCAACACCCTCATCCTCACTGCCCTCGACGTGCTGAACCTGGCGGACGGCGCCGACGCCTGGCTGGACCTCGGCACCCGACAGCTGCTGGTGACGGGCGCCGCCGGCGACACCGTGCAGTCCCTCGGCCAGGGCTGGGTGCGCGGCGCGGACCAGGTGGTGGGCGGCGAGAGCTACGCCTCGTTCAGCACCCCCGGCAGCACGGCGCAGCTGCTGATCGATCTCGACCTCACGCGCCAGGTCGCGTGACGTTCCTGGCTTCGCCGACCGCAGATGGACCCTCGCTTTCGCGATGAGTGACGGTGAAGTGGGGGTGGTGCAGAGCGTCAGCCGCCGACGCCTGCGCGTCAACCCGTCATCCCCGCGAAAGCGGGGATCCATGGGCTTCACCGACCGCAGATGGACCCTCGCTTTCGCAAGGGTGACGGTGACGTGGGGTGGTGCAGAGCGTTAGCCGTCGACGCCTGCGCGTCAACCCGTCATCCCCGCGAAAGCGGGGATCCATGGGCTTCGCCGACCGCAGATGGACCCTCGCTTTCGCAAGGGTGACGGTGACGTGGGGGGGCAGAGCGTTAGCCGTCGACGCCTGCGCGTCAACCCGTCATCCCCGCGAAAGCGGGGATCCATGGGCTTCACCGACCGCAGATGGACCCTCGCTTTCGCAAGGGTGACGGTGACGTGGGGTGGTGCAGAGCGTTAGCCGTCGACGCCTGCGCGTCAACCCGTCATCCCCGCGAAAGCGGGGATCCATGGGCTTCGCCGACCGCAGATGGACCCTCGCTTTAGCGATGAGTGACGGTGAAGTGGGGGGGGCAGAGCGTCAGCCGTCGACGCTTGCGCGTCAACCTGTCATCCCCGCGAAAGTGGGGATCCATGGGCTTCACCGACCGCAGATGGACCCTCGCTTTCGCGAGGGTGACGGTGAAGTGGGGTGGTGCAGAGCGTCAGCCGTCGACGCTTGCGCGTCAACCTGTCATCCCCGCGAAAGTGGGGATCCATGGGCTTCACCGACC
>JAIEQK010000095.1 GCA_019747795.1 Gammaproteobacteria bacterium | reverse complement strand
AGCGCGCGGTCGCGGACGGGGTGGACATGCTGATCGCCTCGGGCTACGAGGCGGGCGGGCATACCCATTCACGCCCGGTGCACACCTTCGTCCTGGGACCGAGCGTCACCGAGGCCGTGGACGTGCCGGTGATCCTGGCGGGCGGCGTGCGCGACGGCCGCGGGCTCGCCGCCGCCCTCGCGCTGGGCGCCGACGCGGTCGCGCTCGGCACGCGCTTCGTCGCGAGCCACGACAACCCCGACTGGCATCCGAACTACGCGGCGCGCATCCTCGCCGCGCGCGAAGGCGAGGACACCCTGTTCCAGGCGCTCTACGGTCCGTCGCGCATCCTGCCCAGCCGCGCCATCGCCGAACTGCACGAATTCGAGCAGCGTCCCGGCGTCACCGAAGAAGACCTCACGCGCTTCAAGGACGAACGCCTGATCGCCGGCCAGCGCGACGGCGACATGGACGGCGGCATCCTGCCCTGCGGCCAGGTGGCCGGCGCGCTGAACGATCTCATCCACGTCGCCGAGTTCGTGCCGGGGATGGTGGCCGAGGCGATTGCGGTGCTGGAGCGAATGCGCCGCCTGGTCGTGTAGGTCGGGCTTCAGCCCGACATTCCTTGTAGGGCGGGTTTCAACCCGCCATTCGCTTCCAGAGCCTGCAACGAGAGTGCCGGGCTGATGCCAGCCCGTCCCGCGTCAGAGCGCCCCCAGGAAATCGAACTTGCCGACCGGCACGCCGCCGTGGCGCAGCAGGTTGTAGGCCGTGGTGCAGTGGAAGTAGAAGTTCGGCACCGCCCAGCGATGCAGGAAGGTCTCGCCGGTGAAGGAGAAGGCGCCCGCCGGCGTCTTCACCTCGATGGCGCGGGACGCCGCGCCGTCGAACTGCGCCGCGGTGAAGGTGGCCAGGTAGTCCCGCACCTTGGTCAGCCGGGCCTGCAGTTCCGCGACGGTCTGCTCGGTGTCCTCCCAGCGCGGCGCTTCGCCCCCGCTCAGGCGCGCAGCCGCGCCCTTGGCCACGTCGGTCGCGATCTGGAACTGGCGCGTGCAGGGGAACATGTCGGGAAAGAGACGGGCCGTCAGCAGGTTCTGCGCGTCGAAACCGCTGCGTTCCGCGTGCGCCGCGGCCTTGTCCAGGACTTGCGAGAGACTCAGCAGCGTGTGGCTGAAGCCGGTCACGACCTGTGCGTAGAAAAGATTGCTCATCGATGGGACTCCGCTGAATTGGGATAAACGCGGACAGACCACGGTTTCGTGGAAACCGTGGTCTGTCCCCACATGGTTCACACGCCGACCGCCCCTGACGCCACCCAGGCGTCGATCTCCGCGTCGCTGCAGCCGACCGCGCGCAGCACTTCGGCGGTGTGTTCGCCGAGCGCCGGCGCCGGAAGACGCACCGGCATGCGTTCGCCGGCAAACACCGCCGGCGCGCTGGCCTGACGGATGCGGCCGCCGCGCGGGTGCTCGTACTCCACCAAGGTGTCGCCATGCTTCACGCGCGGGTCGTCCGCCACCTCGTGCAGCTGGTTCACCTTGGCGCAAGGCACATCGTTCTCCTCGAGGCGCGCGATCAGTTCCGCGCAGGTGAAGTTCGCCGCCGCCGGGCGGAACTCGGTCAGCATCTGCGAATAATTGGCGAAGCGCAGCGTGAGCGAGGTGAAGCGCGGGTCGTCCAGCAGGTGCTCGATGCGGAGCGCGCGGCACACGCCGGCGAACTCGCCATCGCCGACCACGATCAGCGTGATGAAGCCGTCCTGGGTGCGGAGCAGCTCGTAGAAGGACGCTATCAGCGGTTTCGGGGTGAAGCCCTCGGCGCCGACGAAGCTGTTGTTCCAGAACACTTCCGGCCACAGGAAGTGCAGGCTCGCGTCGAGCATGGAGAGTTCGACGTGGTGCCCTGCGATGAGGCCGCGCTCGCGCGCGAAGAGCGCCGAGGAGATGGCCTGCGCGGCGGTGACGGCGGCGACCTTGTCGCTCGCGATGGTGCGCATCAGCTGCGGCTCGCCGCCCCCCGCGCCCTGGGCCGCGGCGAAACCCGATACCGACTGGATGACCGGATCGTAGACGCGCTTGTCGGCGGCCGGGTTGCTGCGACCGAAGCCCGAGATGGAAACGTAGATCAGGCGGGGGTTGATGCGGTGCAGATCCTCGAAGCCGTAGCCGGCGCGATCGAGCGCGCCGGGACGCGAGTTCTGCACGAACACGTCGGCGGTCTCGATGAGCTTGTAGAGCGCCGGACGAATGGCGGGGTTCTTGAGGTCGACCGCCATCGAGCGCTTGTTGCGATTCATCTGCGCGAAATAGGCCGACACCCCGCCGCGCACGCCGCCGACGTGGCGCGCCGGATCGCCCGCGCCGACGGTCTCGAAGCGGATAACGTCCGCGCCCTGGTCGGCGAGCATGCCGGTGGCCATGGGGCCCGAGGCGTTGGTCGTGACATCGATGATGCGTATGCCTGTCATGGGCTGCATGGCGGTTCTCCCCGGTGAATTGCGCGACAGCGCCTCGCGGCGCGGTCCGGCATTGTACGGCCTCGTTCCCCCGCGGCCAGCGGGCCGCCCCCCGCGATTCGGGGTTTGTGCCGATTTGGTAAGGACGCTTACTATCTGGGCCAGCGGCGGGCGGCATCGGCCCGCCCTTCAGCCGAGGCCCGAGAGATGAGCGCCGTCGAGTTCGATCCCACGCTGCGCGAAGTGCAGCAGGATCCCTATCCCTGGTACCGCCGCCTGCGGAACGACGCGCCGGTCAGCTACATCCCTGCGCTGAAGGCCTGGGGCCTGTTCCGCTACGACGACTGCAAGCACACCTTCCTGCATCCGGAGACCTACTCGGCGCGGGACTTCATCGCGCAGGCCTTCGGCGACCTCGACCCGGTGCCGGAGACGCCGTCCCTGATCGCCATGGATCCACCGGCCCACACGCCGCTGCGCAAGCTGGCCGGCCAGGCCTTCACGCCGGCGGTGACGCGATCCCTGGAACCGCGCATCCGCGCCATCGTCGACGGGCTGCTGGACGAGATCATGGCGCGGGGCCACGAGTTCGACTTCGTGGCCGATTTCGCCGCCTACGTCCCCGTGAGCGTCACCGCCGAACTCCTCGGCGTGGACCGCAGCCAGCGCGAGAACTTCAAGATCTGGACCGCCGACCTGCTGAACGCCGCCAACCGCGCGAGCCTGCCGCCCGACGAGGTGGCGCGCATCCGCGCGAGCGTCGCGGAACTGCGCGCCTACCTCGAGCGCAGCATCGCCGAGCGCCGCGTGGCGCCGGGGGACGACTTCATTTCGCACCTGGTGCGTGCCGAGGAAGACGGCGACGTGCTGACTTCGCTTCAGGTGCTCTCCATCGCCGTGCTGACCCACTTCGGGGGCTCGGAGACGCCGTCCCACATGATCAGCAGCGCGCTGCTCGCGCTCTTCGAGCACCCCGAGGCGCTGGCCGCGGTGCGCGAGGATCCCGCGCTGTGCGCCAATCTCATGGATGAGACACTGCGCTACTGGTCGCCGGTCAACCTGGTGTTCCAGACCGCCACCCACGATGTCGAACTGCATGGCGCGCTTATTCCTGCCGGCAGCTACGTGCTGTCCTACATCGGCTCGGCCAATCGCGATGAGCGCCACTGGGACGCGCCGGAGCACTTCGACATCCATCGTGATGCCGGACGGCACCTGTCCTTTGCCCATGGCCCCCACTACTGCCCGGGCGCCGCGCTCGGCAAACGCATGGGCGCCATCGCCCTCGCAGCAGTGCTGGCGCGCATGCCCGACATTCGACGACTCGAAACCCGCACCGAGTGGCTGGCCTCGCTCTGGGTGCGTGGCGCACGCTCGCTGCCGGTAGCCTGGTGAGAAAAGTGATGATGAACGAACAGACCCCCGCGAGCCTGCTGATCGAAGGCGGCCAGGTGATCGATGGCCTCGGCAATCCGCCCTTCAGCGCTGACGTGCTGCTGGCCGGCAACCGCATCGCGGCGGTCGCGCCCGATCTCGGCGCAAGCACGCCACCCGCCGTGCCACGCATCGACGCCCGCGGCATGACCGTCATGCCCGGCCTGATCGATGCGCACTGCCACATCAGCTTCGACGAGCCGAATTCCAACGACGAGCTCTTCTTCCATCGACGCGAAGGACTCGCCGCGATCATCGCCGCGGCCAACGTGCGCAAGCTGCTCGCCGCCGGCGTGACCGGCTTCTTCGACGCCGACTCGCTGTGGGAGGTGGGCGTGGACCTGCGCGACGCGCTCGAGGCCGGCATCGTGCCCGGGCCGCGCATGGCCACCGGCGGCAACGCACTGCTCACCGCCGGCGGCGGCACCGCCGGCCGGCTGATCCCCGACGAAGGCCGGCGCGGCTACGGCATGGTGGTGCATGGCCGCGACGAGATCGTGCGCGAGGTGCGGCGACAGATAAAGATCGGCGTCGACTGGATCAAGGTGCACGTCACCGGCCTCACGCCGCGCCAGCGCATCAAGGGCGAAGTACAGATGTGGACGCTGGACGAGCTGAAACTCGTATGCGACACCGCCCACGAACTCGGCATCCCGGTGGTCGGCCACTGTCGCGGCGCGAGCAGCACGCGGGACGCGGCGCTGGCCGGCATGGACATGATCCTGCACGCGACCTACATGGACGACGCCGCACTGGAAGCGGTGGTCGAACGCCGCGTGCCCATCGTGCCGACCTTCACCTTCCAGGCCAATCTCGCCGACTACGGCGCGGCGGTCGGCGCGTCCGAAGGCATCCGCAAGATCTTCCAGAAGGAGATCGAAGAAAGCGCGGTGATGCTGAAGCGCGCCTACGACGCCGGCGTGCCCATGCTGTGCGGCACCGAGTCGGGCTTTTCCATCACGCCCTACGGCGACTGGCATTACCGCGAGCTGGAAGTGTTCGTGAAGGACCTCGGCTTCACGCCCCTGGAAGCGATCAGGGCCGCGACCAGCGACAACGCCTTCGCGCTCGGACTCACCGGCGAGACCGGCGCGGTCGAAGTCGGCCGCCTGGCCGATCTGCTGCTGGTGGCGGGCGACGTGGCTCGAGACGTCACCGTGCTCGGCCGGCGTGAGAATCTGCGCCAGGTGATCATGAACGGTGAGCCCGTGCCCAGCTTCAGCGCGCCGCCGCGCCGGGACCCGCCGGGCTGGCGCGCGCCGCACTACGGCACACGTATCCTGCGACAGGACGTGGTGGACGAGTTCAAGCGCGGAGAATCACTGTGAGCCTCGCTGACGCGCAGACCATCGACGTCCACGCCCACGCCGTACTGGAAGCGACCATGGGCGCGGCCGGCGAGCACGGCCCCGAACTCGGCTACGAGGCCCAGCCGCGCTTTCGCGTCGGCGGCTACGAGCTGCACGGCGTGCGCTACCGCGGCAGCCCCTTCATGGACGTGGACCTGCGCCTCGCCGCCATGGACCGTGCCGGTATCGACTTCCAGGTGCTGTCGCCCAATCCGCTCACCTATTTCCACTTCATCGAGCCGGCCGCGGCGCGCGACTTCTGCCGCGTGCACAACGACGCCCTCGCCGCCCAGGTCGCGCCGCACGCCGCGCGTCTCGCCGCCTGCGCGGCGGTGCCGATGCAGGATATCGGTTTCGCCATCGAGGAGACGACTCGAGCGGTGCGTGAACTCGGCATGGTCGGGCCCTACATCGGCAGCGACTTCGGCCGGCCGCTGGACGATCCAGCGCTCGATGCGTTCTACGAGACCCTGGTCGCGCTCGATGTGCCGCTGTTCATCCATCCGGCGCCGGCCGGCATCGACGGCCCGCCCGGCGATCCCAACCTCAAGCGCTTCGATCTCGACATCATCATCGGCTTCTGCGCGCAGGAGACCATCGCGGTGTGCACGCTCATCTACGGCGGCGTGCTGGAGCGTCATCCCAAGCTGGACATTGCCGTTAGCCACGGCGGCGGCGCCACCGGCTATCTCTTCGGACGCATGGCGAGTGCCGCGCGCAAGCGCCCCTGGGCGAGCGCGAGCCTGCGCGAGGACGGCGCCTTCGAAGCGCTGCTGCATCGCCTGTGGTTCGACATCCACGTGCACTCCGCCGAGTCCGTGGAACTGCTGAGGCGTCGCGTGAATCCTGACCGGCTGCTGTTCGGTACCAACTTCGCCGGTTGGGATCAGCAGCCGGGCGACGTGCGGGCCGAAGCCCGCCCCTACGCCGACAATGCGCGCCGCCTGCTGCGCGCGTCCTTATCCTGACACTCTCGAGGACTCACCATGGATGACATGGCCGCGCTCAAGCGCAGCATCGACCGGCTGGAGTCGCGCTTCGCGATCAGTGATCTCATCACCGCCTACGCCATCGCCTGCGACGAGCATGACATGCCGCGCCTGTGCGACCTGTTCACGGTCGACGCGGTGTTCGATTCGCCGAGCGGCGCGATGCTGGCCCATGGCCGCGCCGCGATCGAGGCGATGTACATCGAACTGTTC
The DNA here is from genome assembly GCA_019747795.1 of Gammaproteobacteria bacterium. GTDB lineage: Bacteria > Pseudomonadota > Gammaproteobacteria > JADJYF01. The sequence goes on along the minus strand of JAIEQK010000095.1, from coordinate 44,968 downwards.
AAGGTACGCGGCCCGGCCTTTCATTGGACGCACGATCACGTCATCACCTTCGACGAGGCCGACCCCGACCGCGCCACGGGCCTGGTGCTGAGCCACGCGGAGACCTGCCCGTCGGAAGTGGTAAGCCTGGCCGCGATGCGCTACCACGACGAATACCGTCGCGAGGACGGGCGCTGGCGCATCGCGAAACGCAGCATCCATTTCCTCTACTACGTGCCGGTCACCGAGTACGCCGGCGCGCTCAAGGAGCGCAACCGGCTCTTCATTCGCGGCGAGCGCCTGCCGGCCGACTACCCGGAAACCCTGGCGCCGTGGCGCGAGTTTCTCGCGCGGCACGTGACGTCGGGGACGTCGTCATGAGCGCGGCCGCCACCGATCGGCGCGAGGTGATGCTCGGTCTCACGCGCCGCGCGCTCGCGCACTTCCAGGCCGGCACCACCGACCAGGCCGCGAGCGTGATGCACATGCCGGTCGCGGCCTACATCGACCCCGAGCGCTATCGGCGCGAAGTCGAGCGCGTGTTCAAGCACCTGCCGCTCGCACTCGCGTTGAGCATCGAGATCCCGCAGGCCGGCGACTACCGCGCGATGCAGGTCCTGGACGTGCCGGTGCTGATGGTGCGCGGCAAGGATGGCCGCGCGCGCGCCTTCCTGAATGCCTGCCGCCATCGCGGCGCGACGGTGTGCGCGCAGGGACGCGGCCATGCGCGCGTCTTCACCTGCCCCTACCACGCCTGGGCCTACGACACGCAGGGCGCGCTCATCAACCGTTACGCCGCCGAGACTTTCGGCGACGTCGATCACGCAACCCTCGGTCTCACCGAACTCGACTGCGCCGAGCGCGCGGGCCTGGTGTACGTGAAACTCACGCCCGGCGAGCCGCTGGACATCGACGCCTGGCTCGGCGACTTCGTCGATGAACTGGCTACGCTGCAACTCGACACCTGGAGCATCTACGAGCAGCGCGAACTGGACGGGCCGGGCTGGAAGGTGGCGCTGGACGGCTACCTCGAGGCCTACCATCACAATTCGCTGCACGGCAAGACGGTCGGCCAGTACACGGTCGGCAACCTCCTCGTGCTGGACACCTGGGGCCCGCACCAGCGCCTGACCTTCGGCCGCAAGTCACTGGCGGAACTCGTCGATCAGCCGGAGAGCGCGTGGGATGAGCAGAAACACATCCGTCTCATCCACAACTGTTTTCCCAATACATCGATCTCCGGGATCCTGGGCGACCACTGCCTGGTGAGCCAGATCTTCCCTGGCCCGACACCGACCACCACCGTCACCCGCCAGACCGTGCTGGTGGCGAAGCCGCCGGTGACCGAGCAGGAGCGCGCCGCTTCGGAGCTCTTCAGCGCCATGGTGCTGCAGGCCGTGAAGGACGAAGACTACGCGGTCGGCCGCACCATCCAGGCCGGGCTCACGAGCGGCGCCAACCAGGAATTCCTGTTCGGCCGCAACGAGCCCGCCGTGCAGAACTATCACAACACCATCGCGCGCCTGATGGCAGGTCACGCGCGCTGAACGAACTCGGAGATTCCCCGTGAGCGACACTCCCGAGCGTTACGCGCACCTCGCCCGCAAGTTCGACATCGACGACCCGCTGTTCGCCACCGAGTTCGAGGGCGTGCTGGAGCACCTGGTCGCGCGCTGCCCGGTGGCGCACAGCGAGGTCGGCCCGGGCTACCGCGTCTTCAACCGCTATCGCGAGGTGCGCCGCTGCGCGCAGGACTGGCGCACCTTCAGCAGCGCCGACGGCTGGATGCTGAACCCGCCGCCGGGCAACATCGCCATCCTGCCCGAGGATCTCGATCCGCCCTACCACACCGAGTGGCGGCGGGTGCTGAACCCGTTCTTCTCCGCCGCCGCGGTACAGGCGCTGGAAGCGCCGGCGCGCGCCTATGCCGGTGAACTGGTGGCGCGGGTCGCGCCGCAAGGACACTGCGAGTTCGTCGCCGACTTCGCCGCGCAGCTGCCGGGCCTGGTGCTGTTCAAGCACATCCTGCCCGTGCCGGTGGACGACCTGCCCATGCTGTTCAAGGACATCGACATCTACTCCTTTGGCCCGATGCAGGCGCGCACGCCGGCGTTTGAGCGCGTGTACGTCTACCTGCAGCGTTTTCTCGAGACCCGCGCGCGGGAGCCTTCGCGCGGCGGCGACATCGTCGACGTGATCCTGGCCGGCGTCGAGCGCGACGGCGCGCCCTGCAGCTGGGACGACAAGGTGCACGTGGTGCTGGACGTGGTGTTCGCCGGGCTCGCCACCACCACTCACGCGATCTCCGGGGCGATCTACGCGCTGGCGGCCGACCCGGCGCTGCGCGCCGCCCTGCAGCGCGCGCCCGATCGCATGCACACCGCGGTCGAGGAAACCGTGCGCCTCTACGCGCCGGTGGTGGCGGTGGGACGCAGCGTGCGCGCCGACTGCGAGGTGGGCGGCGAACAGCTGCGCACCGGCGATCGGGTCGCGCTCAACTACGCCGCCGCCTCGCGCGACCCGGAAGTCTGCGCCGATCCCGCGCGCTTCGATCTCGAGCGCCAGGAAGTGGTGCACACCGCGTTCGGCGTCGGCCCGCACCGCTGTCTCGGTGAGCATCTCGCGCGACTCGAGATTCGCGTCGCGATCGAGGAGTTCATCGCGCGCATTCCCGAGTTCGAAGTCGAACCCGGCAAGCAGCCGAGCTACGAGAGCGGCCAGCTCCGCACCATGAAAGAACTCAGGCTCCGCTGGCCGACCTGAAGCGGCCACGTTCGCCGGCTATACTCCGGCGACGGAGGACCGCCATGGCCACGCTCGACATCAACGGCCGCAAGCAGGAACTGCGCGCGGCGGACGACACGCCGCTCCTGTGGGCGCTGCGCGACGAACTGCACCTGACCGGCGCCAAGTACGGCTGCGGCAAGGCGCTGTGCGGCGCCTGCACGGTGCTCATCGACGGCGAGCCGCAGCGTGCCTGCGTGCTGCCGCTGTCGGCCCTCGCCGACAAGTCCATCACCACCATCGAGGGCATCGACACGCCGGTGTCGCGCGCCGTGATCGACGCCTGGAACGCGCTCGAGGTGGCGCAGTGCGGCTACTGCCAGCCGGGCCAGGTGATGGCGGCGACCGCGCTCTTGTCGCGGAACCCGCGCCCGAGCGATGCCGACATCGACCAGGCGATGCGCGGCAACCTGTGTCGCTGCGCGACCTACGTACGCATCCGCGCCGCGATCCATCGCGCGGCGGAGGCGCTGGCATGAACGCGCCGTTCAAGTCGACGCGCCGCGGCTTCCTGAAGGCGGGCCTTGCCTTCGGCGCGGGTCTCACCCTGGGTTTCCGCTTGCAAGACGCGGACGCAGCGAGTGACGCCGCCGCGGACTTCGCGCCCAACGCCTTCGTGCGCATCGCGCCGGACTCGCGCGTGACCGTGATCGCCAAGCACGTCGAGTTCGGCCAGGGCGCGCACACCGGTCTCGCCACCCTGGTCGCCGAGGAACTGGACGCCGACTGGGCCCAGGTCGAGGTCGAAGCCGCGCCGGCGGACGCGAGCCGCTACGCCAATCTCAACTGGGGCACCGCCCAGGGCACCGGCGGCAGCTCGGCGATGAACAACAGCTGGCTGCAGATGCGCGAAGCGGGTGCGACCGCGCGCGCCATGCTGGTCGCGGCGGCGGCCGCCGAGTGGCGCGTGCCGGCGAGCGAGATCGAAGTGGCTCGCGGCCGCGTGCGCCACGCGGCGAGCGGTCGCGAGTCGGGCTTCGGCGCGCTCACCGCGCGCGCCGCGACGCTGCCGGTGCCGAACGAGGTCGCGCTCAAGAAACCCGATGAGTTCGTGCTCATCGGCCGTTCGCTGCCTCGCACCGACGTCGCGGCCAAGACCGCCGGCCGCGCGCAGTACACCCAGGATGTCTACCTGCCGGGCATGCGTACCGCGCTGGTGCTGCATCCGCCGCGCTTCGGCGCGACGCCGGCCAAAGTCGACGACGCCGCGGCGCGCAAGCTGCCCGGCGTGCACGCGGTGCTGAAGCTGGACAGCGGCGTGGCGGTGGTGGCCGATGGCTTCTGGAACGCGCGCCGCGGGCGCGATGCGCTCGTCGTCACCTGGGACGAGCGTGGCGCGAGCCGACTCGACAGCCAGGACCAGCGCGAGCACTACCTCGCGCTCGCGGCCCAGAGCGGGCGCGTGGTGCGCAACGAAGGGGACGCGCCGGCCGCACTCGCCAAGGCCGAGCGCAGCCTCGAAGCAGTCTACGAACTGCCCTACCTGGCCCACGCCTCGATGGAGCCGATGAACTGCGTGGTGCAACTCGCCAAAGATCGCGCCGAGCTCTGGTACGGCGCGCAGTCGATGAGCGGCGATCAGAACAATGTCGCGAAGCTGCTCGGTCTCGAACCGAAGCAGGTGGTCATCCACCAGTTCTACGCCGGCGGCTCCTTCGGCCGGCGCGCCGATCCGCGCGCCGACTACGTGCTGGAGGCGGTGAACGTCGCCCGCGCGTTGGATGACGGCCAGCCGCTCAAGCTGGTCTGGACGCGCGAAGACGACATGCGCGCGGGCCGCTACCGGCCGGCCACCACCCACGCGCTGCAGGCGACGCTCGATGCCGACGGCAATCCCCTCGCCTGGCTGCAGCGCATCGTCAGCCAGCCGCTGCTGCCGGGCGCCAAGGCGAGCGACGAGAAGATCGACCGCACCGTGCACGAGGGTGCGTCGGATCTCGCCTACGCGGTGCCGAACCTGCGCGTCGAGGCCCATCTCACCGAGCCCGGCGTACCGGTGCTGTGGTGGCGCTCGGTCGGCCACACCCACACCGCCTTCGCGGTGGAGTGCTTCGTCGACGAGTGCGCGCACGCGGTCGGGGTCGATCCGTTCGAGTACCGCCGCCGCCTGATCAGGAACGATCCACGCCGCCTCGCCGTGCTGGAGCGCGCCGCGCGCGAAGCCGGCTGGGGCACGCCGCTGCCGGCCGGCCACGGCCGCGGCATCGCCGTGCATCGCTCGTTCAAGACCTGGGTCGCGGAAGTGGTGGAAGTGAGCACCGCGGCCGACGGCGACTACCGCGTGGAACGCGTGACGGTCGCGGTCGACTGCGGCACGGCCATCAACCCTGATGTCATCCGCGCGCAGATGGAAGGCGGCGTCGGCTATGCGCTGGCGGCGGTGTTAGACCAGGCCATCACGCTCGAGGACGGCGTGGTGCAGCAGGGCAACTTCGACGACTTCCCACTGCTGCGCATCGACCAGATGCCGCGCGTCGACGTGCACATCATCACGTCCACCGAAGCCCCGACCGGGGTCGGCGAGCCGGGTGTGCCGCCGCTCGCGCCGGCACTGGCCAACGCGCTGTTCGCCGCCACCGGCAAGCGGCTGCGGCGTCTGCCGCTGCGCCCCGCGTCGAACGCCACGGTCTGACGGCGCCCACAAACGAAGAGGCCGGCACAAGGCCGGCCTCCGCACTTCGACGCGAATACGACTCTGGTCGGGATCTCCACCGCGCCGCTCAACGGGTAGGCTGAGGACTTCGGCGAGCCGACCGCATCGTTGTTGCCGGACGGCACGCCCCGTGCGGGCACAGGCCTCCCGCTCTGCGGCGATTCACCGAAACCAGGCCTAGTCCGCCGGCTTGATGCCCAGCACGCAGTGCTTGGCGTAGGCGCCGGCCTCCTTGCCGGTCCAGTCACCCTTGGCCTTGGCGTCCATGGCTTTGCACCAGGCCTCGGAACCAATCTTGGGGGCGCAGGCGGCCAGCGCCATCAGGAGCGCGAGCAGGGACAGGACGCGGATGATGGACATGATGGGCCTCCTCGGGCTTCAGGTGGTCTTGCGATTGATCAGCGCCACGCCGAGCGCGGTGAGCACGATACCCGCCACCTGCATCGCGGTCAGCCGCTCACCGAACACCAGCCAGGCCTCGAACGCGGTGACCGGCGGCACGAGGTAGAACAGGCTCGCGACGCGCGCCGCCGCGCCCTTGCGTATGAGCACCCACAGCACGCCGATGGCGCCGATGGACAGCACCACGCACAGCCAGCCGAGCGCGAAGACGAAGGACGGCGTCCAGTCGATCACACGTGATTCGAACGCCAGCGCGTAGAGGCCGCAAGGCACGAGCGCGGCGGCGAACTGCACCAGCGAGCCGCGCCACAGGTCGACATCCACCACGTGCTTCTTCTGGTACAGCGTGCCGCAGGTGATGCCCGCGAGCCCGAACACCGCCCAGGCCACCGCCGTCGGTGGCAGCGCGCCCTGCGTGAAGGACTTGGACAGCACGAGCGCGAGGCCGACGAAACCGAGCAGGAAACCGAGCCACTGCCGCAGGACGACGCGCTCGCCGAGCAGCGGCCCGGACAGCGCAGCGGTGAGCAGCGGCTGCGTGCCGACGATCAGCGCCGCGAGGCCCGCGCTCAAGCCTCCGTGAATGGCGCTGAACACCCCGCCGAGATAGCTGCTGTGCATCAGCATGCCGGTCACCGCGAGATGACCGTACATGCGCGGCGCGCGCGGCCAGGCCGCCGGTCGCCAGGCGATGATGAGTCCGAGCAGCGCGAGCACGATGACGAAGCGTAAGCTCAGGAAGGTCATGGGCTCGGCGTGCGGCAGGCCGTAGCGCGCACCGATGAAGCCGGTCGACCACAGGAATACGAACAGCGCCGGCGCGCCGAGCGCTGGGCTCACGCGCGCACCAGGCGAAAGTCACGGCGTGTCACGCGCGCGGCGAGATGCAGATCGAGAAGCGCTTCGGCCCCGCAGCCGGCGAGCGCGTCGCGCGCCGCGCGCGCCTCGTCGCTGGGCAGGGCCTGAAAGGCATCCTGCACCCGCTGCAGCATGAACAGATCGTAGGGAAACAGCGCGCGCTCGACCTCGACCTCGCGCGGCGTGTCGCGCCCCAGACGCACACGATGCTGTCCGGCGTGGCGCGGCAATTCCTCGCCCACGGGCTGCGTGGCGAGCCAGGACTGCAGCGAGCGCGTCTCCGCCACAACCATGGGCACGAAGTCGCGGCACAGGAGGCGAAGCACTGGCCACAGCGAGTCCGGCGGCGCCTGCAGCGCGGCGCCCGGCACGGCGTCCTCGGCGCCGGCGCGCAACCGCGCAATCCAGTCCGCCACGCGCGGCGCGCGGGCGTGCATGATCGCGCCCGAGTTCGGGTCGCGCTCGAGATGCGCGTACAGCGGCCCGAAGAAGGCGAAGTCGCCCAAGGTCGGCGCGCCGCCGAGCAGGTAGGGATGCGCGGCGAAGTGCGTGTCGAGCAGGTCGAGTAGCGCGAGGTAGTCCTGCTCCACCGTCGCCTCGCTCGCCGGCACCACGCCGAGCGGCACGAGCCAGTCGCGAAAGCGCGGCGCGATCTTCTCGCCCACCCGCCATTGCTCGGCGGGCGACGCCTCGGGATCGTTGTTGCGCCCGAACTCGGCGACGATGAAGTCGTAGTTGTGATTCCAGCGATAGTGCATCGCCGGCAGCTTGATCCACTCGTCGCCGAGGAACTCGAGCAGGTAGGACAGCACACGGGCGACGCCCCCGGTGGGTAGCGCCGGGGGCTCGGGATGACGCGCCTCGACCAGATCCACCATGTCGGACGTGTCCTGCACGGTCTCGCCGTCCGGCGTGATCAGCACCGGCACCACCGGCCAACCGACCCGCGGCAGGATCTCCTCGGCGTACACCCGCCGCGACGCCTGCACCTCGATGAAGGGCAGGCGCTTGTAGGCGAGGCAGGCGCGGATCTTCGCGGCGTAGTAGGAGCACTCCACGCCGAACAGGCGATAGGGCGGGCTCACGCTAAAGCGTCAGCACCATCTGGGCGATGGGCCGTGCGCGGTAGGCGTCGTCCCAGCGCGCGAGGTTCGGCAGGCCCGCGAGCAGGTCAATCTTGGCGAAGCGCGCGAACTGCAAGGTCGCCGCCAGCGTGCAGTCGCCGACCGTCGGCGCCTCGCCGAGCAGGAAGGGGCGCTCGTCGGCCAGCAGTTCGTCGAGATAGAGGAGCGCCATCGGCCATTCCGCCGCGGCGCGATCCGCAACGTCGGCGTTGGGCGGCCTGCCGGTCGGGGAGGCGGTGGCGTGGATATAGGTGATCACCGGGTTCAGCAGGCGCTGCTCGACGATACGTTCGACTTCGCGGGCCCGCGCCCGGGTCCGCGGCTCCATCCCCCACAGCGGCGGCGCGGGATACAGTTCTTCGAGGTACTCGATGATCGCCAGCGACTCGATGATGGTCGAGCCATCGTCGAGTTCGAGCACCGGCAAGGTCTCGAAGGGATTGCGCGCGCGGTGCTCGGGTGAGCGCTGCTCGCCCTTGGGCAGCGTGACCAGCACCCCTTCGATCTCGAGCGCGGCGCCGCCGGCGATCTTCTCGGCGATGTAGAGCCGGACCTTGGTCGGGTTTGGCGCGACCCGGTACCAGTAGAGCTTCATCGCCGGCCCTGACCTCAGGCCGTGCTGCGCGCGCGCGCCTTGACAGGCGCCTTCGCTTTGGCTTTGGCGGCGGCGGGCTTGCACTTGGTCGGCGCCTTGTCCTGCATGCGACGCAGTTCTTCCCAGCTCAGGTAGGAAGTGAAGCTCTTGCCGTCGAAGAACAGCACGGGCCCGTTGCAGATGAACAGGTACTCGGTGTCTTCCAGTGCGGTGGTCGCGCCGTGCAGCATGCCGTTCGGCTCGTAGACGTAGTCGCCGGCGTTCAGCACGCCGTCCCGTACCTGCAGCTTGCCGCTCAGGATGAAGGTATGGGAAGCGGACAGATGCTTGTGCGGAGGCGCGACGAAACCCTTCAGCCAGCGGAACAGCACCGCCCAGCTACCGGACTCGGAACCCGTCCAGAGCACCTTGATGAAAGCCTTGTCGGTGTTGAACTGCGGCGTCCAGTCCATCTTGCTGGCCTGCACCAGCGTATCCATCAGCTCGGAATTGAGCGGCTTGATTTCCTGCGGCAATGCCATGGCGTCGTTCCTCTTGCGTTGGGAGTGATGGTTACTCGCCATCGCCGCGGCGATGGCGGCGTGTGATGCGCTAGCGGCCCTGCTCGTCCATCGCGCGGCGCTGCGCGGCGTCCTGCTCGTCGATGAGCGCGTTCACGCCGGCGGCCTGGTCCAGCGGCGCCTTGACGGCGGCCTTCAGATCGCTTTGTTCGGCGGGCGCGGCGCTGACGGGAGCGGGGTCGGACGGCTTGTCCGAGCAGGCGCTGAGCGCGACTGCGAGCAACATGCAGAGTGCTGTGAACCTGGCTGTCATCGCGTGCCCTCCCCGCGGCGCGATCGTCGCGGCGAGCCTAGCATGATTCGATCGCACGCAGCAGCGCCGGGCCAGGAATTGAGAAGGGACAGACCCCGTGCGGGGTCTGTCCCTCGGGGCGTCTTCAGCAGACCTCGAACAGGCCCGCCGCGCCCATGCCGCCACCGATGCACATGGTCACCACCACGCGCTTGGCGCCGCGGCGCTTGCCTTCGATGAGCGCGTGGCCGATGAGGCGGCTGCCGGTCATGCCATAGGGATGGCCGACGGCGATCGCGCCGCCGTTGACGTTCAGGCGCTCGTCCGGGATGCCGAGCTTGTCGCGGCAGTACAGCACCTGCACCGCGAACGCTTCGTTCAGCTCCCACAGGTCGATGTCCTGCACGCTCAAGCCCGTGCGCTTCAGGAGCTTCGGAATCGCGAACACCGGACCGATGCCCATCTCGTCCGGCTCGCAGCCGGCCACCGCGAAGCCGCGGAAGATGCCGATGGGCTTGGCGCCGCGGCGCGCGGCTTCCTTGTCGCTCATCACGACCTGCACCGACGCGCCGTCGGAGAACTGGCTGGCGTTGCCGGCCGCGATCACGCCGCCTTCGACCGCCGGCTTGATCTGCGACACGCCTTCATAAGTCGTGTCGCCGCGAATGCCTTCGTCCTGGCTCGCGGTGGTCTCGCGCAGGGTCTCGGCGCCGGTGTTCTTGTCGACCACCTTCATGGTCACGGTGATCGGCACGATTTCGTCGTTGAACTTGCCGGCCTCACGCGCGGCGAAGGCCTTCTGCTGGCTGGCCACGCCGTAGCGGTCCTGGTCCTCGCGCTTGATGTTGTAGCGCTTGGCGACGGTCTCGGCGGTCTGCAGCATCGGCCAGTAGACCTGCGGCTTGTTCTTCTCCAGCCACGCCTCGCTGAACATGTGGCGGTTCATCTCGTTCTGCACGCAGGAGATCGACTCCACGCCGCCGGCGACGTAGATGTCGCCCTCGCCGGCCAGGATGCGCTGCGCCGCGAGCGCCACGGTCTGCAGGCCCGAGGAGCAGAAGCGGTTGACGGTCATGCCCGACACGCTGACCGGCATGCCGGCGCGCAGCGCCACCTGGCGTGCGATGTTCCAGCCAGTCGCGCCCTCGGGGTTGGCGCAGCCCATGATCACGTCCTCGACCTCGCCCGGCTCGACGCCGGCGCGGGCCAGGGCCGCCTGGGCGACGTGGCCGCCCAGGGTCGCGCCATGGGTCATGTTGAAGGCGCCGCGCCAGCTCTTGCAGAGCGGCGTGCGGGCGGTGGAAACGATTACGGCCTCGGTCATGGGTGCTCTCCTTCTCGGTGCGTGGAATCGCCGCATGGTACTCGAAGCGACCCGGGTTTGAGCGCGTCCGGGCCGACAGTGCCCGGCACTGGACGGCGCTGCTAGCATGGCGCCGAGCGCCAGCAGGAGGCCCGCGATGTTCCAGCATTCCCTCGTGATCGACGGCCGGCGCACGCCCTGCTTCGACAGCGGCGGCGGACGCCCCGGCGAGGCGGTGGTGTTCGTGCATGGCAACCCGGGCCTCGGCGCCGACTGGCTGCCGTTCATGCAGCAGGCCGCGCCCTTCGCCCGCTGCCTCGCGCCCGACATGCCGGGCTTCGGCGCGGCCGACAAGCCGGCCGACTTCGACTACACGGTCGCCGGCTACGCCCGCCACCTGGACGCCCTGCTCGCCGAACGCCAGGTCGAGCGCGCGCACCTCGTGCTGCACGACTTCGGCGGGCCGTGGGGGCTCGCCTGGGCCGCCCAGCATCCCGGGCGGGTCGCGAGCCTGACGCTCGTCAACGTCGGCGTGATGCGCGAGTACCGCTGGCATTACATGGCGCGCATCTGGCGCACGCCGCTCGTGGGCGAATTCTTCCTCGCCACCACCACGCGCTTCGGCTTCCACCTGGCCTTGAAGCACGGCAACCCGCGCGGCCTGCCGCGCGAATTCGTCGACCGCATGTACGACCACTTCGACCGCGGCACGCATCGCGCGATCCTGAGGCTCTACCGCGCCACCAGCGATCTCGGCGGCGCCGCCGAGGCGCTGCGCGCGGCGCTCGCGCCGGCGGACTTTCCCTGCCTGGTCATCTGGGGCAAGCGCGACCCCTACGTGTCGTCGCGCTACGCCGAGGAGCAGCGCGAGTACTTTCCGCGCGCCGAGGTCGTCTACCTCGAAGACAGCGGGCACTGGCCCTTCGCCGACAACCCACAAGGCTTCGCGGCCGCGCTCCTGCCCTTCCTCGAGCGGGTCACGACGCCGCCGGCGGCAGCGACGTGAACGACACCCACGACGCCCTGATCCAGGACCAGTTCACCCGCCAGGCGGCGGGCTTCGCCGCCGCACCCGAGTTGCACAACGAGGCGGTGCACGCGCTGCTGCGCGACGCCGCCGCGCCGCGCCGCGAGGATGTTCTCCTCGACGTCGCCTGCGGCCCGGGCAGCGTGGTGGCGGCCTTCGCGCCCCATGTCGCGCACGCGACCGGCGTGGACGCGACGCCGGCGATGCTGGCGCAGGCGCGGGCGCTGGCGGATAGCCAGCGGCTCGGCAACGTCAGCTGGCGTGAAGCGAGCGCCTACGCCCTGCCCTTCGCCGCCGGCAGTTTCGACATCGTCTGCAGCCGCTTCGCGTTTCATCACCTGGAACGCATCGAGGACGCGTTCGCCGAGATGCTGCGCGTGGCGCGCCGCGGCGCGCGGCTCCTCTTGTGTGACGGCGTGGCCGACGACGACCCCGCGCGGGCCACGGCCTTCAACGCCATGGAGCGCTTTCGCGACCCGTCCACCGTCGAGTTCCGGCGCCTGGACACGCTCTGTGCGCTGTTCGAGGACGCCGGCCTGGGCACGCCCCGCGTCACGCGCTTTCGCGTGCCCTACCGCGCCGTCGACCTGGTCGCGGGCTCGTTTCCTCGGAACGACGATCGCGCAGGGCTCCTTGCCCTGCTCGAGGACAGCGTGGCGGGCGACAAGCTCGCCATGCAGGCACGGCGCGCAGGCGGCGAGGTGTGGCTCTCCTACGCGGGGGTGGCGCTGGTCGCGACCTGCCCGGGGTGACGCGAACGGGCCGGCATGGTCGTACCGCCCGATCGTGTGGTACAACGCGACCATGCCCAAGAGCCCACCCGGAGAAAGCCGCGCCCGCGTGCGCGACTACGTGCTGGAACGCCTGCTGGCCGGTGCGCCACCCTCGGTGCGCGAGGTGCAGGACGCCTTCGGCTTTCGCTCCACCGCCACCGCCCGGGAACATCTCGACGCGCTGGTCGCGAGCGGCGAGCTCGAGCAGGACAGCGGCCGCGATCGCGGCTACCGCCTGCCGGGCGGCTTTCAGCCCGGACTGATCCCGATCCTCGGCCGCGTGCACGCCGGCAGCCTGCACGAGGCGGTGACCCACGCCGACGGCTACCTGCCGGTGCAGGCAGACCTCGCCCCGCGCTGCTTCGCGCTGCGCGTGGCGGGCGAGAGCATGGCGGGGCGCGAGATCCACGACGGCGACCTGCTGGTGGTGGAACGCACCGCGCAGGCGCGCAGCGGCGACATCGTCGTCGCCCTGGTCGGCGACGAGGCGACGGTCAAGACCCTGCGGCGCGTGGGACGTCGCGTGCTGCTGGAAGCAGCCAACCCGGATTACGCCGACATCGATCCCGCCAGCCACGGTCTGGACTGCCGCATCCTCGGCCGCGTGATCGAAGTTCGGCGCGCGCTGTGAGCACCGATACGCTCGGCCGCCTGAATGCCGCGCAGCGCGCGGCGGTGGCCTTCGGCGCGCCGGACGGCGAGGGCCGCTGGCGAAGCGGCCCGCTGCTGGTGATCGCCGGCGCCGGCACCGGCAAGACCACCACGCTCGCCGCGCGCGTCGCGCACCTGTGCCTGAACGGCGTCGCGCCCGAGCGCATCCTGCTCTTGACCTTCACCCGCCTCGCGGCGCGCGAGATGACCCAGCGCGCCGAACAGAGCGTGGCGGCGGCCCGCCAGGCGCAGAGCGCAGGCGCGCGGACCGGCGCCGCGGCGCGGGTCGACTGGGCCGGCACCTTCCACGCGCTAGCCGCGCGCTTCCTGCGCCACTACCACCAGAGTCTCGGGCTGGAAGAATCCTTCAGCGTGCTCGATCGCGGCGACTCGGCCGACATGCTGGACGTCGAGCGCCAGGCGCTCGGCTATCACAAGAGCCGCGAGCGCTTTCCGCAGAAGGCCACCTGCCTCGACATCTACTCGCGCACGGTCAATGCCCAGTGTCCGCTGGCCGAGACGCTCGCCGCGCACTTTCCGCACTTCGTGCAATGGCACGACGAGTTGAAGGCGCTGTTCGCCGCCTACGTCGAGCGCAAGCTCGCCCAGCAGACGCTCGACTACGACGACCTGCTGCTCTACTGGTATTACCTGGTGGAGGACGAACGCATCGCGCGGGACATCTCCGCGCATTTCGATCACATCCTGGTCGACGAGTACCAGGACACCAACCGCCTGCAGGCCGACATCATCCGCCGCCTGCGGCCGGACGGCGCGGGCCTCACGGTGGTGGGCGACGACGCGCAGTCGATCTACGGCTTTCGCGCCGCGGCGGTGGAGAACATCCTCGACTTCCCCACGCAGTTCCCCGGGGCCACCGTCATCAAGCTAGAAGACAACTACCGCTCGACGCAGGAGATCCTCGACACCTCCAACGCACTTATGCTGGACGCGACGCGCAGCTACCAGAAGGCGTTGCGCGCCGCGCGCGGCGCCGGCCAGCGACCGCGCCTGGTGACCGTCGAGGACGAACAGGAGGAAGCGCACTACCTGTGCGAGCAGGTGCTCGAGCGCCGCGAACAGGGCGTGCGCCTGTGGCACCAGGCGGTCCTGTTCCGCAACAGCCGTCATACGCTCAGGCTCGAAGTGGAACTCGGCAAGCGCGACATTCCCTACGTGAAGTACGGCGGACTCAAGTACCTGGAGACCGCCCACGTGAAGGACGTGCTCGCGGTGCTGAACTGGGCGGAGAACCCGCGCAACGAACTCGCCGCGTTCCGCGTGCTGCAACTGCTCGAAGGCATCGGCCCGGCGACCGCGCGCAAGGCCTGCGATGCGCTCGCCGCGGCGGCCGGCGACTTTGCCGCGCTGGATGCCGTGGCGGGTCTGCCCGCCGGCGGCCGCGCGGGCTGGGACGCGACCTCCAAGCTCATGCAAGACCTCGTATCGGCGCCCTGGCCGGGCCAGATGGAGCGCGTGCTGGCCTGGTACCAACCGTTGCTCGAACGGCGCTACGACCAGGCCTTTCCCCGCGAAGGCGACATCGAGCAGCTCGCCCAGCTCGCGAACGACTATCCCTCGCGCCGCGCGTTTCTCACCGAGCTCACGCTCGACCCGCCGAGCGCGAGCGGCGATCTCGCCGGCCCTCCGCACATCGACGAGGACTACCTGGTGCTGTCCACCGTGCATTCGGCCAAGGGCCAGGAATGGGACACGGTCTACCTGCAGCACTTCAGCGACGGCACCTTCCCGAACGAGTTCGCGGCCGGCGATCCGCACAAGCTGGAAGAAGAACGGCGGCTCGCCTATGTCGCGCTGACGCGTGCGAAGAACCGGCTGGTGCTGGTCAACCCCCTCAAGTACTTCGTGCCGCAGCAGCCGAAGCTCGGCGATCGCCACGTCTACGGCAGCAAGAGCCGCTTCCTGACCGAGCGCGTGCTCGCGACCCTGGAACAGGGTCACTGGAGCAGCCGCCAGGACGAACAACCCGCCTGGCGGCGCGATCTGCGCGTCGATCTGAAGGACCGCGCGCGGGCGATGTGGCGTTGACGGAAGGTCGGGTTGAAACCCGGCGGGCAGGCCCCTCAATACCGATCGTGGTGCTTCACCCACGCCATGCTGAACTCGAGCGCGTCTTCGTCGCGTCCCTTGGGCATGAGATCCAGCACCTGGTAGGTGCCGATCAGCATGTCGAGCCCGCGCGCGTAGGTCGAATAGGTATGGAACACCTGGCCGTCCGCGTCGCGACAGAACACGCTCGCAGCCGGCAGTTCGGTCATCTGCCCGTCGCGCGGCTGGTAGTTGTAGGTCGCGCGCCCTGCGGCGAGATCCTCGGCGCGTGAGGACGCGTCGTAGTCGTAGTTGAAGTCGGTGCCATGGGCCGAGACCCACGGGAAGCGCCAGCCCATGCGGCGCTGGAAGGCGTCGATCTCCGCGAGCGGCGCGCGTGACACCACGAGGAAGGTGACGTCCCGCGCGCGCAGGTGGGGCAGCATGCCGTCGAAGTGATCGGCGAGGTAGGAGCAGCTCTTGCAGCCCGCCTCCCAGCCCGGACCGAGCATGAAGTGGTAGACGAAGAGTTGGCTGCGGCCGGCGAAGAGTTCCTCCAGCCGCCGTGGCCCGGCGGGCGTGTCGAACACGTAGGTCTTGGTGACCGCTTCCCAGGGCAGCGCGCGACGACGCGCGGCGAGCGCGTCCCGCGCGCGGCTGAAGGCCTTTTCCTCTTCCAGCAGCGCGCGCCGGGCGGCGAGCCACTGCGCGTGATCGACGACGGGATGCTCGGGCATGTGAATCTCCTTCAGTCGCGGTGAGGATGGGGCAGACGCAAGTGACTGCCGAGACTATCGATCCGCCTCAGGATCCGGTCAAGCGCGTCGCGGATGCCCGTTCCTACGTACAATCGCAGCGCTCAACGGCCGCTGTCCCGCGCCGCTCGACCCTTCAATCCCGGAGCCGAGTCCATCATGCACTACGAACAGATCCTCTACGCCGTCGAAGACGGCGTGCTGACCCTGACGCTCAATCGTCCCGACAAGCTGAACGCCTTCACCCACACCATGCTGCGCGAACTCATCGACGCGTTCGATCGCGCCGACGCCGACGACGATGTACGGGTGGTGATCGTGACCGGCGCCGGGCGCGGCTTCTGCGCGGGCGCGGATCTGTCCGCCGGCGCGGGCAGCTTCGATCACGCCGCCGAGCGCGAAGCGGCCAGCCATCGTGACGGCGGCGGCCTGCTCACGCTCCGCATCTACGAATCGCGCAAGCCGGTGATCGCCGCGATCAACGGCGCCGCGGTCGGCGTGGGCGCGACCATGACCCTGCCCATGGACATTCGGCTCGCGTCCAGCGACGCGCGCTTCGGCTTCGTGTTCGCGCGCCGCGGCATCGTTCCCGAGGCCTGCTCGAGCTGGTTCCTGCCGCGCGTGGTGGGAATCTCGCAGGCGCTGGAATGGGCCTACTCGGGCCGCGTGTTCCCGGCCCAGGAAGCGCTCGCCGGCAGACTGGTGAAGGAAGTGCTGGCGCCGGAGGACTTGCTGCCGCGCGCGCGGGCCATCGCGGCCGAAATCGTCAGCCAGACCTCGGCCATCTCGGTCACCCTCATCCGCCACATGATGTGGCGCATGCTGTCGGCCGACCACCCGATGGACGCGCACCGCATCGACTCGCGCGGCGTCTATGCCCTCGGCCAGACGGCGGATGCGAAAGAAGGCGTGAGTTCGTTTCTCGAGAAGCGCGCGCCGAAGTTCCCGGGCAAGGTCAGCCGCGATCTGCCGGACTTCTTTCCGTGGTGGGAAGAACCGAAGTTCTGAATGTACCGGGGCCGATAATCGGGGACAGACCACGGTTTCCTTGAAGCCGTGCCATGTCCTCGACTCGCTTCGAAACCGTGGTCTGTCCCCGATTCCTGGGGTCCCGATTTACAGCGGCACCACATTCACCAGCAGCTCGGTATACCCCTGCAGGAAGTTCGACTGGAAGCGCTGCGGTTCGCCCACCACTTCGATGCGCGTGTAGCGGTTCAGGATCTCGTCCCACAGGATGCGCAGCTGCATCTCGGCGACGCGGCTGCCGAGGCAGCGGTGGATGCCGTGGCCAAAGGACAGGTGCTCGCGCGCGTTGCGCCGCGTGATGTCGAAGCGGCCGGCGTCCTCGAACACCGCCTCGTCGCGATTGGCCGAGGCGTACCACATCACCACTTTGTCGCCCGCGCGGATGTCCTGCCCCTGGAAGCTGAAGTCCCGCTTGGCGGTGCGCCGCATGTGCGCCACCGGCGTCTGCCAGCGGATGATCTCGGACACCGCGTTCGGGATCAGGGACCGGTCAGCGCGCAACGCTTCCAGCTGCCCCGGATGACGATGCATGGCGAGCACCCCGCCGCTGATGGAATTGCGCGTGGTGTCGTTGCCGCCGACGATGAGCAGCATGAGATTGCCGAGCAGCTCCATCGGGTCGTTGATCATGTCGCGCGTCTTGGGGTTGTGCGCGAGCAGCGAGATGAAGTCGAAGCGCGGCTCGGTCGCGCTCGCGCGTTCCTGCCACAGGCGCGCGAAGTAGGCCAGGCACTCGCCGAGCACCCTGCGCCGCTCGGCCTCGTCGGTGTCCGCGCCGACCAGATCGCTGGTGGTGGTGGCGTCGGACCAGAACGGCAGCAGGTGGCGGTCCTCCCAGGGAAAGTCGAACAACGTCGCGAGCATCTGCGTGGTCAGCTCGCGCGACACGTGGTCCACCCAGTTGAAGGTCTCGCCCACCGGCAGGCCGTCGAGGATGGCGCCGACGCGGCTGCGGATCAGCACCTCGAGTTCCTTCATGCGCGCCGCGCTGACCGCCGGCAGCACGGCTGCGCGCTCCTCGCTGTGCCGCGGCGGATCCATCTGGATGAACATCGGCGGCGCGAAGTCCGTCGGCGGGTCGCCAATCACTATAGCCGGCGAATTGGAGAACACCTCGTGGTTGAGCTCCACCTGCGCGATGTCGGCGTGACGCGTGATGGACCAGAACGATCCGAAGGGACTGTCCGCGGTGTAGTGCACCGGCGACTCGCGCCGCAGGCGCGCGAACAACGGACCATGCAGTTCGTACTGGTAGAGGTCCGGATGACTGGGATCGAGGGACGCCAGGGGCAGCTGCCAGGGGTCGGTCTTCGCGAGGGGGGATGGGGTGGTCATGGGGGAGTCCTCTTGTGCTGTCATCCGATGGTCGGACTTGCACCCGACCTTCCGCTGTAGGTCGGGCTTCAGCCCGACATTCGATCCCACAGCCCCTATCGAAGCACGCAACGAATGTCGGACTGAAGTCCGACCTACAGGCCTCGGAACCTGGGTTTGCGCTTCTGCATGAAGGCCTCGCGACCTTCGCGGTAGTCGGCGCTGTCGAAGCAGCGCGCGGCCAGCGCCTCGCAGGCGGCGAAGTCGCCCTCGGCGACGATGAGCGCGTTGATCGCGGCCTTCGACGCGGCCTGCGTGAGCGGCGCGTTGGCGGCGAGCCCGGCGGCGAAATCGCGTACCCAGTTTTCGAGTTCGTCGGTCGGCAGCACGCGGTTGACGAGGCCCATGGCGCGCGCCTCCTCGGCGTCGTAGCGCCGCGCGGCGAACATGATCTCACGCGCGTTCGCGTGTCCGACGGTCGCCACCAGGCGGCGATGACCGTGCAGGCCGTAGCCGACGCCGAGGCGCGCCGCGGGGATCGCGAACTGGCTGTCGGCGGCGCAGTAGCGCAGGTCGCAGGAGAGCGCCAGCGCGAGGCCACCGCCGATGCAGTAGCCGCGAATCTGCGCGATGACCGGCTTGCTGGCGTTCTCCAACGCGCGATGCGCCGCGCCGGTCGCCGCCTCGTAGGCGCGCGTCGCGTCGCCGTCGGCGCGGTTGCGTTCGAATTCTGAGATGTCGGCGCCGGCCGCGAAGGCCACCTCGCCCGCGCCGCGCAGCACGATGACGCGCACGCCCGGGTCCGCCTCCAGTGCGGCGACCGCCGGCGGCAGCGCCCGCCACATGTCCGCGCCGATGGCGTTGCGGCGCGCCGGGTTGTCCAGGATGACGTACCCGATGGGACCTTCGCGTTCGACCCTGACAGTGCCGCTCATCGCCACATCACTCCCCTGGCTGAAGCGCCGCCCGCGCGCTTGCCGCGCCGGCCTGTGCCCAATTGACCACAATCCGCGCGGCCGTGGAAGCGTTCAGGCGCTTGGTCGGCGCGCCCGCCTGGCGCATCATTCGCCTTCCTTTCGCGCGGAGCCCGTCCATGAAAACCGTCCACGGTGCCTGTCCCCACGACTGTCCCGACACCTGCGCCTGGCAGGTCACGGTGGACGACACGGGTCGCGCGGTGGGACTCGCCGGCACGCCGGATCATCCCTACACGCGCGGCGCGCTGTGCTCCAAGCTCAAGCGCTACCCCGAGCGCGTGTACAGCGCGGAGCGCCTGCTGTACCCGATGCGGCGCAGCGGGCCCAAGGGCAGCGGCCGCTTCGAACGCGTGAGCTGGGACGAGGCGCTCGCGGAAGTGGTGGCGCGGCTTCAGGACGGCATCGCGCGGCATGGGCCGCTCACCGCCATGCCGGCCAACTTCGCCGGCACCATCGGTATTCTCCAGCGCTGGGCCGGCGACGCCTTCTTCGCGCGCCTCGGCGCCACTGGCGTCGATCGTCAGATCTGCGGCAACGTCGCCTACACCGCGGTCGCGAATACCGTCGGCCCCGGCGCCAGCATCCTCCCCGAGGATCTCGCCCACAGCCGACTCATCATCGTGTGGGGCACCAACACCGCCGCGACCAACGTGCACCTGTGGGGCGGCGCGATCCGCGAGGCGCGACGCCAGGGCGCGCAGGTGGTGGTGGTCGACCCGGTACGCACGCCCACCGCCGCCCACGCCGACTGGCACGTGCAGCTGCAGCCGGGCACCGACGCGGCGCTCGCGCTCGGCATGATGCACGTCATCGTGCGCGACGAACTGCACGACGCGGACTATATCGCGCGCCACACCCAGGGCTTCGACGCGCTCGCCGCGCGACTCGCCGAATATCCGCCGGCGCGGGTCGCCGAGATCACGGGGCTCGAGGTCGAGGCCATCGAGCGTCTCGCGCGGCTCTACGCCACCACGCGTCCCGCGGCCATTCGGCTGATGGTCGGCATGGAACGCTATTCCAATGGCTCGCTGGGTTTTCGCGCCGTCGCCTGCCTGCCGGCGCTGACCGGCGCGTGGCGCGAACGCGGTGGCGGCCTGTGTCACTTCACCGGCCACCTGGTGGTCGAGGCGCTCGACTTCAGCGCGGTGTTCGGTCCGGGCGATGATCCGGCGCCGGCGCGCACGGTGCACCTGGCCCAGCTCGGCCGCGTGCTGACCGATCCACGCATGGACCCGCCCATCACCTGGCTCATGGTCTACAACCTGAACCCGGTGGTGACCATGCCGAACCAGAACCTCGTGCGGCGCGGCCTCGAACGCGAGGATCTCTTCACCGTGGTGCACGAGCACTTCATGACCGACACCGCGCGCTACGCCGACATCCTGCTGCCGGCCACCATGCAGTTCGAACACTGGGAGCTGATGGGCGCCTGGGGGCAGGACTACGTGGCGATCAATCCGCCCGCAATCGCGCCGCGCGGCGAGGCGATCGCCAACACCGAACTGTTCCGTCGCCTGTCGCGCGCGCTCGGCTTCGACGAGCCCTGGCTCACGAGCGACGACGAGACGCGCGTGCGCCAGCTGCTGGCTACCGGTCACCCGTGGCTCGGCGGCGTCGATTTCGACGAACTCTCGCGCCGCGGCTGGATGCGCCTCGCGCTACCCGAGGACTACCGACCGCGCGCCGACGGCGGCTTCACCACGCCGAGCGGCAAGTGCGAGTTCCATTCGCCGACGCTCGCCGCGGCCGGGCTCGATCCGCTGCCCGGCTACGTGCCGATCGCCGAGAGCGACGACGCGCGCCGCGCCTGGCCGCTGCGCCTGGTGTCCGCCAAGGTCGCGCACTTCCTGAACTCGGAGTACGTCAATCCGCGCCAGGCGAGCACGCGCGGGCAGCAGCCGGAGATCCAGCTCCATCCACAGGACGCCGCGGCCCGCGCCATCGCGAGCGGCGACGCGGTGCGCATGTGGAATGGTCTCGGTGAAGTGCGCGCGGTTGCGCGGGTGTCGGGCGACACGCCGGCCGGCGTGGTGTCGCTGCCCTTCAGCTGGTGGCCCGCGGACAGCCTGGACGGCGCCGCCTCGGCCAATGCGCTGACCCCGGACGGTCTGTCCGATCGGCGCTTCGGCAGCAATGCCTTCGACGCGCGGGTGGAAGTGGCGAAGCTCGCCTAGGCGCGCTCAGGCGCTGCGCTTGAGCGGCCCCGCGAGGCGCGCCGGCACGTCGGCCGCCGGCAGCGGCCGGCTGAATACGAAGCCCTGCACCACGTCGCACTGCTTGGCGACGATGACCTCGAGCTGCGGGGCGGTCTCCACGCCCTCGACGATCACCTGCAGGCCGAGGGTGTGCGCCATGGCGACGATCGCCGCGACGATCTCCGCGTCCTCCTGGTTCTGATCGATCTCCATGATGAAGCTGCGATCGATCTTCAGCGTGTCGATGGGAAAGCGCCGCAGGTAGCTGAGCGAGGAGTAGCCGGTGCCGAAGTCGTCGAGCGCGACGCCGGCGCCGGACTCGCGCAGGGTGTTCAAGGCCGCCACCGCCCGCTCCGGGTGGCGCATGATGGCCGACTCGGTGATCTCGATCTCGAGACGCCCCGGCGGCAGGTGGTGCCGTTGCACCGCGGCGCGCACCACCTCGGCCACGTCCTGACGCTCGAACTGCACGCCCGAGACATTGACCGAGATGGGCACCGGGCGCACGCCGCGCGTGTCCCAGGCCCGCGCCTGGCGACAGGCCTCGTCGATCACCCATTCGCCGATCTGCAGGATGAGACCGGTCTCCTCGGCGAGCGGGATGAAGGCGCCCGGCGAGATTGGTCCGGTCTCCGGATCTGTCCAGCGCAGGAGCGCCTCGAGGCCGACTATCTCGCCGCTGCGCGGATCGACCTGCGGCTGGTAGTGCAGCGACAGGTGGTGATCGGCGATGGCCTTGCGCAGCTTGGCCTCCAGCGCCGCGCGCTCCAGCACCGCCGCGTTCATCGACGACTGGAAGTACTGGTAGGCGTTCTTGCCGAGGTTCTTGGCGTGGTACATGGCGATGTCGGCATTGCGCATCAGCTCACCGGCGTCCGCACCGTCGTCCGGATACAGCGCGATGCCGATGCTGGCGCCGATGTGGCAGTCCTGGCCGTTCAGCGTGATGGTCTCGCCGAGCGTCTTGATGAAGCGGCGTGCGACGGTGCCGGGCCCGTGGGGATCGTGCACGCCGGTCAGCAGAACGATGAACTCGTCGCCGCCGAGGCGCGCCAGGAGACCGTCGTGGTCGGCGCTGCTCGCCTCGCAATGGGTGACCATGTCTTCCTCGCGCAGCCGCGCCGTCAGGCGGCGCGCGATCTCCTTCAAGAGCAGGTCGCCAGTCTGGTGGCCGAGGGTATCGTTGATGCGCTTGAAGCCGTCGATGTCGATGAACAGCACGCCGAGCTTCTGGCCGGCGCGTTCGGCCTGGGACAGCGCGCGGGTCAGGTAGTCGCGGAACATCGCGCGGTTCGGCAGGCCGGTGAGGTTGTCGTGGTAGGCGAGGAAGCGCACGCGATCGTCGGCCGCCTTGAGATTGCGCGCCATGTCCTCCACCGAGCGCGCGAGATCGCCGATCTCGTCGTTGGTGGCGATGCCGCTCTCCACGTCCCAGTTGCCGCTGCCGATCTCGGCGGCGACCGCGCGCAGCCTGATCACCGGCTGCACGATGTGACGCGCCAGCACCGCGACCAGACCGCCGCCCGTCACGACCAGGATGAGCAGCACGCCGAGCACGACCACCGCACCCGCCTGGAAGATCAGGTTGCGCGTGTCGGCATGGGAATGGGACGCGAACAGCAGCAGTCCATCGTTCAGCCGCCGCATGTGCAGGCCGGTGGGCTCCTGACCGATGTCGATGGTGATCTCGTCGCTGTCGTCCTTGAGCGCGGCGTCGACGCGCGCGACGAAGTCGGCCGGCAAGCGCAGATCCTGGCGGCCGAAGAGAATCTTGCCCTTGGCGTCCGTGGCGAACAGGTAGCCAGACTCGCCGACGTGGGCCTCGGCGATGTGGCGCGCGAAATCCACCAGGTCGACCGTGATGCCGAGGTAGCCGCGCAGGACCGGCTCAGCCGCGCCGGTGTCCACCGTCATGTCGCGCCGCCTGACCGCGGTGCCGACGAACAGGGCCGGCCTGCCGGTGTCGGGGTGCATGTAGGTGGTGACGTAGGCGCCCTCGGCATGGGCGCCGAGGCGCTTGAACCACTCGCTGCCGCCTTCCTCGTCGCTGCTGTTGCCGATATCGAAGCGCGCCTGGCGGGCGTCCTCGTAGCCCTCCGGCGTGAGAAAACGGATCTCGAAATAATCGGGGAACGCCGCCTGGCAGGCACGAAAGATGTCCAGTAGCGCGGGCTGCAACAGGGTGTAGCGGTCCTCCTCGCTGGTCGTGGCGTACTTGGTCAGCACCAGGTTGTTTTCGAACAGCTGCAGGTTGCCGCGCGCGGCGGATACCGCCTGCTGCATGTGCGACATGGCGTTGCGCAGCGCGCGCGCGGTCTCGTCCTCCAACTGGTCGCGCATGGCGTCGTAGATGCGGGTGAAGGCCAGCACGCTCAGCACCAGCAGCGGCGCGACCACCAGCGGCAGCACCAGCGCGGGAATCTTGGCCTTGAGCTTCATGGCCGCGGCGCGGATCGTGCGCTCAGTTCTGCAACAGCTGCGAGAACTTGGTGTTGCGATAACTCAGGACACGCGGCGGCATGGCCGCAAACATCTCGGAGTTGGCCAAGGTCTTGGCGTCGGGGTAGACCGCCGGATTGGCGCGGAACGCCGCCGGCAGGAGCTTCTCCGCCGCAGCATTGGTGGTGGCGAAACTCGCGTACTGCGCGTTCTGCGCGGCATTGGCCGGCTGGTTGAGGAAATCGACGAAGGCGTAGGCCAGCTTGGCGTTGGCGGCAGTGGCCATGACCGTGATGTAGTCGACCCACAGCCCGGTACCCTCGGCCGGCACCACGTATTCGATGTTGGGGTTGAAGCGCTTGAGCGTCAGCGCATCACCGTTGAAGGTCATGCGCATCTGCACGTCGCCGGTGACGAGTTCGGAGCGTTCGTTCAACAGGGACTGCTGGTAGGCGCGCACATAGGGCTTCTGTGCCAGCAGCAGGCGCATGGCCTCGTCGATATCGTGGTGATCGGCACTGTTCACCGAGTGGCCGGTGGCTTTCAGTGCCATGCCGAGGATCTCCCGCGACGAACTCAGCATCGCCACCTTGCCCTTGAGGTCGTCGGTAGGCTGCAACAGGTCGGTCCAGCCCTGGGGCGGCTTCTTCACCAGGTCACTGCGGTAGGCGATACCGACGGTGCCCCAGAAGTAGGGCGCGGCATGACCCTTGGCGGCGGGTGCCTTGTCCAGCCACTTGGCGTCCACGTGTCTCAGGTTCGGTACTTCCGCCGCGGTGAGCGGCGCGATCCAGCCATGCGCACGGTAGACGCTGATACGCGTTTCGTTCACCACCACCAGGTCATAGCCGCTGCCGTTGGTCGCGAGCAGCAGCTGGTCGCGGTTGTCGTCGTCCTCGTAGTTGACCACGCGCACGTTGACCTTGTGCTGGCGCTCGAAGGCGGCAATCAGATCCGGGTCGACATAGTCCGCCCAGTTGAGGATCACGAGTTCGTCGTGCCCACCCTCGGCGGCCGGCGCGGCGCTGACCGTCATCAGCATCAGCAGCGCGGTGAGGATCGGAACAAGCAGGCGTCGGGTCATGGCTGGGTGGCGCATCTGTGGTCGCAGGTGAGGGTAGGTGAGCCTTTGCGGACTCGCGTGGCACGCGTCCCCCTCCAGGTTCGCCTTCGATAGCGGCCGACGGCCGCGCAACTTGAGCCGCCGCGCGCGTCTCCGCCGCGCGCCTGCTGGCTATACTGGCGCCTCGCCATCGGGGTTAGAGAATGTCCGCCCAGCCGCCTGCCGCGCGTTACGCGCTCAACCTGCTCTTGAATCCGGCCGGTGAGCTGCTGCTCATCCGGCGGGTCGAGACCGCGCGCCTCGGCCCCGGCCTGTGGGGCCTGCCGGCCGGCAAGATCGAGGCCGGCGAGACGCCTGCCGAGGCGGCGCTGCGCGAAATGGAGGAAGAGATCGGGCCCGGACACGAGACCCGCCTGGTGCGCTATCTCGGTCCGCTGCGCGACACCTACTACGGCGGGATCTACGAGATCCACCTCTTTCAGCGCCACTGGCTGGCGGGCGAAGTGCGGTTGAACCACGAGCACAGCGCCTTCGCCTGGGTCGCGCCGGAGCGCTTTCGCGACTACCCGGTGATGGACGGCATCGACGAGGACATCGCGCTCCTCGGCCTGTGGCCGCAGCGCTGGCTGAACCCGGCGCGCATCCCGCCCGCGCTGCGCGAGGGCGCGCCATGACGGCGGTCGATCTGCACTACGAATCGGTCGGCGACGGCCCACCTGTGGTGGTGCTGCACGGCCTGTTCGGCGCGGGGCGCAACTGGATCACGGTGGCGCGCGCGCTTGGCGATCGCTACCGCTTCCACCTGGTCGACCTGCGCAACCACGGTGCGTCACCGCACACCGCGACCATGGACTACACGGCCATGGTGGCCGACGTGCGTCGGCTGGTGAGCACGCTCGGACTCGCCAGCTTCTCGCTCGTGGGGCACAGCATGGGCGGCAAGGCGGCGATGACCATGGCGCTGACCGACCCCACGGGGCTCGAGCGCGTGGTGGCGGTGGACATCGCGCCGGTCACCTACCCCGATCGCTTCAACGAGGTCATCACCGCGCTGAAGGCGGTCGACCTCGCCACCATCCGCCGCCGCGCGGACGCGGACCGCGCCCTGGCGTCGGCCATTCCCGATACGCCGGTGCGGCTGTTCGTGCTGCAGAACCTGCTGTTCGAACAGGGCCAACCGCGCTGGCGCCTGAACCTCGCGACGCTGGAACGCGACATGGCCAACATCCTGGGCCCGCTGCCGGCGCCGGCCGACGCGCATTACGACCGTCCCACCTGGTTCATCCGCGGCGAGCTCTCGGACCGCGTCACGGACGAGCACCTGCCGCTCATCGCGCGCTGGTTTCCGCGCCACGTCATCGAAACCGTGATCGGCGGCGGCCACTGGCCCCACGCCGAGGCGCCGGCCGCCTTCCTCGCCGCCTTCGAGCGCGCGCTCCGCGCCTGATATCATCCGACCGGCGCCGCGCCGCGGCGCGCCCACTGGAACGCACCGGAGGATTCCCATGATCGGTTACGTCACGCTCGGCACCAACAAGATCGAACAGGCCGCGCATTTCTACGATGAGCTGTTCGCCATGCTGGGCGCGAAGCGCGCCATGCAGAACGAGCGCTTCATCGCCTGGGGCACCTCGCCCGAGGCGCCCATGGTGTGCATCATCAAGCCCTTCGACGGCAAGGCGGCGACGCCGGGCAACGGCAACATGACCGCGCTCTACATCGCCGACAAGACCCAGATCCCGGCGCTGCACGCCAAGGCGCTGGCGCTCGGCGGCAGCGACGAAGGCGCGCCCGGCGATCGTGGCGACGGCTTCTACGCCGGCTACTTCCGCGATCTCGACGGCAACAAGCTCTGCTTCTTCAACATGTGATGCGCCGCCGCGCGCCAAGCTCCTTGGCGCGCGGCGTGTGCTCGCCGATCGCATGAGCACCGACATCGCCATCGTCGGCATCGGCCAGACCCGCCCGGTGCGGCGAGCGGACCGGCCGCTGCGCACGCTCGCGGTGGAGGCGGTGCAGGCCGCGCTCGACGACGCCGGGCTCGATGCCAGCGACATAGACGGCATCATCACCGACGGCGTGATCATGCCGCACACCGTGCCGCGGGAATTCATTGCCGCGCAGTTCGGCATCGAGCGCGGCTTCGACGGCGGCACGTCCTTCGGTGGCGCCGGCAACGCCTGCGCACCGGAACTCGCGCAGCTCGCCATTCGCGGCGGTCGCGCGCGCACGGTACTGTACTACTTCGGCGTCGACTGGGGCTCGCGCGCCGGCGGTCCCTACGGCTTCCACGACATGTACCCGGCCAAGATGGCCTTCGAGAAGCCCTACGGCTTCAACGCCCAGCCGACCTACTTCGCGCTGTGGGCGCGACGCTACATGCACGAGTACGGCATGACGCCCGACGACCTGGCCGCGGTCGCCATCGCCCATCGCGACAATGCGCTGTTGAACCCGCTCGCGCAGAACAGGAAGCCGCTGACGCGCGAGGGCTACTACGACTCGCGCCTCGTCGCCGAGCCGATGCGGGTCGCCGACTGCTGCCTGATCAGCGACGGCGTCGGCGCCTTCATCATGACCTCGCTCGAGCGCGCGCGGGACCTGCGCCAGCCGCCGGTCAAGGTGCTGGCCTCGCGCTTCGCGAGCGAGCCCTTCACCGGCGACGACATCTTCACCCAGCAGCGCGAGATAGTGCGCGTGACCGGCGCGCATCGCGCGATGGAAGCGGCGCTCGCCGAGGCCGGCATCACGCGCGGCGACATCGACTTCGCCGAGCTCTACGACTGCTTCACGATTTCGCTGCTGGTGCAGTTGGAAGACCTCGGCTTCTGCGCGCGCGGCGAGGCGCCGGCGCTGGTGCGCGAACGCGGCATCGGCGTGCACGGCGGCCTGCCGGTCAACACCCATGGCGGCCTGCTCGCGCACAGCTACCTGCTGGGCGTCGAGCACGTGCTGGAAGCGGTGCGCCAGCTGCGCGGCCAGGCCGGCGCGGCGCAGGTCGCGAGCGCCGAGATAGGTCTTGTCGGTGGGTGGTCGATTCCCGACTACGGCGTGCTGCTGCTCGGACGCGACCGGCGATGAGCGACGCGCTCGCGCCGGAGTTCACGGCCTTCAACCGCTGGCTCGCCGCAGGTGAACTGCGCTTGCCCTGGTGCGACGCCTGCCGGCGTCATCACTGGTACCCGATGCCGCGCTGTCCACACTGCCGCGCCAGCGACATCGGCTGGCGCGCGGTCGCAGGCAGGGCGCGCCTGTACAGCTGGACCGAGGTCAGCCATCGCTTCGATCCGCGCTACCAGGGTCCGCTGCCCTACATCGTCGCGCTGGTCGAATTCGACGACGCGCCCGGCGTGCGCCTGGTGACCAACCTGGTCGACACGCCGCGCGAGTGGCTTGCGGTCCACCTGCCGCTCGTCGCCGATTTCCGCGCCGCGGGCGAGACGCCGCCGCGCGTCTTGTTCCGCGCCGCGCTCACGCGCTCGGAGTAGCGCGAAAAGGGACCTCGCTTGCCGGCCGGCGCCGACGCTCGGCTATGATGGGGCGGCATTGGCGCCCGGAGGACCATGATCATGGAGGAACGCGAGCCACCGCCCGGCGGACCGCCGGACGACGCGACCGAAGCCGCCGACGCCACCGTCACCTGTCACATTCCCCTTTGGATGCTCTCGACCTCGGCCAGCACCGAAGGGGATGCGACCCTTGTGATGCAGTCGCCGCCGACCGTCGCGGCGAACGATACCCGCACCCTGGAAGAACTGGCGGCGCGCCCCTCGGCCGGCGCGGTGGCCGCCGCGCCGGCGCTGCAACCCGGCTTCTTCACGCCGGAGAAACGCCTCGAGACCCTCGCCCTGCTCGGTCGCGGCGGCTTCGGCGCGGTGCACGCCGCGCGCGATCGCCTGCTGTTGCGCAGCGTCGCGACCAAGGTGCTGGAGCGGGTCGGCGTGTCGCGGCCGCGCGCCGCGCTGCGCTTCGTCGAAGAGGCGCAGATCACCGCGCAGCTCGATCATCCCAACATCGTGCCGGTGCACGATCTCGGCGTCGACGCCGAAGGCCGCTACTACTTCACCATGAAGCAGGTGCAGGGCATGACCCTGACCGCGCTCCTGTGCGCCAACGATCGCAGCCGCGGCGCGCTGCGCAGCCTGATCGAGATCCTGATCAAGGTCTGCGACGCGGTGAGCTTCGCCCACGCGCGCGGCGTCATCCATCGCGATCTGAAGCCGGACAACATCATGGTCGGCTCTTTCGGCCAGGTGTACGTGATGGACTGGGGCATCGCGCGACTGCTGGCGGGCAGCCGGCCGTCCGAGGGCGGCGAGGCGGTGCAGATCGCGCGCGGCGCGGGCGTGGTCGGCGATGACGAGGGCGCGATCGTCGGCACCATCGGCTACATGGCGCCGGAGCAGGCGCGCGGCCGGCTCGATCTCATCGACCAGCGCACCGACGTGTTCGCGCTGGGCGGCACGCTGTACCAGGTCCTCTGTGGCCAGGCGCCGCATGTCGGGCGCGACACCGACGAGCGCATCGACGCCGCCCTGCAGAGCCACATCCTGCCGCCCGACCAGGTGCAGCCGCGCCGCGACATCCCGCCCGGCCTCGCGCGCATCGCGATGAAGGCGCTGGCGGCAGATCCGGCGCAGCGTCACCAGTCGGTGCAGGAACTGAAGGCCGACCTGGAGGGCTTCCTGCGCGCCGGCGCGTGGTTCGCGACCCGTTCCTTCGCCGCCGGCCAGCTCATCGTGCGCGAGGGCGAAGCCGGCGACGAGGCCTTCATCGTCACCGAGGGCCTGTGCGAGGTGTTCCGTCGCGAGGGCAGCCAGGAGGTCACCCTGCGCCGGCTGGGACCCGGCGAGGTGTTCGGCGAGACCGCGGTGTTCGCGAGCCAGCCGCGCACCGCGAGCGTGCGCGCGAGCACCGCCGCCACGGTCATCGTCGTGACGCGCGAGTCGCTCGAGCAGGAACTCGGCATGGACGGCTGGATGGCGTCCTTCGTCACCGCGCTCGCCACGCGCTTCGGCGAACTGGATGCCCTGCAGGCGCGTACCCGGCGCGAACTCGAGGCGGCGCGCGTCGGCAGCGCGGTGTTGGAGTACCTCGTCCTGCACGGCACGCGCGACGCTGCCGGCCTGGTCGGCGACTGGACCGCCTGCGCGGCCGCGCTCGCGCCGGACTTCGGCCTGGCCGAGGCCGACCTGCGCGCGGTGCTGGCGCGCTGCCCGCGCCTTTTCTTGGACGAGGCCCACGGCCAGGTGCGCTGGCGTTGACCCACACGGCGCGCCTGGGGCGCGCTGGATCTCGGCCTCCGCGCTCGGCACAATGCCGCTCCCTTCACCACCACCCCGATGCGCCTCATGTCCAAACTCAAAGTCAAGAAAGTCGTGCTCGCCTACTCCGGCGGCCTCGATACCTCGGTCATCCTCAAGTGGCTCGCCGAGGAGTACCAGTGCGAGGTGGTGACCTTCACCGCCGACATCGGCCAGGGCGAAGAGCTCGAGCCGGCGCGCGCCAAGGCCACCAAGATGGGCGTGAAGGAGATCTACATCGACGACCTCAAGGAAGAGTTCGTGCGCGACTTCGTCTTCCCGATGTTCCGCGCCAACACCATCTACGAGGGCGAGTACCTGCTCGGCACCTCCATCGCGCGGCCGCTGATCGCCAAGCGCCTGGTGGAGATCGCGCGCGAGACCGGCGCCGACGCCATCTCCCACGGCGCAACCGGCAAGGGCAACGACCAGGTGCGCTTCGAACTCGGCGCCTACGCGCTCGAGCCCGGCATCAAGGTCATCGCGCCGTGGCGCGAGTGGAACCTGACCTCGCGCGAGAAACTGCTCGCCTACGCCGAACAGCACGGCATTCCGATCGAGTACAAGAGCGGCAGCGGCTCGCCCTATTCCATGGACGCGAACCTGCTGCACATCTCCTATGAGGGCGTGGTGCTGGAGGATCCCTGGGCGAGCGCCGAGGAATCGATGTGGCGCTGGTCGGTGTCGCCGGAGCAGGCGCCCGATACCCCGACGGTGGTGGAACTCGAATACGAGCGCGGCGACATCGTCGCCGTGGACGGCGTGCGCATGACGCCCGCCCAGGTGCTGACCCGCCTGAACGCGCTCGGCAACGCCAACGGCATCGGCCGGCTCGACATCGTCGAGAACCGCTACGTCGGCATGAAGTCGCGCGGCTGCTACGAGACCCCCGGCGGCACCATCATGCTGAAGGCCCATCGCGCCATCGAGTCCCTGACCCTGGACCGCGAGGTCGCCCATCTCAAGGACGACCTCATGCCGCGCTACGCCGCGCTGATCTACAACGGCTACTGGTGGAGCCCCGAGCGGCGCATGCTGCAGACCATGATCGACGCCTCCCAGGAACGCGTGAACGGCACGGTGCGGCTGCGCCTGTACAAGGGCAACGTCATCGTCGAGGGCCGCCGCGCGCCGAAGGACAGCCTGTTCGACCCCGCCATCGCGACTTTCGAGGACGACGCCGGCGCCTACAACCAGGCCGACGCCGAAGGCTTCATCAAGTTGAACGCGCTGCGCCTGCGGGTCGGCGCGCGCCGCGACCGCTAGCCCCCCTCCACCGCCGCGCGCTCAGCGCGGCGGTCCTCCCTCACTGCCGGGCGCGTGACCGCGATCACGCACCTCACGGGCGCGCCTGTGACCACAGTCACTGCGCCGCCCACCGCCGACACAATAATTTACAAAGCCCCGCGGCACCTCGCGCGCGGGTCCGGCGGTGTCCGTGAGGACCGAGATGAACGACGACCCTGGCGCGCAGCAGGCGCCCGCTCCCGAGCGCCATGCCGTAATCAGGCCCGGCGCCGCGCCCGCGACGGTGCAGGCGACGCTCGGCCGCGTCTGGCTGGTGACGCACGTGGCCGCCCTGGCCGGTGTCGCCGCGGCGCTGTGGGAGGGCACCGCGCCGGCCCTGCTCGGTGCCTGGAGCGGCTTCGTGCTGCTGACGGTGGTGCTCGAGCAGTGGTCGAAGGCCGGGCCGCGCGCAGGCGGCCAGGCTTCGCTCGAGGTTGGCCTCGCCGCCGTCCTGGGCCTGGCCTGGGGTTCGGGACTCGCGCTCTTCGTGCCTGGCGCCGACGGCATGGCGCTGGCGACCCTGTTGAGCGCGGCCCTGGGCGTGGCGCTGGTCGCCATCCCGGTGCTCGGCGAACGTCCGCAAGCCTACGTCTGTTTCCTCGCCGCCCTTGGCCTGCTGGCGACCGGCGGCGTCCTGCACGACGGCCGCCATCCCGGCATCGTGCCGTGGATCGCGCTCACCATGGCCACCCTCGCGCTCGTCGCCGGGGTCTATTTCCGTCGCCACGAGGCGCTCGCCTCGGTGGTGCGTCGCCTGCTGGCGGTGACCGGCGAGCACGCCCAGAGCGCACCCCTGTCGCTGGCCGGCGCGGAGCGCGCGCTGGACGAACTCGACCAGCGCCTGGCGCGCGACGCGCGCCAGTACCGGCTGCTGCACCACCTGGGCGATGCGCTGCTCGGCACCGACGCCGCCGGCCGCGTGGACTACGTCAATCCCTTCGCCGAGCAGCTGCTCGGCGCGACCGCCGCTGAACTGGTCGGCAAGCCCCTCGGCGACTGCCTGCGCATCGTCTACGGACGGGAACCGCACAACCGCACCGAGGCGATCCTCGCCGAGGCGCGCCTCACTCTCACCAGCCAGCGCATGCACGACCAGGCCCAGCTCATTCGCCAGGATGGCGTGGCCTTCGGCGTCGACTACAGCTTCACGCCGCTGACCGACGCCGACGGCAGCTTCGTCGGCGTGTCGGTGCTGCTGCGCGACGTCACCGCGCGACGCCAGCGCGTCGAGTCCATCGCCTGGCGCGCGACCCACGACACGCTGACCGGCTGCATCAACCGCGCGGAGTTCGAGCGGCGCCTGGGCAAACTGCTGCGCCAGGCGGGCGACACGCCGCGCAAGACCCACACCCTGCTCTACATCGACATCGACAAGTTCAAGTTCATCAACGACACCTATGGTCATGCCGCGGGCGACCATGCGCTGCGCAGCCTGGTGGACGTGATGCGCGCGCGCATTCGCGGCGCCGACACCCTGGCGCGCATCGGCGGCGATGAGTTCTGCGCGCTGCTCTACAGCTGCGACGCCGAGCGCGCGCGTGGCATCGGCGAGAGCGTGCGCGCCGGCGTGGAGAGTCATGACTTCACCTGGCAGTCCATCGAACTGCCGGTGTCGATCAGTGTCGGCGTGGTGGAGATCGGCCCGGAGGTGCGGGACACCGCCCACCTGCTGCGCGCGGCCGACGCCGCCTGCTACAGCGCCAAGCACTTCGGACGCAACCGCGTGCAGCTGTTCGAGGCCACCGCGCCGGAGGAAGACAGCCAGGCGCGCGAGCTGCGACGGGTGGGCGAGATCCAGTCGGCGCTGCACGCCGGCCGCCTGGATCTGTTCTACCAGCCGCTGTGCGCCACCATGCCCAGCCTGCCGAGCGATCGCTGTGAACTCACCGCCGGCGTGCGCACCAGCGACGACCAGCCCATCCCGCGTCCCGAGATGCTGGATCTCGCCGCGCGCTACCAGCTCGGCAGCGACATCGATCGCTGGCTGATCGGCGCGGCGGTCGAGGCGCTGGTGTCGGATCATCCCGCGCTGTCGGACATGTGCCTCGCGCTCGTGCCGCTCGGCGCCTCCTCGGTCGCCGACGAGCGCCTGCTGGAATACGCCATACGTCGCGTGCGCGAACACCCGCGCATCGCGCCGCGGCTCGGCTTCAGCCTGCCGGAGGCGAGCCTCGCCAGCCATGCCGACGTGGTGCGCTACTTCGTCACGACGCTGAAGCAGGACGGCTGCCAGTTCCTGGTCGGCGATCTCGGCTTCGGCGGCGGCGCCATCGACGTATTGAAGACCCTGCAGGTCGACTACCTCGGCATTCGCGGCAGCTTCGTCGCCAACCTGCTGTCGAGTTCGGTGGACTACGAGGTGGTGCTGGGCCTGTCGCGGGTGGCGCGCGCGCTGGGCCTCAAGACCGTGGCGGAGCACGCCGACAGCCGCTCGGTGCGCGAAGCGCTGGCCAAGATGGGCATCGAGTTCGCGAAGGGGCAGCTGTTCGACGGTCCGCGTCGCGTGACGCGCTTCGACGAAAGCCTGCTCGGGCAGCGGGAGCCGCGACCGAGCGTACGCCCGGTGGGGAGCGTCGCGCCGGCGCGGAGCGCGCCGGGCAACGGAGTCGCCGGGGGCACGGACCGCACCACCGGCTGAGCCGGCCCGCCGGACGGCGGACCGGGCTCGTCAAGGCCGGACCGGGATCAACCGGCCGGCGAGCGGCGCCAGAACTTCTCGGTGGCCGGCTGGCGCACCTTGGCCATGCGCACGATCTCTTCCGGCACGTCGAACTTCATGCTGTGCTCGGGGCCGATGCCCTCGGTGCTCATGCACTCCGCCATGCTGTCGTCGGCGAGCGTCATGCCGGCGCGATCGTTGAACTCCCACTCATCCGCCAGGCATTCCCAGCCGATGTCGGCGATCTGCTCGCGCGTGACGGTCTCGCCGAAGAACGGCGTGAAGAACTTCGCGGTCTCCTCGATGGTGGGCCCCAAGAACATGCAGAAGCCGGTGGAGTCGCACACGGCGTTGACGATCTGCACTTCCTGCGAGGCGATGGCCGCCTTCTCACCGCTGATCTTCGGATCGATCACCAGACCCGCGGTGTGATCGCCACCCTGCGCGCTGGTGCAGTAGGTGATGCCGGTCGCTTTCAGCGGACGCGGATCCCAGGCCGGCAGCGCCTGGCCCTTGGCCACCGGGATGCGGTGATGCTTGCGCGCCGTGCCGATGGCGAGCGCGCCGTCACCGATGTTGCGGCCGAGCTCGGTGCCGTTGTTCACGTCCTCGGCAAGCAGCTTCTTCGCGCCTTCGGCGTCACCCCAGGGCATGCCGTTCGAGTCCATGTACACCGCGATCGCGGCGCCCGTCTCGATGGTGTCGAGGCCGAGTTCATCGCACAGGCGATCGAGTTCGGCGACGTCTTCCCAGTTGTTGATC
This sequence comes from Gammaproteobacteria bacterium, assembly GCA_019747795.1. GTDB lineage: Bacteria > Pseudomonadota > Gammaproteobacteria > JADJYF01. The sequence continues at coordinate 10,195 of JAIEQK010000095.1, read as the reverse complement.
GCGCAGCAGGAACCCAGCAGGGTCAGGGTCTCGAACTCCAGCGCCGAGGTCTTGTAGTTGCCGTCCTTGTCATGAACGATGTTCGAGCACGACACGATGCAGCCGGCCATGCAGGCGTGCATCTCGCCACCGCGGGTCTCGAAGGATTCGCGGATGCGCGCGCCGTCGAGCTGCTCGAACTCGGGGTTGCGGCCCTCGGTGCGGTTCTTGTAGGGGAAGGTGTGCAGCATGTTGGCCGCCGGCACCACCGCGCTCGTGCCGTACTTGAAGTTGGCGTGGCGGCTGGCGCGGTAGTCCTTGGCGAACTCCTTCACGTAGGCGGAGAAGCCCTTGCGATCGTCCGGGCGGCGCAGCGAGCGCTTGGCCGGGTCGACCAGCACCCACTTGAGCCCCTTCGCGCCCATCACGGCGCCGACGCCGCCGCGCGCGGCCTGGCGGGCCGGGCGGCGCGCCTTGTTGTCGTCGGTGCAGGCGATGGAGGCGCCCTTCAGCATCATCTCGCCGGCCGGGCCGATGGAGATGACCGAGGCGCTCTTCGGCTGGTCGGCGAGCAGCTTCTCGCACAGCGCGTAGTTCCACATGCCCTTGTAGTCGTCGGCCGGCACCAGTTCGACGCCGCTCTCGTTGACCTTGAGCCCATAGCGGCGCTCACGGTCGGCCGGCTGACCGGTGACGATCACCGCGCGGTAGCCGAGCTTCATCAGGTCCTGGCCGGGATTGCCGCCGACGTTGGCTTCCTTGATGCCCTTGGTCAGCGGGCTCTTGCAGCCGAAGGACAGTCGTCCGGAGGTCGGGGCCGCGGTGCCGGACAGGGTACCGGGCGCCATGACCAGGACGTTGTCGGGGCCCAGCGGATCGCAGGTCGGGTCGCATTCTGCGAGCAGGATCTTGGCCGACAGCGCGCGGCCGCCGAGCAGCTTCCAGGCGGAGGGAAAATCTTCGATGGTGATGGACAGTCGGGTCATGTCGACCCGGATGATCTTGTCTTGGTCCCAGGCGTGCTCCACGGCGTGACTCCTCGCTGAAAGGGCTGGTCTTCTGAAGCCGTAATCATATTTACAAGCGCACGCGGGAGCCAGCCCGACGCGCGGTCCGGGCCGCTTTCCAATCTGTTCGGACCGGCCCTCAGGCCCGCGCCTCCTCCAGGCCGGGCACGGCCAGCACCCGCACGTCGGGGTAGAGCTCGTTCATGGGCTGGGAGCGGCCATTGGCCTGCACGATGCGGCAGTGGTAGCGCTGCAGGCGGCGTGGCTCGGCCACCCCGCAGGAGTGGGCGATGACGCCCACCTCGTGGTGCATGGTCTCGGCATACCGCCGCACCCGCTCCGATTTGTCGGTCACGTCCAGGCCGCGCTGCAGGTTGCGGTCGTGGGTGGTGATGCCGGTCGGGCAGGTGTTCTTGTTGCACTGGAGGGCCTGGATGCAGCCCAGCGCGAACATGAAGCCGCGCGCCGAGGTGACGAAGTCGGCACCCATGCACAGCGCCCAGGCGACGTCCGCCGGCGTCACCAGCTTGCCGCTCGCGATGGTCTTGGTGCGATCGCGCAGCCCGAAGGCCTTCAGCTTGTCGACCACCAGCGGCAGCCCCTCGCGCAGCGGCAGGCCGACGTTGTCGATGAGGCTCATGGGCGCGGCGCCGGTGCCACCCTCGCCGCCGTCGACGGTGATGAAGTCCGGCGCGCTGTCCAGGCCGCGCCGCCAGATCTCCTTGAAGAGCTTCTCCAGCCACAGGTCCGAGCCGAACACCGCCTTGAAGCCGACCGGCTTGCCGGTCACGGCGCGCACGTGGGCCAGCATGTCGAGCAGCGCGCTCTCGTTCACGAGTTCCGGATGGCGATTCGGACTCAGCGAGGATTGTCCCGCTTCGATGCCGCGGATCTGCGCGATCTCGGCCGTGACCTTCACCCCCGGCAGGATGCCGCCCTTGCCGGGCTTGGCGCCCTGCGAGACCTTGATCTCGAACATGCGGACCTGTTCGTGCGCGGCGATCGCGCGCAGGCGCTCGTCGGACAGGCGGCCGTCCTTGTCGCGCACGCCGTACTTGGCGGTGCCGATCTGGAACACGATGTCTGCGCCGCCCTCGAGGTGATAGGGCGACAGCCCGCCTTCGCCGGTGTTCATCCACACGCCGGCCGCCCGCGCGCCCTTGGACAGCGCCAGCACGGCCGGGCGCGAGATGGCGCCGTAGCTCATGCCCGAGATGTTGAACACCGACTGGGTGCGATAGGGATGGGGACAGTCCGCGCCGATGGTGACGAGACCAGGACTCGCGGCGTCCTCCTCCAGCGTCGGAAAGGGCGTGTTGACGAAGATCACCGTGCCGACCGGGCGCAGATCGCGGGTCGACCCGAAGGCCACCGTGCTGTCCACGCCCTTCGCTGCGCGATAGACCCAGGAACGCTCGGCGCGGTTGAACGGCATCTCCTCGCGGTCCATGGCGAAGAAGTACTGGCGAAAGAACTCGCCGAGGTCCTCGAACACGTAGCGCAGACGGCCGATCACCGGGTAGTTGCGCCGCACCGCGTGGGTGGTCTGGGTGACGTCGATGACGTACAGCACCGCGACGGCGACGACGCCGAGACCGACGCACAGGATGAAGAGCGCGGCGAGACCGTTGATCACGGCCATGAAGGTGGAGGATGCCATGGGCTCGGCCCTCGCAGGCGGGAAGTGCGACCGGCGTGGCGAGGTCGCCACGCGCCCGGGTCTCAGCGTCGCGTGGAATGCCGGGCGCCGAGCACGATGTCCCGCGCGAGGAAGTCCGCGAGCAGCGCTCGACCCGAGTCGATAACGGCCGCCGGACGCGGATGCTTGAGTTCGGCGGCGATCATGGCCAGCGCCTGCTCGCCGCAGTGGCCCTGCGGATCGCCGAGCAGCTGCAGCAGGCGCGCAGCGACGTCGTTCAATTCCATGAAGGCCGCGCGATCGTCGCGTCGGCGGTAGACCACCAGCCAGACCGGCGTCGCGGCGGGGGCCGACGGCGGCGCTCCGGGCGTGATGCGATGCACGGCGTGCGCGTAGCGCCCGAGATGCAGGATGGGATTCAGCACCACCGCGTCGGTCAACGGATCGGCGTCGGCGTCCAAGGCGACCTCGTCCAGCTCGCGGGGGTCGAGCAGCACGTCCGCCTCCAGCCATTCGTAGCGCGCGAGCTCCATCACGTAGGGCGGGTCCAGCATCGCGTGGTCCAGCGTGGCGAGCCAGGCGAGGAACTCTTCCGCCATGCGCGGCGCGAGTGGTGTGCGGGCGCGGTGCGCGGCGAAGTACGCATCGACCAGCGCCCGCCAGCGCTCGTCGGACAAGCAGCCGCGCAGCACGGGAAAGGCGCGCGCCAGGAATTCGTCGACGTTACCGAGCAGCAGCTCGCGGTAGAGCGCAAGCCGCGCCGCCGGCACGTCGTTTGGCGCGGCGTGGCGCGCCGGATCGCGTAGATGCGCGGTGAAGGCCGCCTGCAGCGCGGCCAATGACGAGTCAGCCACCGGCCTGCCCGCGCGCTTTGACGCTGTGCCGCGCCTGGCAGGCGCCGATGCGTGCGGCTTCAGCGCAGAGTTCGGCCAGCGGCGGCAGCGCGGCATCGCGCTCGAGCACGGTCGGCCGCGGCCCGCAGCGCGCATAGGTCTCGTCGAGCAGCGCCCACACTTGCGCATCGACCGGCGCCGCGTGGGTGTCGACCAGCAGATCGGGCGCGCGCCGGTGGTGGCCGGCGATGTGCAGGTAGGCGATGCGTTCGACCGGCAGGCCGCGGAGAAAACCGCGCGCGTCGTAGCCATGATTGCAGCTGTTCACGTAGACGTTGTTCACGTCCAGCAGCAGCTCGCAGTCCGCTTCCTCGAGCACTGCTGTAAGAAACGCGAGCTCCGCGAGTTCGGCACCGGGCGCGCAGTAGTAGGAGACGTTCTCGATGGCGATGCGCCGCTCGAGCACGTCCTGCACACGCTGTATGCGCGATGCGACGTGATGTACCGCTTCTTCGGTGAAGGGAATGGGCAGCAGGTCGTAGAGCTGGCCGTCGTCGGCGCAGTAGCTCAGGTGTTCGCTGTAACCCTGCGCGCCGTGCCGATCGAGAAAGCCGCGCAGCCGCGCGAGGAACTCGAGATCGAGCGGCGCCTGGCCGCCGAGGTTGAGCGCGAGGCCATGGCACAGCAAAGTGTGACGCTCGCTGAAGGCGCGAAAGCGACGCCCGAGGGCACCGCCCACGTCCAGCCAGTTCTCCGGTGCCACCTCCCAGAAGTCGATACCGTGCGCGCCGCGGTCTTCGAGTTCGGCGAGCAGCGCGCGTCGCAGGCCGAGGCCGGTGCCCGCGACGCCGAGCGGCGCGGCGCCTTTCATACGCGCCGCGAGGAAAAATTCAGGAGCCGCACTTGCCCTCGCCGGCCTTGGTCTCGCCCAGGCCGGCGCCGCACTTGCTCTCGCCAGCCTTGGCGGCTTCCGCCTTGGCCGCGTCGGCCTTGGCTTCGGCCGCGCCCGCGCCGCACTTGCCTTCGCTCATGCCGGCGCCACAGCTCATCTCGCCCTGCTCGGCCGCTACCTGGTAGCCGCGTTCGAAGGCCTGCGCGGCGAAGGGATTGTCGGCGGCCTCGGTCACGGACACGGCGCCGAGCGTGATGACGACGGCGGTGGCGACGGGAGCGAGCGGGGATTTCTTGATCATTGGTGAAGAGTCCTCTTGCAGCGGCGCGCGATGATGCGGGCGCCGGGATTATGCGGATGCCTCGCGCGACGGGCAACGCGATGGCCGCGGCGATTCTGGCCCTGTGGGTCGGACTTCAGTCCGACATTCTTTTCCTGGCGCAGATAAAGGCTCTGAAAAGGAATGTCGGACTGAAGTCCGACCTACAGCGACGCCCCTCAGCTTCGCGGCCGCATGTGCGGGAACAGCAGCACGTCGCGGATCGACGGCGAGTCGGTCAGCAGCATCACCAGTCGGTCGATGCCGATGCCCTCGCCCGCGGTCGGCGGCAGGCCGTATTCCAGCGCGGTGATGTAGTCCTCGTCGTAGGGCATGGCTTCCTGGTCGCCGCCGGCCTTGGCTTCGACCTGCGCGCGGAAGCGCTCGGCCTGGTCGTCGGGATCGTTCAGCTCGGAGAAGCCGTTGGCGATCTCGCGCCCGGCAACGAAGAACTCGAAGCGGTCGGTGACGAAGGGGTCGGCGTCGTTGCGCCGCGCGAGCGGCGAGACCTCGGCCGGGTACTGGGTGATGAAGAGCGGGCCTTCGAGCCGAGGTTCGGCGGTCTTCTCGAAAATCTCGGTCAGCACCTTGCCGCGGCCGTAGCCGGCTTCGAGCGGCACGTCGAGGCGCGCGGCGAGCGCGCGCGCGCCCTCGTCGGTCTCGAGTTCGGACGCTTCGACACCCGGGTTGTAGGCCAGGATCGCCTCTTTCACCGTCATGCGCGGGAAAGGCTGGCCGAAGTCGTAGGTCTTGCCCTGGTAGGTGACCACGGAGGATCCCAGCACGCTCGCGGTCAGCTCGCGCAGCATGGTCTCGGTCAGATCCAGCAGGTAGTGGTAGTCCTCGAAGGCGGCGTAGAACTCGAGCATGGTGAACTCGGGGTTGTGCCGCGTGGAGAGCCCCTCGTTGCGGAAGTTGCGGTTGATCTCGAACACCCGCTCGATGCCGCCGACCACCAGGCGCTTCAGGTACAGCTCCGGCGCGATGCGCAGGTACAGGTCCATGTCGAGGCTGTTGTGATGGGTGACGAAGGGCCGCGCCGCGGCGCCGCCCGCCATCACCTGCATCATCGGCGTCTCGACTTCCATGTAGCCGCGCGTGGCGAGGAAACGGCGAATGAACTCGATGGTCGCGCTGCGCACCCGGAACACGTCGCGCGTCGCGTCGTTCATCATGAGATCGAGGTAGCGCTGGCGGTAGCGCACTTCCTGGTCGGTCAGCCCATGCCACTTGTCCGGCAGCGGCCGCAGCGACTTGGTGAGCAGGCGCAGCTCGTCGACCAGGATGGACAGCTCGCCCTTCTGCGTGCGGAACACCGTGCCGCCCGCGCCGACGATGTCGCCGAGGTCCCACTTCTTGAAGTCGTCATACACGCCTTCCGGCAGCGCGTCGCGGCGCACGAAGAGCTGGATCTGACCGCTCATGTCGCGCACGTGCGCGAAGGAGGTCTTGCCCTGCACGCGCTGGGTCATCATGCGGCCGGCGATGGTCACGCGCAGCGGGTTCGCCTCCAGCGCTTCGGCGCTCGTGTCGGCGAAGCGCGCGTGCAGTTCGCCGGCCAGCGCGTCGCGGCGGAAGTCGTTGCGATAGGCGTTGCCGCCCGCGCGCAGGCCCTCGAGCTTGGCGCGCCGTTGCGCGATGAGCGCGGCTTCTGTCCCGGATTCGTCGTGCTCGGCCATGGCGTGCCTATAGTCCCATCTTCAAGCTGGCTTCGATGAACATGTCCAGACCGCCGTCCAGCACCGCCTGCGGATTGCCGGTCTCGACGTCGGTACGCAGATCCTTGATGCGCGACTGGTCGAGCACGTAGGACCGGATCTGGTGGCCCCAGCCGATGTCGGACTTGCTGTCCTCGATCGCCTGCTGCGCCTCCTGGCGCTTCAACAGTTCGAGCTCGTAGAGCTTGGCGCGCAGCATCTTCATCGCCTGGTCGCGGTTCTTGTGCTGCGAACGTTCGTTCTGACACTGCACCACGGTGTTGGTCGGAATGTGCGTGATGCGCACCGCCGAGTCGGTCTTGTTGACGTGCTGACCGCCCGCGCCGCTGGCGCGGTAGGTGTCGGTGCGGAGATCCGCCGGGTTGATCTCGATCTGGATGTTGTCGTCGATCTCCGGCGAGACGAACACCGAGGCGAACGAGGTGTGACGCCGGTTGCCGGAATCGAAAGGCGACTTGCGCACCAGGCGATGCACGCCGGTCTCGGTGCGCAGCCAGCCGAAGGCGTATTCGCCGCTGAACTTGACCGTCGCGCTCTTGATGCCCGCGACTTCACCGGCCGAGGCCTCGAGCAGTTCCGGGTTGAACCCGCGCCGCTCGCCCCAGCGCAGGTACATGCGCAAGAGCATCTCTGCCCAGTCCTGCGCCTCGGTACCGCCGGAGCCGGCCTGGATGTCGAGAAACGCGTTGTTGGGATCCATCTCGCCGGCGAACATGCGCCGGAATTCGAGATCGGCGAGCTGGGCCTCGGCCCCGGCGACGTCGGTCTGCACCGCGGTCGCGGTGTCGGCATCGTCTTCTTCGGCGGCGAGATCGAGCAGGTCGCGGGCGTCGGCGAGACGCTGCGAGAGCTTGTCCAAGGTCACCACCACGCGTTCCAGCGCGACGCGTTCGCGGCCCAGTTCCTGGGCGCGCTCGGGATTGTCCCAGACCTTCGGTTCGGCGAGTTCCCGTTCGACCTCGGTCAGGCGGTCGGCCTTTTCAGCGTAGTCAAAGATACCCCCGTAGGGCTTCGATACGGGACTGCATGTCCTTGATGGCGCTGTAGGTGGGATTGAGTTCCATGACGGCTCGCGAGTGGCTGTGACGCAGGGCCGGCATTGTAGCGACTGGCTTCGACGAGGCCAACGCGGCTCACAGCGAAGTCGCGTAGTCGACCACCAGCTGCACCGTCTCCACGCCGCCGTAGTCGTTGACGTCGAGCTTGTACACGGCGTGGATGGACTCGGCGCGCGCGAACCACGGCTCGCCCGCCGCGCCGAAGGCAATGGCGGCCAGCGTGCCGCGCGCGCCGCGCGGCGCGAGCACGAGCTTCGCGTGCCGCCCACCGACCACGCGTCTGTCGGTGATGACGAACTCACCCTCGAAACGCGGCTCGGGAAAGCCCTGGCCCCAGGGCGCGACGCGCGCCAGTTCACGCGCGAGTTCGAGCGAGAAGTCGCGTTCGCCGAGTTCACCGTCGGTGTCGATGCGCCGCTCGCGCGTCTCGGCGTCGAGCAGCGTCGCGACCTGCGCGCAGAACGCCGCGCGGAATGGCTCGAGCGCGTCCTCTGCGAGCGTCAGGCCCGCCGCCATGGCATGTCCACCGAAGCGCGTGAGGAGTTCGGGATGACGTGCCGCGACGGCGTCGAGCGCGTCGCGGATGTGCACGCCCGGAATCGAGCGCGCGGAGCCCTTGATGGTGCCCGCGTCCCCCGGCGCGAAGGCGATGGTCGGACGATGGAAACGATCCTTCACCCGCGCCGCGACGATGCCGATCACGCCCTGGTGCCAGTGTTCGTCGAACAGGCAGAAGGCCGGCGGGAGTTCACCGCCGAGCGTCGCGCCGAGCTCGCGCTCGACGCTGTCGAAGGCCGTCTCGCGCATCACGTCCTCGAGCTCGCGGCGCTCGCGGTTCAGCGCGTCGAGCTGTTCGGCGATGGCGGCGCAGCGGGTCGGGTCGTCGGACAGGAGGCACTCGATGCCGAGCGACATGTCGGCCAGCCGCCCGGCGGCGTTCAGGCGCGGGCCGAGGGCGAAGCCCAGGTCGCTCGCGGCGAGCCGCGCGCGGTTGCGTCCACCGACCGTCGCCAGCGCGGCGATGCCGGGCTGACACTGGCCGGCGCGGATGCGCGCGAGTCCCTGCGCCACCAGCCGCCGGTTGTTCTGATCGAGCGGCACCACGTCCGCCACCGTGCCCAGCGCGACCAGGTCGAGCAGGCTGGCGAGATTGGGCTCGGGCAGTCCGCGCGCGGCGAACCAGCCGCGTTCGCGCAAGAGCGCGCGCAGCGCCGTCATCACGTAGAAGATCACGCCCACGCCCGCCAGGCACTTGCTCGGGAAGGACTCGTCGGCGAGGTTCGGATTGACGATTGCGTCGGCCGCCGGCAGCGCGCTGCCAGCCAGGTGGTGATCGGTGATCACCACGCGCATGCCGAGCGCCTTGGCGCGCGCCACGCCTTCCAGGCTCGAGATGCCGTTGTCCACCGTGATCAGCAGCGCGGGCGCGCGCTCTGCGGCGAGCTCGACGATGCCGGGTGTGAGGCCGTAGCCGTACTCGAAGCGGTTGGGCACGAGGTAGTCGACCTCGCGCGCACCCATCGCGCGCAACGCGCGCAGCGCGAGCGCGGTGCTGGTCGCGCCATCGGCATCGAAGTCGCCGACCACCAGGATGCGGCCGTCCTGCGCCATCTCCTCCGCGATGAGTGCCACCGCGCGCGCGGTGCCGCCGAGCGTGCTGGCCGGCAGCAGCCCCTTCAACGAGGTGTCGAGCAGGGCCGGCGAAGTGATGCCCCGCGCCGCGAGCACGCGACGCGTGACCGCGTGCAGATCGCCAGGCAGGAAGGCTTCGCCCGGCACGCTGCGCCGGACGATGCGCGGGCGCAGCGCGAAGCGCGCGGGCCCGTCAGTTGGTGACGCGGTCATCGCGGCCGCAGCACTTCTTGAACTTGCGACCGCTGCCGCAGGGACAGGAAGTATTGCGGCCGACCTTGGGCGCTTCACGTGCGTAGGGCGTTTCGGGCTGCACCAGGCGGAGCGCATCGGGTTCACTCGCGCGCGCCTCGCGAAACGCAACCTCGATGCGCTTCACGGCCGCGATCACCGCGTCGATGGCGGCGTCGCGGTCGCTGAACTCCTCCATGATCTCCTCGTCCGTGCCGAGCCCAAGCACGCTCACCGCTTCGAACAGTTCCGGCTGCTCGTCCATCAGCTGTCCCCAGGCGGGTTCGTCGAAGGCCGCGGCGAGCATGAAACCGGTGCACCATTCGGCCACGCCCCAGCAGTCGTCGCGCACGCAGATCGGCGCGATGCGCGGCCGCTCCGCGTCCTGCAGGCCCGCGGCGATGGCGTTGTTGTGGCGGAAGATCAGTTCGACGATGTGCTCGAACTCATCACGCCGCGCGAAGCCCGGCGCATTCTCGGCGTGCTCCATGTCCCACACGCGCGGCAGCCACAGCGTGGGCAGCACGCTGCGTGGTCCGATCAGGAGGGCGGTGAGGTAGCCATCCAGCACCGAGACGTCCATGGAGGTGTCCTCCAGCGTCGGATGGGCGAGAAACTCGTCGAGTTCGTCGAGTTCGGCGTCGGTCAGGGGTTGGGGCGTGAAATCCATGGCGTGGCGTCGTGTGCTGGGACCGCGGGCTGCGAGCGGCCGCATGTTAGCCCGCGCGGCCTCGGCCTGTCTGCGCCGCGCGTCAGTCGTCGGCGAGCACCTGCGCGCGAAGCTGCTCGCGAAACGCGCTCGCGCGCCGCCACAGCTTCCAGCGGGCCGCGCGCGTCACGCGCACGCTGGCGCGATGTCCGCGCAGCAGCACCTCGTCGAGCTGGCC
>JAIEQK010000107.1 GCA_019747795.1 Gammaproteobacteria bacterium | reverse complement strand
GGCATTCTTGATTTCGGCATCGTGGCCTCCAGTCTCCCAAAGGTTCGGATGTCCACGAAAGCGGATCAACTTCAGTGGGCCGAGAAAATCGGCAAACAAAATGTGCTCGCCCGTGACAACGACCATTACGGGATCGGGAAACGCCAATACGTCACCAACGTCAGCAAGGCCCGCGAACTGGTCGCGGCCGAACTTGCCAAAGTCACCGATCTCTACACCCAGATGTCCCTGCGCCTGCAAGCGGCATTTGGTCTGCGACGCGCGGAGTCCATCAAGATCTGTCCGGTGTGGGCCGATCGCGGCACCAGCCTCGCACTGAAGGACACATGGACGAAAGGTGGACGCGCTCGCGAGGTCCCGATTCGTAACGACGAACAACGCCAGGTCGTCGATGCCGCCAAGGCACTCGCCGGCAGGGGCAGCTTGATCCCGGCAGGGCAAACCTACATCGAGCAACTCCGGCGCTTCGAGCATCAATGTGCGACCGCTGGAATAAATCGCGCCCACGGTCATCGCCACCAGTACGCACAAACCCGATACCGCGAACTCACCGGCTGGTCGGCCCCGGCTGCCGGTGGGCCGCGCTCCAAAGAATTAACGCCGGCGCAGCGCGAGTCCGATCACCAGGCGCGTCTGACCATCAGCGCAGAGCTGGGCCATGTTCGCGAGCAAATTACTGCGCTTTACCTCGGACGATAGTCCGCCACCGATCATCGGCCGCGACCAAGTCGTCAGCACTGCTGACAGTCAAAAAAATGCCCGGGCGACCGTGAGGTTGCACCGGGCGAAGGAGGGAGTCAGTTGTCAGCGGCAGTGGTCTTCAAGGCCAGCCTTTCGACGCGCTGTCTAACGACTTTCAGGCGGCCTGCGCCAATTCCTTCCAGTCCTTGGCGGGTAGATCGATCAGCCGGCCACCCAACGCCTCGAACTCGGTCGCGCGGTCATAGTCCTCGACCTCCTGCGAGTAGTGCGTGACCGCGTTAACGAGACCGTAGGCCGAGAGATCTCCTTCGACGATGAGGTGCCGCAACACGCCGGTTCGCTCGGTTTCATTGAGCGTGTAGCGGTTGGCCAGCACTTCGACCGTCTTCACAGGATCGCCAGTCAGCGGGATCTCACGGGTCTTCTGGAACTTCAACGCAACCTGTCTGAACGTCGCCGCGGAGAGTGCGGCTTCCACCACATCTCGGACTTTCAGGAAGAACGCACGGTCGTCGGCAGCCAGGGTGTCATCCCTGTAGACGTTGACCGACTCATCGTCTGACTGGAGCGCTCGCCCGACATGGGTTTTGCGCAAAGTACGGTCTGGCGCGATGAGCCCGTTTCGACATACCAGCCGGAAGATGAGCGGTTGCACCGACAAGGTGCCGCAGCCGACTTCCGAGTTGGAAATGACAATGCCTGCCTGCACGATATCGCCAGGGGCAACTTCGTACTCGACGCGGGGCGTCACGACCTTCAGGTACATCTTCGTCTCGGTCCGCTCGACCGATTCAAAGCGTGCACCTTCGAGGCGATGCAAGATCGGCAACACATTCTCGGCCAGGTCGAAGTTATCGAGCCGCCGATATCTATCTGACAACACGGCACGAACCGTCCCGTCCAAGGTGCGGATCATGCGGCGATCGCCGTCTGTCCGTAGCCAGGTATTGACGTTGCTGTCCAGCAAGGCCGGCTGCTCGTGACGCATGCGCTCGAAGTAGGCGAATGGGATCTTGAGCTTCTCGGCGAGCTGGTGCCGCGCGAGGCTATTGACGCCGTATTCAACTTCGCCCGTGCGGGCCTCGACGAGCATCTTGAGATCGCCGCCCTCATCGGTACGGCATTGCAGTAGAGAGGAAGGAACGACGAGATCCTGCTTGCGAGCAAGCTGGCGCTCGAGTTCTTGGGCCAGGTTTACAAGTGAACGTCCGCTTTTCATAGTGGTTACTCCAAAGAAAAAAGCGGAGACGGCATGCCCGAACACGGGGATGCACATCCCCGCCAGGGTTACAGAAGTCAGACCGAGAAGACTCGGCCCCGATGGATGACGCGGATTGCTCCGCGCCGACGCTGGCAATGCAGTCCAAAGGAAAGCCCTTCAGACCACGCTGCGTTGAACTACAACAAACCTCGCTCGGCGAACGACACAATCTCGTTGCCAGCGACCACCAGGTGGTCGAGCACGCGAACATCAAGCAGCGCTAATGCGTTGCGCAATGCCTGGGTGATGGCCTCGTCCGCAGCGCTCGGCTCGGCAACACCAGAGGGATGGTTATGCGCGAAGATCACGGCTGCGGCGTTATGCGCCATCGAGCGCTTGACCACTTCGCGGGGATAGACGCTCGCCTGACTTAAGGTGCCACGGAACATTTCTTCCGGCGCGATGACTCGATGTTTGGTATCGAGGAATAGCACCATGAATACTTCGTAGTCGCGCCGACCAATCGTCAGCCGCAGATAATCACGCACTGCGGCTATCGATTCGAGCGCGTCGCGATGACGCATCGATTCGACTAGCGAGCGCCTTATCAACTCTTTCGCGGCATCGAGTTTGACGACGGCCTGGGGCCTGACATCGTTGCTCACCTCCGCTTCTTTCAAAAGCTCAGACAAACTGCCGCCGGCGTCTCTTATCAACTGCGCAGCGTTACGACGACCGACTAGCACGCCGAGCACATCGACGTCTGACATCGATTTCAAACAAGGACTCATGACTGTCTCCCTTTCCAAGAAGAAGGGGAGCGCCTCCCCTGGGGAGAGGACTCCCCAGGGGATGGAATGACGACGGGTGTCGCGGCTCAGGCCGGAACGCTTTCGCGCTCGGCTGAGCGCTCCGGCTGCGGCACATCGATAGCCACGCCGTTGACTTTGGCGAACTTGATGCGGAGCAGACGACCCTTGATGCTGACGCCGGTTTGCCCTTTTCTGTCACCCTTCTCGAAGGTGAAAGTTTCGGGATAAATGTCAGCAATGCGGAAGCCAATGATCACGGTCTTGTCGGCCGTGACATCGTCTTCCAATCGCTTGACGATTGCCTGGGCATCAGCACCGCTGACGCGACAGTCGAACTTCGTGTAACACACGTCGCTGTCACTGCCACGCATGGCGGCGACAGTGCAGGCCAGAAACTCCTGACCCTTCTTGGGTTTGACGACGCGCACACGATTGAGATAACCAATACCTTCGACGAACAGGTTGAAGAAGGACGGTTGCACCTTTTCTTGAGTTTGCTCAGCCATGATGGCCTCCTATGACATGACACACATGAATGGGGAGACCATGCCCCATGCGGGGATAGGACTCCCCGCTTGGGTTGAAGCGCACAACTTGTATCTCCTGGCCTTACGGCCACCGGCTCTCAGGAGATCTGGCCGGTTTTGGGCGATGCGTAACGGGCATCAATCGGGCTGACACAGCCAGCGAGAAACTTAATGCAGCACGGTGATCGCGCGAGACACCGGCAGCCATTGCATGAGGCATGCTGATCTCAAAACGCAATAGCGCGCAACTTCAATGCGCTCAAATTCCGGGGGTGAGTGATGCCCGCCATCACTCACCCTGATCTCGATGACAGCGCCAGCCTCACCGTCGCTCCCTGCGCGACACGCCTCAATGCGATAGCCCTGGAACGTCACGTGATGAGCGCTGTTGCGTAAGGCCAGGTGGAGCGATTCCTGAGCCACCGCGCACAAGACCTTCCACTCTGCAGCGCTCGGATGGCGCCCGCCGATCGCTTGCGCGCCGCTCACAGTAATTCTCCTGCCGGCTGCGCCGGGAGATCGTCTAGCGTCAGTGAGACTTGCTGCAGTAGCCGAAGCTCGGCTTCGCTCAGTAACACTCGACGCTGCGAGTGACGCGGCGCCTGCTCGCCGGTAAAAATCTTGCGCGGGACTTCACCGAATACCGCCAAGGCCGCGCGCACGCGTAACCGCGCGAGACCATCAGCGCCGGGCAGAAAATCGCGCCGACTCAGGGGCAGCATTTCTTCGCGCAACAGAACCCGCTCCCAGCGCATGGGCGCGAGGAAGAGTCCACGCAAAGCCCGACCCACCTCGCGGATCGCCGCGCGGCCGTCGTCATCGCTCAGTCGGTCTTTCATGACCAGGGTCTTGACCATGCGCACGTGGTAGTCGAATTCGACAATGGCTTCGGCGGTCGCGTAGCCGTAGGGGCTACGAAATCCGAGCGCAACGTTGAGCGGGCTGCGCGAGCCTAAAACCGACAGGTTCAAACCGCGGCGCCGAAGCCGCTCGAATTCCGCTTCACGCGTGTTAATCACTTCCCCCATCCGCGCGCGGATCTGAACCAGGTTTTGATAGACATCAATCAAAATCCAGTCGGCATACGGGTTGTCGTTGGCGGACAGGTGCCAGAGCGACTTCAGCATGGCGGCAAACTTGCGACCGCCCACAATGGCGCTGGCCTGGGTCGCCTCCTCCCCTGAGCGGCCAACAAACATTCGGTAGGCGTCGCGGGTGTGTAGGGTCATGACGTCCGGGGTTTCGTCGGCCAGTTGGCCCAGCATCACCGGAAGGGTCGTTGGCGGTGCTAACGGCACGGCCAAATCAGATCGCAGCTTCGGCGATCCCGTAGCAGCAACGGACATGATCCCGCCGAGCAGATCTGCGGGCGCAATGGTTGAGTTGATAGGCGAGCGAGTGTTTTGCGTTTCCATGGCGTACTCCTTGGGTTGGAAGGCTGGTTAATTGGTAATTGGGCAAAGGCGCAACGTCAGGTTGGCTTGCCTGCGCGCAGACGACGCTTCATGTCGCGTATCTCGCGCCGGGCCGTTTCACGGCGCGCTTGGACCTCGGCCTCGAAGTCCGACGATGCATGCTCGGCTGCCAGACGCGCCTCAGCAGCGGCACGGACGCTGCGTTGATCTGCAGCTTCCTGGCGCAGCAAGCGTTGCGCGGTTATGCGCGGACCGAGTTCAGGGACGAAGCTTCCAGCACGCGCGCGAGCGACGAGCGCGCGCAGGTAAGCGAGCGGACTGCTGCGCACACCGTGAACCTTTAAGCGACCGGCCAGTTCGTCGAGCAGGGCCTGTGCCTCGACTTCGCAATCCTGCAAAAGCTGCCGTGCAGCGACACGCTCTCCCGGCAGCAGTTGCTCTGGAAAAATCAGATCACCACCACCGATCGGACCGGTGACTTCAAGGGGTGTTTGAGAGGCGTCCTGTGGTTGTAATAGATCTTTTGTAATTATATTAATAAGAACGATGGCGCTTTTGTCGAAACAGTGATGGCGGTTTCGGCTAATCAATTTTGGCGCTTTCGGCGAAACATGAATGTGGGATTGCCGCAATCTTGTTTCGCCCTTCTGTGCAGCCCAGTCTGCTCGACTTCCGGAGGATTGAGGGGCCGAACCTTGACCTAAAATCTCAGGCGAGGCGCCCTCTGTTAGCAGTGTTAACAAGCAGTCGAGACGAATGCGCGCCATCATGCTGGGCGGAATGCCCTTCAGGGTTTCTTCCCAAACACCGATGCGCGTCAATGACCGCCGCGCGGTTTCCTGCTCGCGCCGCGTCAGCCCGATTTCATCAGACCAACGCGCCGCCGAATTACAGATCCAGGCATCCAGGCGGCGCTTGATCTGCTGGCGGGTGAGATGCAGCGCCCGCGACAGCATGAGGCCCGCGTGTATGCCCCCCGCGACCTCGGCCAGCGCACGGTGATAGGCGAGCGAGGGCCCGAGCAATTGCGTGATGATGGCGCGTTCGCTGATGTCGCGTTCACCCTGACGCAACGCTACCTGTTCAGATAACCGCGCCCCCAAGGTGTCCAAGCTCACACGAAAATGCAGCCGGGCTGGAATACCCATGCGACTCTCCTCTACGAGCGATAAATGACGCAGCAGATCACGCGCAGTCGTCTGCTCTTTCGCTGACAGACCCGTCTCCCGCTCCCATTGCTCGGCGGTCTTCCAGAACCAGCCCTGGTTCTCGGCGATCTCCCGGCCATGGCGCGTCCAGTAAATTGACTGCGATAGGAGCAGCGCCGCTTTGACGCTGGTAGTCACGTCCACCAGGCGTCGATGAAAGGCGATGTGCCGGCCGAGCAGCGGCCAGATGACCGCGAGCGGGGCCGTGGCACGCAAGCCGCTCGGCGCTTCGCAGTTGCGTTTAACAACGTCCCAGTCTTCAACCATGGCAGGCACTGCGCAACGTCACTGCCAAAGGTTCCCAGCACTCACCTGTAAGGCACGCCAGACCGCTTCGGCGCGCACGCGGAACCAGAGCCTTGCCGGCATACCGAATCGACGCTCTTCCAGTAGTCCTGCACGACGCAGCGCGCGCCGCGCAGTCTCCTGCTCCCAACGCGACAGGCCGGTCTCCTCCGTCCACTCCTCCTGGGAGCGCATGAACCAGCCCTCGGCGGCTGGCTCAAGCGCGTGCGTGGTCCAGATGGCCTGCGACAGCATCAAGGCGGACGTGATCCCGCCGGTCACGGGGACGAGACAGCGATGAAAGCTGACGGGGATATCGAATACTTCCAGCAGCAAATCGGTCGTGATGCCGTGGACTTGTGTTCGAGCGTTCATAGATCGGCCTCAAAAGTGCGGATAACGGTTTCCAGTACCGCGATCGGTAGCTGTGGAAAGGCCTGGTGCAGGCGGTAGTAACGAACACGAGGAATGGGATCGGGAATGTCTCGCCAGGCACGGTAGATGCGTTCACGCAGGGGATAGTCCGGAAGCCGCACCCTACCTGCTGGTCGACGCGCGCCGACATCACGGCGACGCTTCAAGGTCAGCTTGCGGCGCATTTTGAACAGCGCGCTCATGAGCTGCGTGGACGCGCCATGGCGGATGAAATAGGTCTCAAGCGCCTTCGCCTCATTAGCGATCGCAACGGCGCGAAGCCCGGCTTTCAGCTCTGCGCTATCGAAGGCAACGCCGATGGTGAGCGAGCGCATGGCCGCGAGGCGACTCAAATCGAGTGCTGAGAGTTGCCGAAGGTGACTCAGCTGCTCGTTCTCGATGCCGGCCGCGCTGAGCTCCTCCTCCTCGCCTTCGGCGAGCCGTACGGTGACATGGTTAAGTAGCACCAGCCGTACCTGGACGTCGTGAAGGCGTAGCATCACGCTTGACCTTCAGCAGACATCGCGTCGTCGGCTGCGTGAGCACCGCTGACGGTGCTGAGCGATTGCCTGAGCGTGCTCAGCATCGCCCAGAAGGCGCAGGACGAGGCGTCATCAGGATCTGCAAGCCAAGACAGGAATGCGCCGTCGAGCGGAACGGGTACCGCCGCGTCGGGTTCCAACTGACCGCATACTCCGGCTAGCAGCCACCAAGCGCGTTGGCGGTCTGACGATGCCGTTTCAGCCATGGGCAGCGCCGAGATCCGATAGCCCGTCGGCGTTCCGCAAGCACGCTCCACGCATTCGAGAAGGTTGACCGACCCAGCGAACTCCCGCGCCGCATGAAAAACCGTGTCGATGGGTGCGCTAAGGGCCCGACGAGACGCGTCCTCACCCATGACCCGGTCGTTGTTCAATGAAAGGGCATTGGGTCGCGCACTCGCACCGTCTAACTCGCTGCGCTCTTGCCCTCGACCAACGCTTAGCCGCATTCCGTCGCGAAGCTTTTCTACCGGCTCGCCGATGTGCCGAGCCAGCGCTGCCTCGCAGGCCTCACAGGTTGCCGGCACGCTGAAACTCTGCGTGCGGCGGTACTGCTCGGCGACCTGACAAAATACCAGCTCGAAGACTTGCGCATAGAGTTCGTCTTCCGATATCGACGCGCGCGCCTGCGCGTAGCGCTTCAGCGCATTCAATCGCGGCTGCAGCGTCTTAACGTCGAGCCCAGATAAACTCGGTACTGCGTCGCCAAGGGTGCGCAGCCGTTCGAGGGCAAAGAGATAATGCGCGAGGGTCGCCGTATTGACCGACAAGCCGAGGCCGTGCAGCGCATCTTCGAGCGGGCGCAGTGACAAGGCATGGCCAAGCTCGTCCTCTAATCGGCCCTTCAGCGCGACCATGCCAGCGGCCTTGTCCCAGAACGTCATGTCACCGCGCTGCTCGTTTTCGATCAGATGCGCGGTTAAGACATGACTCTCCGAGCGCCACGGACGAAACAACACGACGAGATTGCGATAGCGAACATCGTGTGTCTCCGCCCACAGTTGTTGGAGCGCCACGAGCCGCGTATTGCCACCGGCCTCGACAATAAAATGCGTCTCACCTGGCCGGCGGGTTACGGTCAATGGACTGCGAAGACCGCTGGTACGGATCGATTCCTTGATGTCGTCGAACTTGTTATTGATCGCTCGGCGTGGGTTGTTCTCGTACGGCCTTATCTCGTCCACGGCCAGTTCAATCTGGCAGTCTGCCTGGGGGTCAAGTCGCGCGCCGAGATCGCGGGCGTTGTTGCCCGGGTTACCCACTTGCAGGGACGCCGCTACCTGACGCCGGCGCTCATCGTCGGAAGGTTTGGTTTTCACGACGCGTGCTCGCGCCGTTGCGGTTTGCCGGCATAAACGCCTTTCAGATCTGGGATGAGTTCCCACGCAAGCTGATGCATCACAACACAGGCGCTTGGCATGACCCCGCCGCGCCGACGTTCGTGCCGATGGACCGGTATGCGCAAGGTCGCCGCTTCTTTATAAGCCTTGGCGTGGGGCACAACCGTATCGAGGATGGAGAATCGACTATGGAGTCGCACGAAGTCCTGCCGAATGCCCTCCGCAATCAAGCGCGCGTCCGCAGTGCGGTCTTGCCGGTAAATGACCGCTTTGACGGGACCGAGCGTTGCGCCGAAAGCGCCGCCAGGTTCGAGGCGCTCTAAAAGCTCCAGCGTGCCGTCCCGGAATTCCCGTGCGGACAAAACCTCGGGTGTGATAGGTGAGATCAGAACGTCAGCGGCCAGAATGGCGGCGTCCTGGACGGGACCAATCGCGCCTTGCGTGTCGATGAGGACGCAGTCATAGGCCTGGGTTACCAGTGGCGATTGCAGCGCTCGCCACAATCGGATCCCGCGGTCAATGCGATTCAACAACCAGTTCGACAGATGGCCCTCGGGATCGTCAGAGACGACGATATCGAGATTAGGAATAACGGTCGCGGTGATGGATGACGCCGTCATCTCGCCGTTCAACAGCACGTCCGTCAGGCCCGCTGAGGGTCTGGCACTCGTGAGCGCAAAGTATTTTGAGAGCGACGGCTGAATATCAGCGTCAATTAGCAAGACGCGCAGTCCCAAGTCGGCCAGCAGCGCGCCCAGATTGGCCGTCAGGGTCGTCTTGCCGACGCCGCCTTTTGTACTTGCGATGGTGAATTTGATCATCGATTCCGCTCCTAATCAGGTCTTAGATCAGGGATACGGAATCGAGCGAAAAAGTGTCGGGCTACTCCTTCAAATAGTCGGCAAGCCCCTGATCGGCCAAGCTCTGGCGAATGCGCTTAATCTCTTCGTACAACGTGCCACGCGGAATTCGGAGCCGCTTGGCGGTCTCTTTGACTGATAACCCCTCTTCGCCAAGCATCGTACAGATCCGACGCTGCATCGGTGTCAGCTGTTCGAGTGCCCGCGCGACGTCAAGCTCGGTGTGATGGCGCGTGCTCCCCACGGCGTCGCCTGAGACGGCTACGGTAGTGTCGGCAATCAGATCGCCGAGCGTGAACCCGTCATCGGAGCCATCGACTGGCGCGTCGAGCGAGAGGATCTCCTGTTCCCCTCCTCGCTTGTCGGCCGCCTTTTCCCGGACGTAGTCGGTAAGCATGTTGCGCAGAACCTGCGACATATACGCGACTGGGGGTCCTTCTCCGACTGGGACGAGCCGCGCGCGTACCTGGATCCAGTGCAACAGGCATTCCTGCTGGAGATCGTCGAAATCCTCGCGTGCGAGACTACGAAATCGCCTGCGGAAATCCGAGACAATTTTCTTTGTGACAGCAATTTCCCATTGTTCAAGACCCGCTCCATCCTTGAGCCCCATCTCGCCCCCCAGTCCTTTGGTTGACGGGGAAATGAAATACCCACAATCAGGTAGGCTTCAATTGGAATTGGGGATTTAGGGGTAGAAAAAGCTTCCGATTGTTCCTGCACCCGTTGTTTCTGAGACGACAGGCTTACCGCGTATCCAAGTCACGGTTGAGGGATGGCGATGCATAACGGCAAACGCAGGCAGGGGCTTGAGTTGGCCCCGTCAAGATCTGCAGCGCCTTAAATATGGCGCTCACGCGGCTCTAGGACGGAATCAACTAGCGCTGCGGCCGTCGTGGGCGGCGCGCTCGGCGAGCTTCATTACGGCCGGGATCGAGGAGGAGAATTGGTATCAAAAGGCGACACGTCGTTTCCAGGAAAGACCTGCGCAACAGGCGTCGTGAAATCGATGAGTATCGAGCAGAGCGTTGACCGCTAAGGCCGCGGACGAATAACGGCGGCTCGGCACCCATCTCACGGGAAAACCGACGGTAGATTCGTTGAGGTCTAGTTGCCTAAGCGCAATCGCCGCAGGGGCTGACAGCGTGCTGGTTAGAGCCGGGCCCACGCGAAGACGCCGTATTACACCAATCGACGGCGACGACGATGCGAGATTGTGGCGCGGGTCGAACTAAGTTTTGGAAAGCTGAATGCGGGAAATGACGCGCAAAGAGTGCCGGTAGCCTGCGGTCATCCAGGCAATCGCAAAACCGAATATTTGCCGCCGTATTCGACCGCCCGTTAAAGCCACCCTTGCGCGTGGAAGGCGTCAAGATCGACTCCCGCAGGGGCATACCATCCCCCAGCGCGATAACGAGCGCCGAGCTTCAACGCGGCCTCCTTGTTGCCAAAGGGAATGTTCAGGGGCGTGTCGGTGCTGGGCGTCTGCCGCGCCGGGCGCGCTGAAGCGGCGATGCCGTCCGTTTTCCGCTTCCGCGATTTTGTCGTTGGCGATCTCGCTGCAGGGGCCGTTGATCTCGTCGGCTTATTGGCTGTCTTGGCGCTGCGCTTGCCGCGCGCCGTGCGATGGATAGCGTCAATCCATGTTGAAAGAGCCTGTGAGCTCAACCTTGCACTGTCAGGGATGACAATGCCGTGCTCTTGGGCAATTTTTTCGGCGAGCAGTGTTTGCGCCGGAGTCGCTGGCTTTAATCCCGTCTCACCAGCGGTTTCGCCGTCCGCCTTCTTAGGTGCGTATTGATCTAGGAAAGCGCGACAGATGGCGCCCGATTTCGTGTAGCCACGCGGCGGTGTAACGCCCACTTGCCGGGCGATGCTGTCTGCAAAACGCTTCATCGCAGGTGTCGGCGCGCGTCCACTATCGCCGTCGCCTGCAGCGACGCCGGGGATAGGACGTTCCCAGGCAGCGGCGCCTTTCTTGAGATTGTCGATAATGCGTAGGGCAACAGTGCAGACCGCATCAATCACCTCGACCATCTCCTGCCTACCGATAGCGACCTCGTCGAGCAAGCATTCCAGCTGCGCCGTCACGCCGGGATCGACTAAGGCCGGATCGGCCCGTCTTAGAACGTCGAACAGCGCCAAGCCGGTCTCGGTTGGCACGATGTTTTTCCCCTGGGCGATCAGAAAATGCTGTGTCTTCAACCCGCTTATTATCTCTGCCCGAGTTGCCGGCGTGCCTATGCCCTTGGCTTCCTTCAGCCGCTCGCGTAACGCGCCATCGTCAACAAAGCGCCAGGCATTTTGCATCGCCTCGATCAGCGTCCCTTCGTTGTAACGCACCGGTGCGCGGGTCTCTTTTCGCTCGACAGACGGATCTTTCAGTTGTACACGCTCGCCGTCACCGAGCGTCGGCAGCAATTGCATCTCGTCGCCCTTCTCTGCGTCCGGCTGCCAGTCCGGCAATGCCGCGCGCCAGCCGAGTTCGATGGGCTGGCGACCCGCAGCGCGGAAAGGGAAGCCACAAACGTCGAGCGTCACGGTCGTCTGCCGGTAGCGAAAGTCGGGCATGACAGCGGCCAGATAGGCCCGCGCGACAACGTCGAACAGTTTCTTCTCGTCAGACGACAATCGCGGCCAGAGTGCGCCGAGGTTCTCGATGGTGTTGACGTTGGGAATGATCGCGTGATGGCTCGCGCCCTGCAGCGCCTTGTCGTGGAAGGTGCCGCTCGCGCCCTTTCGGATCACGGGTGGTCCGGGCATTGGAAAGTTGCTGAACGATTGCCCGACGCGCAAGCCCGCCACGATTTTGTGCACATCGGCGATCAAGCTCTCCGGCAGGTAACGCACCTCGGCACGCGGATAGGTGATGATTTTCTTGCTGGGGCCGTCATACAACTCCTGCGCCACCTCAAGCGTCTTGGCCGCCGTCCAGCCGAACCGCGAGCCGCAAAATTTCTGCAGCGAAGGCAGATCGTGCAACTTCGGTGGCCCTTGCCGCTTGTCCTCGACGCGTACCCCGAGCGCGCCCTCGAAACCGTCGGCCGCATGGGCGATGTCCTGCGCAAGCTCGCGACGAACGATGCGCTCCGGTGGTCGGTGGCCGATCTGAAATGACCCACCCGCAACGTTCGCAGTGACGACAACCTCATAATAGGCAACCGGCACGAAATCCCGGATCTCCAACTCGCGCGTGCACACGATGGCTAAGGTGGGCGTCTTCACTCGGCCGATCCCGATGACGCCCCGCGCGCCGCGGCCCAGAATGACCGTTGCCGTGCGCGTCAGCGATAGGTTGTAGATCTGGTCGGCCTGCCGGCGCGCGACGGCGGCGGCGTAAAGATGGGCATATTCGCTATTCGGCTTTGCTCGACTGAAGGCGTCGCGAATAGTTTGCTGATCTTGGGCCGTGAAAAGCACCCGCATGACCTCGCCACGATAGCTGTAGTGCTCGAGGATCTCCTGGCCGATCAGTTGACCCTCGCGATCACAATCGGTGGCGAGCCAGACCCGCGTAGCGGTGCGCAATGCCTCGCGAATGGCGCTGAGCTTCGCGGCCTTGTGGCCGCCGGCTGCAGGCCGCGTGCCGTAGAGGCCTTCGGGCCGAAGAAGAATGGCCGACCAGTGCTTCCATGCCGGCACAACGTCTTGCGGTTCAAGCAAGTCGAGTAGATGACCCTCGGCTGGCAGGATCTCGCCATAGCGCCCGCCGACGGCAGCGCGGACGTCTTTCGCCTGACTGGCTTTTTCGGTGATGACAATTTCGGCCATGAATCTAACGCGGACGAACGTCGACGAATGCGCGACCGTTAAAATAGTCACTGAAAGGCGGCGGGGACAGCAAGTAGCCTCTTCGGGCCCAGGTTTGAGCACGCACCGTTGAGATTAGAGCCGCCACCGACCGAGTACCAACGGTACAAGTTAAGCAGGTCTCGTGGTCTGGCGAGCGCACGCCGGGGCGCGTATCCGAAGCCTCGCGCGCTACAGCGCCCCATCGACACGAGCTCCGCAGGGCATGCTGCGCCGCAGCGAAGGGCCGTCATCGACCCGAAGGAGACCCCCGACCCCCGCTTCTATTTTTCCGGTTTCCGGACGCTCCCGAACCATCGTGATCAAGCGGGTCCTTGAGCACATCGACGTGCGCGCCGAGCCCACGACGCCCGCCTTCAGACCGTTCGCCCGAGCGCCGCCGCAACAAGAATTGTCGGGCCAAAAGCAGCCAGGCTGACGGCAGACCCCTCTCTGACGCACGGACGCGAGGCTGGCCTGACACCCGGCTCTTTTTCGCTCACGCCGGCGGGCCCGAGAAGACACCATGTCCCCCGAACGACCCACTCAATCCACGCCGCCGACCCCTTGCGTTCCCGAAATTCCGTTGCAAACCCGACATCACCGGCTGTCGTTGAAGCCATTCGTTCCTTGGCGTCAGCGCGCAACGCCCCTTTTTCAACCTCAATGTCGAAGTAGACGGCGATTATGCTGCCTATACTCCGGGGGCGATCAAGCTGAGAATTGCCAGCAACCAGATTGCAGCGATAGGTTCGGCAATGGCGCCCGGGGCGTGGCCCACGGGTGTCCCTGGTCGCGACAGCCGCAGGGCATACATGAGGCTCGCCAGCATGAGGCTGGCAGCAAAGCCCGATTTGACCCAGAACATGGGTAAGCGCAGGGCGGCGGCGAGATCCACGCGAATATCGAGCATGCCTGCCAACAATAAACCGCTAGCCGCAGTACCCAGACCAAGTCCGACCACGAAACGGCGCCCATAGGCGGGCGGCACAATGCCAGCATTGCCGCGCGCGAGCATCGCCACAAAATCCTCAGTCTTCATGCTTGGCTCCCATCAGCAATGCCAGCGCTTTCAGTCCGCGGTGCACACCAACTTTGACGCCCGACTCCGGCATACCGCATGCTGCCGCTGCTTCAGCCACCGACAAGCCCTGCAGCTTCATATGCACTATCGGCAGACGTTGCTGGTGCGGCAACTGATCGAGAAATAGCCCCAGGTCATGGCGCGCCTCGGCCGCATCGAGATCGGCACTGGAAAAAATCTCGAGATCATCGTCCTGCGGCTCGTGCAGCTGCTCGCGTAAGGCGCGGCGGCGTGACATGTCGATGAGTTTGTATTTGGCAATTGCGTGTATCCAAGCCGTCAACGGTTGCGCGGCATCGTAGGTATGCCGCTGGTTATGTAGTGCCAACAAGGTCTCCTGCAGCAGATCTTCCACATCATCGGGCAGCCCTCTCAAGCGACGCCGCAAAAAGCCGCGCAGGTAGGCGCTTAACTCCTGCAGGAAGGTCTGATAGGCACGGGCATCTCCGGCGAGCCCCTGCGGCAGCAAATCACTCAGGCGCCGCTCGGTGCTCTCTGTCTGCCCGTTACTCTTCATTCGTTACACAGGGGCCTTTGGTTACAAGCGCGCGTGGACCGGCAGCGCCGAACGACAATTTTGCCCGAGCGTGTAATCAATCACCACGGGACAACGAACTACTCCCCAAGCAAGGCTGAATAGTTAAACACCTCAAGCACCGACATGAACGCCATACCAACAAACACACATCCCCACCGCGCCACCTTCATCGCCATGCTCGCGAGCCTGTTGACTCTGGTTGTTGGCGCCGACGCGGATTTGAGCCACTTTCGAGTGGCACGCCAACGTTCCAGTGAGCCACTTCAATCAGCTCCCGAGCCGCATCGCCTCTGCTCATCTGGGGATATTGTCCGGCTCACTGCGGCATTGGCAGGGTGGCTCAATCTGGAATCGGAGCCAACAACCATGTTCTCGCGGCCGTTCCGGACGTTATTCACCAACAGGTCAATTGAGTGGCTACGATTGATCTAGTAGATGAGCGCGGCAACCTGACCGTCGTGCTGACGGTCCGTTTGCCGCGCGATGACCTTGCCGCCAAACTTGCTGGGCGACGACGCCGTCTGAGCCAGCCGCTCGGCGGTGCTCGGTAAAGTAAACCCGCATGCCGGCCGCCGCGAGGCCCTCAGCGAGGCCTCCACCGACTCCTTCGGTGCCGCTGGTCACCAATGCCGTCAGCATGATTTGTCGCTCCGAACTTGGATGTACGCTGCGACCATGAGCAAGTCGCCCAGCGTTGTCAACCACCTGCCCGTGCGTTCGCCTCATCCATGATTCGATTCGTCAGAAGCAGGAGTGCCACGAGCGAACCGTCCGCATCGATGCCTTCATTGACCAGCAGATCGAGCACTTCGCCCTGCAGCGCGACGAGTTGTGCGTCGATCGCAGCGCCGTTGTCCGGAGTGACGGCCGCGCGCAGCTCGAGTGCTTTGGCGTAGTACCTATCCAGTCGATCTTTGCGTTTCTGCTTCGCGTGTCGCCACCATCCCGCCAGACTACTGGCTACGATAGCCAATATCGAAACAGCCAATGTGAAGAGGTTCGCATGGCGTTCCAGGAAGTTCGGCTGAAGACGGTTGGTGTAGTCGCGAGCGCCGGGATGGATCGGGACCACGTGTACATCGGTCATGTCTCGAGTCTGTCGCGCCAGCGGGTACAGATCGGCAATCCGGCCCGCGTTGTTCTGCACCAATTCGGCAATTGAGTACGCCGCCTGATGCGCCACGTCGGCGCCGGCGAGCAGCAGGATCGAGATTGCGACGGTTTGGACGCTGTCACGGCTGAGCTCAGGGTAGATGTCCGACGGTAGTACGAACGGCCGGAACTGCGGGAAGCGCATGCCGATCCCGTCGGCAACCGACTGCGCCGTCGGCTTGCTCGAACCTTGCAGGCTTACCAGCCGGTAGCCTTGCAGGCGCCCGCGCGCGTCGTCGGGTAAGAAACCCCCAAACACAAAGTAGGCCGCTGGATCACTAGTGCCTGGAACCGCTGGTGCGGGCGCATCAACCGCGGTCACCGGGCGGAGCCGGTATTGGTGCCTCAGCGACGAGGCGAGGCGTTGTGCAACCCCGCCTGGCGGTCCGGTATACAAATCGGCGGTTGCGAGAATCTGTTTCAGATCATTGGCCGGTTGCGCGGTGGATGCCAATATGTGCAGCACGCTCGGATAAATCGCCGCGATCCAGAAGATGCCATCGATGGGTCGCTCCGGTTCTTCCGCCAGACCAAGTTCGAGCTCATTGTTGCTCAGGTCCTGATAAAAACGTGTCACGTCGGCGTAGGGCCGCAGCTGTATCTCACCGAGCGGTCCCAGGATTTCAGCGAGCAGTTGTGCCATTGCAGGGCCGGGTTCTTCCGTGAGGTAGCCCAGCCGGATCGGTTCGTTGGCGCCTGCGCTGGTCGCGATCCAGCTTGCAGCTACGAAGCAAGCGCAAGCGAATCTTCGCAACCCCATCACTTCAGCAGGTCAACCGCGTGCTGGTCGGCGCGCGCGCGGAACCCCTTCGGATCTGTGTCCCACAGAGTGTGGCCGTTGGTGAAACCATCGTGCTCAAACAACAACAAGCTGCCGTCTTCGAGTTTGAAATTGGTGTAGTCGGGGACCACGAGGCGCCCCATCGACAGACTGGTTGCGCACCAACCGTCGTAGCGGGGCAGATACCTGCCTGGGTTGCCGAGAAACTGCGTCCGATTTTCCTCGGTGATGAAGCGATATTCGTGCGCTGCGTATACCGTGGTGATGGCAGTGGTTCCGAGGACCGGTCCGGATGCAGTGCGGTAGCTGACGACGTCGTATCCGCCGAGCGCGACCGTCGCCGATGAACCGGCGTGGACGAACATTGCGAAGACCAATGCCACGAACGCGATCAGCGCGCGCACGACAGATGAATGCGTGGACATGTTCAATCGAGCCTCTCATACGTGGTGTGTGCGTTGGACAACCAGCCACCGATTGCCTGGATGGGCTGCACATTAGCGTCGAGCACCCACACCGCCGCCGCCTCGTGGTCCGCGAACTCGTCCGCGGTCACGACGAACGATGCATGCCAGGTGCCCTGGGTGTCGTTCATGGGGGCCGCTTGCAGCTGTGTCACGACAAACTCGTGACCTAGCGTCCTGCCCGCGTTTTCGCCGCGACTGACCGCAGTGGATTGGCCGGCTCGAAGTCACGCCAGTGCGACCATCGGTTGCACGCTCGGTTGTGCACTGGTGAACGCGATGTCGGCGGTCGTATCCGTCATCCCAAGTTTGAGCACGCCAGACGCTGTATCGGGAAGTTGTTCATACACATGCGGCGACCGGCGCCAGCTGAGTCGTTCTTTGACTGCGAAAAAACACCCGGGTGTACACGGACGCTTCGGCGTGGCATGCCGCGCATCAAACTGCTCGCTCGCGGAGCGGTCGCGCCAGCCGAGCGAGTCCCAAAACGTCACATGAAACGTCACCGGTAAGTATTGCGACCAGCAGCCCTCCGAATTCCGAAGGCTCGACAACTACGCATTTGCAGGCGGGCAGCCGTTGCAGCCTTCCGAACTGAAGAGCACGATCAACGTGCACGGCGCGCAGCGGGCTTTCGAACGTGGTCACGCTGTGCGAGATGCACGGAACTAGTAGCGGCGCGCGCGTGACTGCTCGGGCATAAGGCCCGAGCTCGGATATCTTGAGGCAGGTCATGGTCGGGTCCTGTTTCGCCGAGGTCTTTCGGTCAGACGTGAGCGGGAGATATTGGTTCGCGAAGCTCCGCGAACTGTGGACGCACCGCCCCCGTTGTGCAAGCGTACGACACAGGTCTTGCCGCGCACTGCGCTGTGTCGTGCCATTTAGCAGACGGATTTTGATGACGCCGTTTAAAGCATCGAAGAAGCTCGGCGCATGTCCCAGATTGGCGAACTCCGGCGAGCTCACGACATTGACCGTACCGCGATTAAATTACCGCCAGTAACCCAGCGTAGCCATCAACAAGCCAGCGTTGACGTCGTCACTCACCCGTGCGCCTCAAAGCTACCGCGATTGTTATACACCTCCACCACATCGCCATCGTGTATGTCCCGTGTCCCTCGACGTCGAAGCAGATAGCGTTTGTGCAGCCCCTACCTCGACACGGTGCAACAGGGCGAGTGTAGGGGTGCGCACGGGCCTCAACACACAAAGGATCGACTATGGCGAACTTTAATCCGGCTGCGGCCAACGAATTGATGACATTCACCGAGAGCCATGGCCCGTCGGGCTTGCTGCCGGCGTTTCAGAACGCCATCGACGCTTGGGAAGACAACCTCAATGGCACCGTCAACGCCCGCTTTCCTTATAGATGTTGCGGTGCTGAGGTGACTGCGGAACCCGGTGAGATTCATCCCATCGTGTTTGATCGTTAAACTGACCGAGCTGAGCCATGTCACGGCGCGAGTTCTGAGTGCAGGCAGCAGCGCTAACAGCGGAATGACGGCGATATCCTGAAACAGGAGTATTGAAAAGGCTGTTTTACCCGTCGGCGTTTCAGCCCAGCGCCGCTCATGCAGGATCTGCAAGGCAAACGGCGTAGACGACAGCGCCAGCACGCAAGCTGTGACCAGGGCGCTGCCGGTTGTCATGCCGGCCAGTATCGCCAATGCCAATAAAGGCGCCACCGTCATCACTAACTGCGACAAACCGGCGCCAACGATAGCGCGGCGCATGTCCCACAGCCGACGTGGATTGAGTTCGAGGCCGATGAGGAATAAAAGCAACACGACGCCGAACTCGGCGAAATGCAGAATGACCTCGGCGTCGAGAATCAGCCGCAATCCCCACGGCCCGATCAACAGCCCCGCAAGCAGATAGCCGAGCACTGCGCCCAAGCGGAGGCGCTTGGCCATGGGCACCACGGCGACCGCCGCGATCAGAAAGACCAACACATTGTGCAAAACGGTTTCCACGAACTGCACATATCCGCAATCTTGGGATCACGGAGTATCGCATGGGGACGATAGCTATTGGGCTTGGACACCCTTGCTACACACGATATACGCTGTGCTCGCGCGGCGCGGCACGCCCTAAAAAGAAGCGAGCGAGTTCCACCTGCACATAGTCGTCGTGACGCGTGCCATAGAACACGTCCGTCGGGGCGATATTCATCAGCACCCGCAGTTCCAATTCCAGCCGCCAATGATCGCCAAATCGACGGCTCGCCTCGACACTAAAAAACTCGCCGCCGTTTTGCACATCGACCACCACGCCACTCAAAACCTGGCTGTTGGAAGCGTAATTGACCGCCAGCCGCGCGCCGACATACACATCGTGATTGAAGGGCGCGATCGCCACGTTCGTCGTAGTGGAATTCACTGAGCAAGCCCAGGTCAAACCCTGAACCGAACACCCCGACCAGGGTGTAATCAAAACCACTGACGGCCGCCGCAAAAATTCTGCCTTGCCCGGTGGCGCTCTACGCCTGTCGCGCGAGGCCCATCTTGCCGAAGTCGGTGCCTTCATGGCGAGCAACACAACCGAAGTCCACGATGGCACGGGTTTCACCGTTCTGCTCGGCTTGCATTACTGGTTCAGCTGCTCAGCGGCCCGGAGCGGGCGCGGCAGGAAGCGGCGGTCTTGCTGGGGTTGAACGAGTAAATTCCTGCACTAAATGAGACGTACATCCAGCACCGCCGTGCCGGTACTGGATGTACGTAGGGCGCTAAATAGGCGTTCGAAAAGATCGATCAGATATAGAACTCAGGTGACATTCGGTGATCGGAGGTTGTGTCAATCAAACACCTATACCGAGAGAGGTCACCTGAGCATGAGCAGTTTATTGATATTGAGCCGCCCACAGAAGCGCCGCCTGCAACGGCTTGTGCAGCGATGCTCGGAGGCGCGGCAAGTCAGGCGCGCCCAAGGCGTATTGCAATTGGCGTCCGGGGTTGCCGTCACGCAGATTGCCGAGGGTCTATTGGTTGCCCGTTCAACGGTTTATCGATGGGCAGCGGCTTTTATGACGCTCGGCGAAGCCGCTCTGGCAGTCTGTCACTCGGGTCGCCCGGCCTATACCGTCGATGAGACGCTACGGGAAACCTTGTTAGAACTCGTCGGACAACCGCCCGGTGATTACGGCTATCTTCGCAGCACCTGGACCAGTGAGATGCTCGCGCTCACGCTCTCTTCGCTGCTCGAGCGTCCCGTTCATGCTTCGACGGTGCGCCGGGAATTACCCAAAATAGGTCTGCGCTGGCGTCGTGCTCGGCCGACGTTGCGGATCTCGCATCCCGCCTCGGCACAGCGGTTGCGGGCGATCAAGCAAAGACTGGACTCGCCTAAGTCCGGCGTCGAGATTTTCTATGTGGACGAAGTCGATATCGACCTGAATCCCAAAATCGGCTTCCTCTGGTCGCCGCTCGGGCAACAGCAGACGGTCCCGACACCCTGCAAGAATCAGAAACGCTATCTCGCTGGTGCCTTGCATGCACGAACAGGCCGCGTGGACTACGTCGAGGGCGAACGCAAAAATACAGATCTATTCTTGTGCCGGTTAGAGTGCCTGAAACGGACCTACCGCAGCGCCCGACAGATCGTGCTAATTGCAGATAACTACATCATCCACAAATCCAATCTGGCGCAAGCCTGGCTGAACTATAACCCGAAGTTTGAGATCCTCTTTCAGCCAGCCTATCAGCCCTGGGTGAACGACATCGAAAAGCTCTGGAAGCAACTCCATGACAACATCACCCGTAACTATCGGCTATCCAACAATGGATAAACTTATGGCCGCCGTGCGAGCATTTCTAAGCGCGGCCAGTCCCTTTCCAGGCAACTCCCCCAGTGTCGCAAAATTTGGATCAGTTATTTAGGATATGCGCAATAGCACCATACAAGCCTGGCGGAAACATTTCTCGTCCGGGGTGACGGGCGTCCAACAGAGCGAGAATAGGAGTGGTGTCTGAGAGCATCCAGTTCTCTGGCGTGTGTAAGACCGGAACCTGGTGTGTGCCCGCACGCTGCTCAATATGCGCTGCGTTTTCGCGGGTCTTGTCACATCGCTCAAAATCGAGCCCATAGAACAAGCAAGCGCACTCGAGCTTGCGCGTGAACAGACTCAGTTCATCGCCGTAGATTCTGTATGTCATGCCGGATGGAACTTCGAACGGCCCGCCTTTACACCACGACGAGTGTTCGCCTGCCGCCGGTTGTGCAGATGGGACAACCCATCAAAACTCCATCGGATTGCGAAAGTAGGCCCAGAATATTCGGTCCCTATGCTCAACCAACAGGGGATCCAAGGCCTCGACAATCTTCGGATCTGTAGCAACAAATGCCGGCCGCCAATCTTCAGGCATCGGACAGTTTTCCTTCGGCAGCGGCGCTAGAAGGTTCATGAACGATGCCCAATAGATATCGAGGGCACTGAGCCTGTCGCCGATGAAAAACTGCGAACCGCGCTCGCGCTGCGATCTAAGCTGCGTAGTCAATGCCCGAAGGCTGCCAGCGACACGGGCGCCTGCAATTTCCGCATCCGATTCGTTATAGCCGTACTTGCCACTCATCCGCGCGACCCCTTCGGGCGGGGTCTCGGCTTTCATCGCGGGTGCGAATAGTTGCAGGCGGCGGTTCCATCCGATGCCAAGTTCGCCGCAGATCTCATTGGAAAGACCAATCATGAGCGCGCGTCGACTCGCGTCGCTTGGAATGAGCGCAGGAGTGGGTGCCAAGCGCTCAGCCAGGTGGAGGATGTCGAGCCAGCGGTGGACCGGCTTTTCGTCCGCCCAGGCGACAATCGGGCCACTGTTCTCGCCGCACCAGGCGACGATTTCGTCATTGGTTCCACCGACGGCCAAGGGTGCCGCGACATAGTCGAGCCCTTTGATCTCGAGGATAGTTTTGGCCGCCTGCCCCCACGGGCTGGGCATGCCTTGCACAAGAACTATCCGCAGCCCTTCATGGTGGATGATTTCAGCGGGCGAAAGGTAAGTAAGCATTCTTCGCATTCCTGACATTGCTTGGGTGCGCTGGCCGCTTTGGCCCAGTGCTCGTGAAAAGTGCGCCTATTTGGTCAAGATCTTCTTGGCCATGTCGACTACCCCTTCGAGAACGAGCGGTTCGGGCACGACGATACCTCGCTGGCAAGCAGGACGTGCCTCAAGCCGGGCGAGCCAAGCCTGCAGATCATCCAAGCCAGTGACGTCGATGCCACTCCAGGCATGAATGCGCACCCAGCACCAGTTTGCGATATCCGCGATGCTGTACTCGTCGCAAAGATACTCGCGGCCCTTGAGCTGCCCATTCAGGACTTCGAATAAACGCCGGCCTTCGTTCTGATAGCGATCAATGGCCGGCTGGATTTTCTCCGGAAAGTAGCGATAGAACACATTGGCCTGCCCCATCATCGGGCCGACGCCGCCCATTTGGAACATCAACCATTGGGTGACGTGGGATTCGCCCTTGTCGTCCTTGGGTAGTAGCTTGCCACTCTTCTTGGCGAGGTAAAGCAGGATTGCACCGCTTTCGAATACGGCGAAGTCACCGTTCGCCCTGTCAACGATAGCGGGAATGCGACCATTGGGATTGACCGCAAGAAATTTAGGCGATTTCTGTTCACCCTGGCTGAGGCTTATGGGATGGACGGTATATGGCATCCCGATTTCTTCCAGCATGACCGATGCCTTCCATCCATTGGGCGTCGAAGATGTATATAAATCAATCATTTGAAACCTCGATTAGGGGACGAACAAGATTGGCAGTTACGTTTTTTATAATTACGGCCCGATTGGTCCAATATAGACACAGCCTTCTAAATTGTCTATTGGCCCTGGCACGTGCATCGTTAAGCTTTGAAGACAACGCGCCGGAGCACATAATCAGCCAATGAATGCTGGACGCCCCCTTGAGTACGAACCCGACGTCGCCTTGGACGCCACCATGCAGGCGTTCTGGCGTCGGGGTTATGAGGGAACCTCTCTGCGCGATCTACTCGACGCCACCGGACTATCAAAGAGCAGTTTCTACCAGGCATTCAATAGCAAGCATGAGGCCTTCCAACGGGCGCTGTCGCATTACTGCGACAATGTGACGTCGAATCTGCGTTCGCGCCTGCGCGCTGGCGATTCCGGCTGGGAGTTCATCGAGAGCGTATTGATGGGGGCCGCCGAAGAAGTCCTTTCGTCCAAAGACCCACGCGGTTGCATGATCGTAAATGTGGCGACCGAGTTCTCCGCTCGCGATCCCCGTATCAGAGAGCTGATCGGCGACGGCGCCAAGCGGGTGACGCAGGTATTCGTCGCTGCGGTCAAGCAAGCGCAGTCCGACGGATCCATTCCCCTCGACAAAGACCCCAATGTTCTCGGACGCTACTTGTTATCGAGCTTGAGTGGACTCCGTACCATGGTCAAAGCGGGCACCAGTCATCGAGCAATGACGGAAATCGTCGGCGTGATCATGTCGGCGCTTAAGTAGCATTTTTTTGATTTATTATGGACCGCGTGGTCCGGTATCATGGTAGAAGAAATATCACACCGGTCGATGTCTTCGGGGTCCCCTACGCCAAGAGGTTCGAATATGCCAGCTCTCCGGCTTTACGATTTGGCGGGTGCCGATCCTGATCGACGGTTCAGCCCGTTCTGCTGGCGCACGAAGCTAGCACTCGCGCACAAAGAATTGGCCGTCGAAACTTTGCCCTGGAGGTTCACCGATAAGGACGAGATCGCATTTTCTGGTCAGGGGCGGGTCCCGGTGCTGGTTGATGGGGACACGACCGTCATCGACTCATGGGCAATTGCTGTTCACCTCGAAACGCACTATCCAGATAGGCCATCGTTGTTCGGCGGCGATGTCGGAATGTCTGTCACGCGGTTTCTGAACGCGTGGACCGACAAAGTGCTCCATCCGGCCCTGGCCCCGCTCGTCATATCCGACATTCACGCGCACGTGGCACCACAGGACCGGGAGTACTTCCGCACCACACGCGAAAAGGTCTTTGGCAAACCACTCGAAGAAGTCAGTGCTGGTCGAGACGAAGCCGTGCTGAGTTTCCGTCAGACTTTGGAGCCTCTGCGCGCCGTCCTTCAGCTCCAGCCCTACCTGGCCGGTACTCATCCCGCCTATGCCGACTACATCGTATTCGGGGCCTTTCAATGGGCGCGCTGTATAAGTCCCTTCAAGCTGCTGGCCGACGATGACGCTGTTGCGGCCTGGCGCCTTCGACTGCTGAATTCGTTCGACGGACTAGCTGCGAGCACACCCGGGTATCCTGTGTGACTAGTCAACGAGTGCCGGCACTCAGCAGCAGCGCTGACGGCATCGCGCTGCCCGATTGGCTACGTGCGCAATGGCCTTATCGACCAAGGTATGCACGTGTGAACGGCTACCGCATGCACTATATCGACGAGGGCCAAGGCGACCCTGTCGTCCTCCTTCACGGCAACCCCACCTGGGGCTACCTGTATCGTGAATTTATCGCGCCGCTCACTGCGGCGGGTTATCGCGTGATCGTGCCCGACATGATCGGCTTCGGGCTGTCCGAAAAGCCGAGCATTGAACAAGCTCATACACTCGACGGCCATATCGCGAATCTGACTGCCCTGCTCCGCAGCCTCGATTTGCAGCGCGTCACCTTGGTTTGTCATGACTGGGGAGGACCTACCGGTCTCGGCTTCGCGCTCTCAAATCTCAATCGCATGCACAGCCTTGTGCTGATGAGTACGTGGGCCTGGCCCATGCCTCCGTCCGAATTCCATACGCGGATGTTCCCGTGGCGGACCATGCATGCCCCGCTGGTCGGACCCTATTTGCTTGGCCGGCACGCGGCGCTCGTAAAGCGCGGCCTCTACCTGTCGGTGGTTGATCGTGAGCGCTTCCGCGAAGAGGCACAGGCGGCATATGAGTTCGTGCTGCCCGACCCGGCCGACAGATTGTTGACCTGGGCCTGGCCACGCTGGATCCCCATCGACAACGCAGCACGGGCAATGAGTCGATTTTCATGGTTAGAAGATCAACTGACGTCCTGCACCTTGCCCACACTGCTGATCTGGGGTCGCGGGGACGATACCTTCAATCCGGAGATTTTCCCGCAAAGATTCAAAGCGCTTCTCCCGCAAGCCGAGGGCCCTTATTTTGTGACCGGCCGGCACTTCCTGCAGGAAGACTCAGGGCCCGAAATTGCCGCGAGGATCGTTGAGTTTGTGAACGGTCATCACCTGAG
This sequence comes from Gammaproteobacteria bacterium, assembly GCA_019747795.1. GTDB lineage: Bacteria > Pseudomonadota > Gammaproteobacteria > JADJYF01. The sequence goes on along the minus strand of JAIEQK010000107.1, from coordinate 26,028 downwards.
AGCCGTAACATGAACGTCAGTGTTTGCGCGCCAGAGGCAGTCACGCATAACGATGTACGTCGGGTGCATGTGTTACGCGAGGACCGACTTGCCCACTACCCGGAATTCCGCGCCTTCTTCGTCCGAATGTTTGCACTCGATGACCTGGCAATGGACAGGCCTGGATATCTGCGTGGCCCCTCAGGAAACGCGTACGAGCTGATTTTCCTAGGCCGAAGCGGTGAGCGCTTTCCGTCGGGTGTAGAGATCTACGCACTCGTCGAGGCGCTTGAGCCGATGGACGAAACCGCGGTTGACAACGATTTGTGGCAGATCCTGCGCTGGATGTTCGCCGGCGTTGGCGGCGAATGGAGCGTTGATACACTGGACCAAACCGGGCGGCTGTACCGAATTCCTGCAGCCATCCTCGTCGACGGCGCCGCGACTGGGTGAGCTGGCTTGCAGAAGCGGCGCACGAATCTGGTCGACGACTACCTCGAATATTAAGCAACAGTCGACTTAATAGTGGCGGATGCTACGTTTATTTCGTCAAATCAGTCCGTAGGAGGACAAATGAGTCTGAGTCAAAAATTAACTGAGATCAGCGACGGCGCGGTGAAGAGGATCCCGCCAGACAAACTGGCGGTCATGCAGCGGGCGACTGCCGACCTGCGGGCGTCGGGGATCCTCGATGGTGTTATCAAGGTGGGCGATACACTCCCGTCCTTCCAACTCACCAACATGCGCGGCGCACCGGTTTCCTCCCAAAGCCTCCTGGGCAAGGGCGCTGTTGTCCTGACCGTATTCCGCGGTCATTGGTGACCCTATTGTGTTGCAGAGCTGTACGCTTTGCAGGACATCGCAAAACCCTTGCAGGACCTTGGCGCAAGTCTGGTAGCACTCTCACCGCAGTTGCCAGAGCTAGGGCTCTCCATTGTCGAAAAGAACAATCTCAGCTTCGACATTCTGAGCGATCCTAACAACGCCTATGCGGCAAAGCTCGGTCTGAGATTCAAATTGCCAACCGATCTCGAGGCGATTTATAGCAGCTTTGGCATTGACCTGCCGAAGTTCGATGGCGATGACAGCTGGACGCTGCCTATGCCCGGTCGCTTCGTGATCGACAGCAACGGGATTGTGCGCGCGGTCGATGTCGACCCGGACTACACCGTGCGCCCTGAACCGGAGCATACCCTTGAGGTAGTGAGAAGACTCCAGGGAGGTTGAGCCCTTTCCGGCTCATCGCTCAAAGCATAAAACGCCAGGCCGCTCGGTGTGCGGCCTGGCCCATGCGAACCCTGCCGCGTCCGCGCAATTGCCACGCTATCTGCCGCTGAAATCCAACAAGCATCAGACGAAACCGTCCCCCGCCTTTCCCATGCGTTTGCGAGAACTTATACGTGAATGCACGAAAACGTCGTCTTTGTAAGCCAGGTAGCGAGATCGAAGTTGCCTGCAGCGAAATCGAAGAAGCGCTTAGCTGCATCCCAAAATACGAGCCAGATCCGGAAACGTATCCACAACAATATCGTGTCGGGGGTCAGGGGTTGGGTCGGGTGGCCCGCCGGCACCCCACTCGTCAGGGCGACGGACGAAGGCAGTCATAAAGCCGCATGCTTTCGCGGCATTGAGATCAAAATTGTGGCAAGCAACCATGCAACATTCGGAAGGGTCCAGCTGAAGGTATCTGGCGCAGGTCAGGTAGGCTTCAGGCAATAGCTTGTATTTGCCTATAGCCTCACAGGAGATCACTGCATCCCAACTAAGGCTATTGCGCCTGGCAGTGTCCATGATGATGCGGAAGCTCAGAATGGTGAACGAAACGCATAGAAGCTTTCTGCGCAGGACTGGAAGCGTGCTCGGAAAATCTGGCCAGCAAGCAAGATTGTGAATCGCGTCCCACCAGATACCGTGCCGATCTTCTGCGGAGAACATCTCGAGCTCATGGTCGGCTAGCAACTGCTCCAGCGTTTCGCGATGCACGTCGTCGAAATTCAAGGTGGCGGGCGCTAGTTCACCGTGATTCAGCATCCGCTTCAGCGACCGACTTCGAAATTCGTTGGCGAGTGCAGACCAGTCCTTGCTCACCCCGTGTCTGGCGCCGGCCAATGCGAGTGCGGCACGCACTCCCGAGTGCCAGTCGAGGATGGTACCGCCGGTGTCGAAGGTCAGCGCTTTGATGCCATTAAGATTCATGTCGGCTTACCCTCACGGTCGCGGCCGCTATCAGGACTATATGTGTCTGCAAAAAAACTCCTTCACCCCGCAGGCCAATAGTCATTCGCGCCCAAGCCCAGCAGGGCCAGACCATGTCCAAGTTGCTCCAGCATCAGCTGCTTCAATCGCTGAGTCAAAAGGATGCGCGCATAACGCAGCGTGAGCGGCGGTTGGCCCGCCAGTTGCTCAGCCAGTTCCCACGCACGCGCGAGCAATTTATCCGCAGGCAGCACTTCGTTCACTACGCCCATCTCCTCAGCGCGCCGCGCAGAAAGTGTCTGACCGGTCAGCAGAAAGTAGCGCCCACGGTTGATACCCAGTACCAAGGGCCAAATTACGTGCACCCCGTCGCCCGGGACGAGTCCGTTAGGGAAATGGGGCGCATCCTGAAATGACGCATGTTCAACATGCGAGCACAATGTCACAGAGCACGGCCAATTCAGCGTGAATCGAAACCGGGCCGTTGACCGCCGCGATCATCGGCACTTCGATTTCGAGCAGATTCATCAGTAGCTGTTTAACGTTCCAGTAGATTTGGTTCCAGGTCCGCGGTGACATTTCCGATGTCGGCAGGCGTTTGCCAACATTGGACGAGTCCACCGCTTCAATGAAGGCATCGCCGACGCCGGTCATGATAATGACCTTGTTGTCCGGATCTGCACCGATGTCGCGAAATGCCGGGCCAAACTCTCCGTGGGGTCCGCTTCCCCAGCGCAACGTCTGGCCATCAGAATGCAAAGTGATCTGGAGGATGCCGTCACGGCGCTCCATGCGCAGGTGTCGATATTTGCTTGCATAGGAATCGAAGGTCGTCATGGATCCTCCCATCAATGATGGTCTGTTGCGCGGGGAATGCCTGCTCTCTATCGTGATTTTCCAACGAGGACGAAGATCCACCGCAAAGAGTTGAATACTGCCGTTACTACGGATTTTCGATACTTCGCTTTGCGCGTCGCTCAAGCATTACTTTCACCACAGAGTTCTTAATCGTTCAAACAATACCAGTGCAGAAACAGCCGCGGCGACTACGTTGGCCAAGACCACACGAGACGCTTGACAGCTTTTCTCGCGCCAACCTATATTGGACCTGTCGGTCCGGTTTAGCCATGACTATGCGGGGCCGCTACGAAGTTTCCGCATCGTCACTCCCCATTTGCGGGGTTATAACTCCCCCTCTCGCAAACGGCTCGGTGTTTGGGGCTTCCTTGTCCGGCTAACCGCCTCAGTTGGTCATCTCCCCCCAACGCCATAGCGGCCATTGCGCACGGAACAACCCGCATACGCCAACTGTGTTGTTAACTGACGGGCGGCTAGCCGGAACTTTCTTATTTCCGCGGACAGTGATAAAGCGGCCGGATGACGACAGACAGAGTCATCAACCTTTGCGTCCCCCACCCATGGAACGAAAACTACGAATTGCACGCTGAAAGCAGATATGGAATGCAGGCTACCAGTTTGTGTAGCGCAAACGCTTCGGCGTCTATACGACCGATGGAGAAATCGATAGCTGTTGCGCGACTGCTAGTCGGCAATTTACGTTTTTGGTGCCTAGATTCAGCTTCGAAGACTGCCCGCCAGCCTTGGCCACGCGAGCCACCGCTTACGACGCTCGATGACCTCAGAGGTAATTGGCGTGAACGGGCAGCCTGAAATATCGTTCACCAGGCCGATTGGCGACATCACATGCCGCCCCAAAACATTTGAGCGGTAGGGGATCTGAATATATGGGCGCGTTCCGAATACTCTTGCTGATTATGATCGTCGTCCTATTTGCCTATACGGGTGTCGTAGGAACAAATCAGGGCTGGAATCTCCTACCGATTTTTTTCGGTGACATATTCCGAATGACCTGGCCCGGTCAGTTCAACGTTGACTTCAGTTGCCTGCTCATTCTTTCCGGATTTTGGCTGGCTTGGCGCCATCACTTCTCGCCTACCGGATTAGCCCTTGGCTTCCTGGGCTTAGTTGGCGGAACTTCCGTGCTCGCTCCCTACCTTCTCATCGCAAGCTTTACGGCAAACGGCAACGTGAAAGAGATCCTGATAGAGAAATCCCGCGCGAATGCCTGATAGCATCTGATTGGAGTCCGCATACTTATCTGGTTCGCAGCATTTTCGGAAGCAATCCGTTATCCAGATAATTCAAGCGCCCAATTTTCTCGTAGCAGGTTCTGCTAATACCGCGCTCGAAAAATCTAACTGCGCTGACTGCATCACCAACGGAGCGGACCCGAGGAACCTGTCGGACAGGCATCACAATTACAGCGACTGCGGGCGGCCTTGATGCGATCAAGGCTGCTGGAAAAGACCGAAAAAAACCGAGCAAGCTGCCCAACAACGCTGGCTATCGCTACGCCCCGGTCACCGTGCGTTTCCGCGTAAAGCAGCGCCGCGTCACCCTCCAGTTTGTTGACCACCAGAGGATTACTTGCCTGGTCGATGATGGACTCGATCAGCTCAGTTACGATGGACTCTGCGTGTTCGAGACTGACCGGGCGTTGCTGCACGAAGCGCGTGTAGCCACTGATGTCGACAATAACAAGAACAGCGTCGGTGTTGCGGATGAGCGTGCTCATGACTTGACGATGATACCCGTTGATTACGTGACGAGACGGGGCGTTACCACGGCCCGGCATGTGCAAACATAACCGCGCACATCCGGGAAATCGAGCACCATCGGGGTTTTGCCCGCTTCGAGACCAGGCTAGCGCGTGGGCGGCATCTCTGCCAGGCGCTAGCAGCATGCTGCCATAGGATAGCGACGAAATTCCTACCCGCATGAACTGTTGGGGCCTTGCTTGCAACTCCGCTCTTTTGAATCAGCCGGCCTACGTCTCTGTTTGTCGCCCTTGGGCGAATAACACAAGCAATCATCTCCGGTACACCCACAATCAGTGGAACCTGCGACGATGCAGTCGGCGAAACTGATCTGATTACCTTCCGCAGACACGCAAACTTCACGTGACCAGTATTGTTGGCGCCGGTCTCAAATTGAGCCACCTTGCCGGCGTTTGAGTGAGCCGGATAAATTGAGGAGATTTACAGGGGTGACGCGGTTCGTAGGAGGCTCGGACTGGCTCAGCATAACGTCGGCGCGCTGCTTGGAAATGGCTCACTTTCGTGTCGGCGCCAACACATGTGGGCCAACCTTGAACGCGACGTCGATTTAAAGGAACTTGCGGGTATCGCAGGCTTGAGTCCCTCACAATTCTGTCGGGCTTTTAAGGAAAGTACCGGCATGACTCCTCACGCTGCACTTACGCAGTGCCGAATTGAACGGGCTCAGGCCCTTGCGCTGAACAATCCTGATACCAAACTCACCGAACTGGCACTATCGGTCGGCTATGGCAGCCAGGCGTCGTTTGGCGCGGCTTTCAAGCGGCTAGTCGGCAGGTCTCCCGGGCAATGGCGGAGATCACGCGATGCCGACGCTTCCAAGCCGGACTAAAACACGGCTTTGGGGCGTCATGTTAGTTTTGCGGGGTCAGCTTTCTACAGCCGCCCTCAAATCGCTGCATACGCTTGTTGGATACCAAAATCGCTATAAAAATCGCAAGCACCCGATAGCGACTCCATCAGGTGTTGGCGCCGGCCCCGGATTGAGTCACGCTGCTATTGCTCTAGTAAGCCAGCAATCTTGGCTCAAACCCCAGCAGCGGCACGGGGTTCGGAACCGTCTTGCTGGCTCACCGAAGGACCGGCGCACGTCCCGGAAATGGCTCAAATCTGCTTCGGCGCCAACAGGCCTTCTCATTGATGGCTTCGCGGAGCGACGAACCCACCCATACACGGCAGCACTTGCGTCTGCGCAACTTAATGTGTCCCCGTGACGACGACCGGGATATTCACCACGAAAACCGCTTTCGGTCGCACGAACTACATTAGCAGCCGCTGGATTGCGTCCGCGCCCCGTTTCAGCACCCGGAGCTGCACTCACAATCCCAGATCGCTCAGGCCCGGATGATCGTCGGGGCGTCGGCCTTGCGGCCAGTGAAATTGGCGGTCAGCCGTGGCAATCGGTAAATCGTTGATGCTGGCAAAACGCAGCCGCATCAGGCCGTGTTCGTCGAACTCCCAGTTCTCGTTGCCATAGGATCGGAACCAGTTGTCGTCGCGGTCGCGCCACTCGTAGGCGAATCGCACAGCAATTCTATGGGTGTCATGGGCCCACAGCTCCTTGATCAACCGGTAGTCGAGTTCCCGTTGCCATTTGCGCTCAAGGAATGTCTCGATTTCAGCGCGCCCACGTGGAAATTCACTGCGATTGCGCCAACGACTGTCCAGTGTATAGGCGAGCGCGACGCGTTGAGGGTCGCGACTGTTCCACGCGTCTTCTGCCAGACGGACCTTCTGCATCGCAGTTTCCCGCGTGAAGGGTGGTAACGGTGGTCGTGCAGTGTCTTGGGTCATTTCGATTGCTCCTCAAAGTGCGCCGCTGACGCAATCTCAAATAGCTGCGCCGGGCCGACAAATTATTGAATTTGACCAGCGTGTTTCTCGCCCGTGCTGGTCTCGGCCACCGCCTCGCTTCCTGCTGAACTTCATTCTTAGCGCAACGAAATCCCTGTTGGTCGCCGTAGACGCGGGCCAGCGTTCCAAATTTTGTCTGGCATGTAATCAAACAAGCGATTGGCGCGAATAAGCATAACAAGGCGACGTCTGTTGAACTGCGGCCACGGTTGAAGCGACATATCGTCGTCCTGACTGGTCGGCGTTTTCCCGGCGGCAGAAGATGCAGAATCGACGACAGAGCGTGGGCTGCGCGTTAAATTGCAGAGGAGGGGACAATGGCATGGTTAACTCGCAGATTTTTCTGGCGGCTACCGGCGGATCCGCACTGCTGCTGGGTATGTCCAAGGGGCCGAACCTGGGCATACTGCACACAGGGCATGGAGCCGGACCAAGGCGGTCAGGTCGCCGACGGAGGTGACGGTAAGCGCGGGCACGACGACGACATCGGTGGGGGTTACCGCTACGGCGGCGGATTGCGGGTCAAGCCGATCCGATTCCGGCGCAAGCCGATCTCACGGTCCGGCCGAAGCCGATCGGCATACGCGTGGTGGCGCGTAGTTCGCTGAAGCGGTAATGAATGCGTTACTCCTCTGCTAAAATCTTCCGCAGGCCACTCTGGCGCGAGTCCCGCGCACTGACGATGGGCTTGCCTTGACGTACGAACCGCCCTTGTCGCGACTTTCATCCGGAGTACCACAATGTCGACGTCACCCGATTACTTCTCCAAATACCCGAACCTTGTGTTTCGCCGGGAGAATGAGACCGGAATACTTGAGGTTCGGATGCACACCGACGGCCGCCCTTGCGTGTTCGACACCCGATTCCAGGCCGACCTGGGCGATGCGCTTCACCACATTACGTGTGACCGCGATAACCGCGTCCTGATTTGGACCGGATCTGGCGACCTTTGGATGGATGGCCCGGACTTTGCCAGTTTTGGCGACGTGTCGGACCCCAACGTCTGGGATCGCGCATACACCAACGAGCGTCGCCTGCTGGTCAACATGCTCGAGGTCGATATCCCCGTCATCAGCGCGGTCAACGGCCCGGCCGCCCTGCACAGTGAACTGATCCTCACAATGGATATCGTGGTGGCATCGGACACCGCGTGGTTCCAGGACTATCCGCACCTGACATTTGGTATTGCGCCCGGTGATGGGATGCAGATCCTCTGGGCCGAGGCATTGGGTTCGTCGCGGGCGAGATATTTCCTTTGGATGCAGGAGAAGTTGTCAGCGGCCGATGCCAAATCCCTTGGCGTCGTACACGAAATTCTTCCGCAAGGGGAGGTCCTGCCTCGGGCGTGGGATATTGCGCGCCATCTGGCTAAGCAACCCACGTTGAATCTGCGATACACGCGCCAGGCGCTCACACAACGGTTGAAACGGCTCGTCCACGAAGGTATCGGCTACGGGCTTGCGCTTGAAGGGCTGACCGCGGTCAACGCCGCCCGCGCTGCGGCCAGCGCCAACGCGCCGAATGCGCCGGAGTAAGTTGTTGCCGGCGCTGAGGAGGCGCGTCGTTATGGGGTTGAGGGCGCGGTTTTGGCAGTGCCGTGTCGGCCCGCCGATTCGCCCGCCTGTTGAGAATGCGGACCGACCGTGGGACCGAATACTGCCACCGCGTCGAGCAGCACGACTACGAGATGTACCAGGCGCGCAATCACGTCAAGCACACCAAGACCCGGGCAAAGTCACCGCAACCCAATGGGATCTGCGAGCGCTCCGATAAGACTGTAGCGCGAGAATCTGGATGAGAGGCCTTTGACCCGCCAGGTCTTTGGGGTCTCGACAAACTGTATGTCGCAGTCAACCCGCCAAGCCTGGTCTTTGCCTGCTTCACCCGGTCGGGCAAGCGGACTCCCCTACCACCGCAGGCGCTGGCCGAGGTGGAATCGGCTATCTCGCGCCCATTCACGGACCTTTTCCCATGACGGTACTTCCATATGTGTCGGCGCCGGCCTCAGATTGTGTCACCGTGCCGGCGTTTGAGTGAGCCGGATAAATAGAGGAGATTTGCAAGGATAACGCGGTTCGTAGGAGGCCCGGACTGGCTGACAATAACGTCGGCGCGCTGCTTGGAAATGGTTCACTTTCGTGTCAGCGCCAACAGACCATGGCTTCATGCAACGTCGCATCGCAATGCATCAGCGATCTTGCAATCCGAGACGCAGACCGAAAACTCGTATGGCCCGTCGGCCGACGCCCCGACGGTCATCCGCGATTCTCTGAACTTGGTCTGTAGCTACCATACCGTTCGGTCATGACAAGCCACTGCGACGCTCGCGCGGCGCCCGGCGGGGTTCGGCCAGTCCGCTCAGATGTGGCATCTAGCCGGCGCGCACAACTCGGTGAGTTGTATGGTGCAGGCCTATCGCACATATAGCCCGCGTGTCATCCCGCGCCCACATCCACGCCCGCGCAATATCGGTTGGCTATGCAAGACCCCGTGGTTCGAAGTCGAGTTGTTGCCCGCGTTTCGAAAAACATTCGCGCATATAGTAGATAAACGTCAAGGATGACGGTGACCAGCCTAGCTCGAACATTCTCCCGACGGCGTTGCACAATGCCGAGGGCCACCGTAAGCAAGCATGACTGACAAAGGCTCTTCAATGATAAATCTTACTACCACACTCAACGGCAACGTCATTTGTCCAATCTGTCATGGCGAAAACCCTCCCGACGAAATGTTTTGCGGCAATGAAGGGTGTCATAAGGCGCTCGGGGAATTTCGTTACGTCGAAGAAGAATTCCAAGGCCAACGCAAACCACTCGAAAGGATCGCAGACAAAGTTAGCAGTTTTACGTCTCATCCTCATTTCGTCACGGTCCACATCGTCTGGTTCGCGATCTGGATTGCACTCAATTCGGGATTCATGGCCTATGCCGCCAACTTTGATCGCTATCCTTTCGGTTTACTCGGTCTGCTGTTGGGAATTGAGGCAACATTTATCACTGGATTTCTACTCATTAGCCAGAATAGGCAGGCTCGCTATTCGGAAATGCGCGCAGCACTCGACTACGAAGTAAACGTACGCAGCTACAGAAAGCTCGCCGAATTGATCTCGATAGTCGAACATTTGAACGAAAGAGTCGCCTCATTGGACCGCGACAGAACTTAGTTACTGGCGCCGACCTCAGTTTGAGCGACGGTGCCGACATTGCGGTGAACCATTTTTCGAGCCGGGAAAATCAATCCCGGCGCGGATCATGGGCGGATCGAAGCGGCTCACCAATGTTCCGGCGCGTAGCCCGAAATTGGCTCAAATTCGCTTCAGCGCCAACAATCAGCGGCTCAAACGCGTCGAAGTCGAATTTCAACGGTGGTAGCAGGTAAGGCCCCGGCCGGGATCGCGTAGCCATCGAACGCGGCTCAGGCCCGCACCAGATGCATCAGCGTTTCCTCAAACATGATGTGCTGGATGGCGGAGCCTTCGGTGCTGGCCCAGTCCGTGACAAGTTCAGCGATCATCTGGTAGGCAGAGGTAATCGTCACGCCCCGATCGCGCATGCGCATGATCGCAGCATTGTCAGCATCCTTGGTCGGAGATCCGCTGGCGTCGACAACGACCTGCACCTCAAACCCGTCTTCCACGGCGCTGATGGCTGGAAAGACGATGCACACGTCGTTGGTCATGCTCGCCATGATGAGTCGCTTGCGCCCGGTTGCCACAACCACCTGCCTGAAGGGTTCATAGGTCCAGCAATGCACCACGCCCGGCCGCTGCACGTGGTTTGCATAGGCGGCTGGTGCAAGCTGCTGAAGGTCATCAATCAACAGCCCCTGAAACTAGTCTTCCTGGCTTGAAGTCAGCACGAGCGGTATTGCTGTCTGCACCGCGACCCTCGCCAATGCGCGCGTATTGCGGACAATCTCCTCACGAGTTGTAGATGCCGCGAGCTTGATGGTGCCCACCTGATGATCGATCAGGAGTATTGCGGCATCACGGGTTGTGAAAAGATTCCTCATCACTCGATTCCTTCAATGGTCGCGCTTCGATCTTCCCGATCATCGTAGGCATGACACTTGATGCGAGCTATCGAGATCCCGCTGCGTTTGTTGCGCACTTGCGCTCCCGGATTAATTTCTCGGGATTTCACTGCAGAGAAATGTAAGTGAATTCCACATCGGGTCAAGTGGCCCCGTCGGCGGCCATGTCGATTTCCCTGCGCACCCAGTCGGTGGGTGAAAGCCCCAGCTTTGCATGGAAGGCGCGCGCAAGCGCTGATGCGCTCTCGTAGCCTACTTCACTCGCAACGATGTTGACGGGCTTGCCCTTGTACAACAGGGATTGCGCGAGGCTTAGCCGCCAGGCCGTGAGATATCCATGGGGCGTTTGTCCAACCACATCCCGAAATTTCAACGCGAATCGAGATCGTGACATCCCGGCGGAATGTGCCATCGAGTCCAGCGAGAAGCTTTGGTTCGGGTTCGAATGCATCGCCTGAATCGCCCTTGCGAGTCGTGGGTCGGCCAGGCCTGCCAGTACCCCGGTTGACACCAGACCATCATCGAGCAGGTGTCGTATCAACAGTACGACGACAACTTCGAAGAGGCGATTGAGCACCGCGTGCTGCCCGGAGGCGGGATTGCCTGCTTCGGCGAAGAGTACGCGCAAGGTGGCGTCCAGGCTGCCGTGCTGGGCCAGCGGCAAGACGACAACCGGCGGCAGGCCCTGGGTCAATGGGTTCTGCAGCCGGGCCCCCAGATCCACCGTTGCGCACACGAGATCGACCCCGTCAGAGTCAAGTGGCTCCAGTCGGTGGGCAACGGGTCGTGGATGAAAAATCAGGCTCGGAACCCGCAGGGTCATCGTACGCGCCCCAGTGGTACGCAGTCGCATCGCGCCCTGGCGAAGAACATGGAGGTGCCCTGCGCTGCCGGCGCCGTCATAGGCGGCAATCTGGCACAAGGGACCGTTCTGGAAAACGCGCGCCTTCAGTTCGAAGTGGTTCAGGAGCAAGCCAAGGCGATCTGTCATGCACGAGACTCCTGGTATCAATGACGAGACGGATCGTAGCCGCCGGGCGCCGATCCCGGGGCAAGCTGTGTCCACGCATCAACGATGCGTTCAGGACGAACGAAAAACAGCTTCTGGAGAACTGACATGAGTAACATCTTCCCCCTCAATCTCAGCGAGGCCGATGCCCGGATCGCGGAAACGCTTGCTGGCGTGAAGCGCAAGCTTGGCATGGTCCCGAACCTCTTTGCGACCCTTGCCCATTCGCCAGTCGCGTTGAACGGGTATCTGCACCTGAGCGAGACCCTCGGGCGCGGGCGGCTCTCGGCTCGCCAGCGTGAGCTCATCTCCATTGCGCTCGCCCAGGAGAATGCCTGCGAATACTGCCTAAGCGCTCACACCATGATCGGCAAAAGCGTTGGGCTGTCTGAATCAGAAGTGCGCAGTGCCCGCAACGGAACTGCAATCAATCCGGTGGACAAGGCAGTTGTCGAACTCGCGCGCACGGTGAACCAGAGTCGTGGCGTTGTGCTAACGGGACAGCTGGAGCAGTTGAGATCCCTTGGCGTTGACGACGGTCTGATCATCGAAATCGTGGTCAATGTCGCGCTCAACCTGCTGACCAACTACGTCAACGTGGTGGCAGGAACGGAGGTCGACTTTCCCAAAGTCGAATTGCGTCTTGTCGGCTGATCGCGGCGTCACAATCGCTACTGGAATGCAGCACATGCGGACTAGAGTTCAACTGGTAATCGCGTGTGCAATGCTGGCTTATGGTGGTGGCGTCGTCGCCGAAGATCTCGGCATTGCCACCTTTCGCGACTACGTGGATGCCCAGGGCAGGATTTCGTTGCCACAGGATTTCCGTTTGCACTGGTCACATCTCGGATCGTGGGTCGTGGCGGATACTGCTGCCCCAGGCCACGGCTTCCACGATGTTTACACGCAAGCGCCCGCGGTAGAGGCTTACCGACAGACCGGCAAATTCCCCGATGGAACGGTGCTCGTGAAGGAGATCCGGAAAATCGATACGGCGGCCATGACAACCGGCCAGGCCCAGTGGGCAGCACAACCCGCCGTCTGGTTCGTGATGGTGAAGAACGACAAGGGCCGCTTCAGCCACAATACGCACTGGGATAAGGGTTGGGGCTGGGCGCTGTTTGAAGCGAAGGCACCAGCCCTGGACATTGCCAAGAGCTTTGCCGAAACCTGTCAAGGCTGTCATACGCCGGCGCAACATACCGACTGGGTGTTTGTGCAGGGTTACCCGACACTGCGTGATACCGCGCAGGCGGTAACCGGCGGCATGCCCAGATGACGCGACGCTGCGTGGCCAAAACCTGGGAGCCGGGCCAGTGAGTACCGAAGCCGAAACACTGCGTGCCCGGGTTGACGGCTGCACCCTGTGTGTGGCCCACCTGCCTCTCGGACCGCGGCCCATCCTCCAGCTCAGTGCATCGGCCAGGATCCTGATCGCAGGTCAGGCGCCCGGACGTCGCACGCATGACCTTGGCGTACCGTTTGCGGATGCCAGCGGTGACCGCTTGCGGGACTGGCTGGGTATGTCGCGGGAAGTTTTCTACTCACCCGAGATAGTTGCGATCCTGCCGATGGGATTTTGTTTCCCAGGTACCGGCAAGCAGGGTGATCTCCCGCCACGCCCCGAGTGCGCGCCAGCATGGCGAGTTCCGCTGCTCGCGACACTTTCCAACTTGCAACTGACCCTCGTGATTGGTCAGTACGCCCAAGCTTGGCATTTGCCGGGGTCGACCAGATCGGTAACCGCCGTGGTACAGGACTGGCGAAAGCTCTGGCCAAAAATCATCCCATTGCCCCATCCGAGTCCCCGCAATAACCGCTGGCTGCGCACGAATCCGTGGTTCGAAATTGAATTGCTGCCAGCCCTGAGACTACGGATCAGCGAGATCCTGGCGGGTTCGCTGCCGGGCAGCTCGGGCGAATAACTGGAGCCTCTTCAGGATCTACACGCGGAACGCACACGGCCCAGGGGTATGGTGTCGAGCGACAGCTCGCTCGTGGCAACCGCCTTCAAGGAACCTGAGCTCCTTGTCCAATGCCCGCGTGACTTCCGTGAAGACGAAGATGTCCGAGCTGACGTGATCACCAGATCCGCTGGTTTGGACATTATCCTCGCAGGAGGAAGTGGCAATCTGTTTGGCTCGATCGGCGAGAGCAGCACAATGGTCGTCACTGCAGACCAGCGACCTATCGAACGGCGAACGCCGGGTATTGATGGCCACCGATTAAATGATCCTCAGCGGCACACCGCGCAAGGCCACGATCCGTTCGGATAGGGTGTTGACATGCTCATCGACACGGCCACATGTCGTCGAAGAGTTCGTGGATCGCAATAAGGTTGCGGCCCTTCACGCTCGAGTTCGCCTACCTTATTACGCGAAAATGAATTGCCGCGCTGGGGGCCGTGATTCCGGTTTTCTCCGCAGAGGTGCATTCCTAATTCCGATTTGCGGACGAGTTCTCCTTCCAGTTCGATAGCGTCTGGATTGAGACGACGAAGCCCGGATGAGGCACAGTTTCACGCGCGCTCCAGATCTTGCGAGACCGTGGCCTCCCGCACGAGCCGTGATTCAGATTCGAGACAACCAATGAGGCTGACTGGGGCGCCCACGTCGTGATGGTGTCACGACGTGGAACGTAGGTCCTGGCTCCGGTAACTGGATGGGTCCATGCCGTAAACTTCGAGGAAAGCCCGGGAGAAGCTGCTGCGGTTGGCGTATCCAACCCCACGGGCGATATGTTCAATCGACAGTACATTCGCGATCAGCTGCTTGGCAGCGCGCTCCATACGCACTTCCCGCAAGGCACTCATTGGCGAATGCCCCACGGCCTTCTTGAATCGCGCATTGAACGCAGCGCGACTGAGGCATGCGATATCCGCCAGGCTCGCTATCGAATGCTGGCCGCCCGGACGGGCCACGATTTCCGCGATGACCCGCGCGATCATCGGATCAGAGAGCGCCGAGAGTCCGCTCAGCTTCCCATCGGGCGACATCAGCTTTCTGCGCAAAACTGTGATGACTACTTGCTTGAGGATCGCTGTGGCCATCGCCTCCATTCCGACGGTGTGGTTCCTTATCTCGTCAACCACGTTGCGCAACTGCGCTGCGACCTGCGCACTCGAGTCGAAGGCATCACTGAAGGGTGGCGCCGAAGCCGTGAAGATGTCGATACTGGCGCCGAACGAGGCGCGGAAATACCCGCAAATCATTTCCACTTCGTATTCGTTCGCCGCGGCCACGTATTTGTTCAGCAACCCAGCGTTATCGTTGTGCAGCGGTTGCGCGTTTACTGTCCTCAGTGAATTGGATGCTGTTCCCTGCGCCGGGACTTCAATCCTGTAAGCCTGGCCAGGTGGCGTCACCACCAGGACATGGGGACGGAGGGGTATCGGCGCATGTTCTCCAACAAACATGGCTCCCTCCCCCCTAAGGTTGTAGTGGATGGCAGGATATTTCGCCGCAGGAAAACTCAGCCGCCACCCTTTGCCAACCAGGCACTCGGTCATTTGGAGCGCTTCGATTTGCATCGCAAGCAACAGCCCGTTCAGATCCGGAGTCGAAAGGAACAGACGTTCAGACACCATTCTCAGCCTCTGGGCAAATCTAAGACTCGTAGGCTACACAGAGTTTCGCAAGTGGGCTCGATGCATGACATGCTCGGTCCCCAAACCAGGTCCGCAACGTAGGGTAACACTGCGATGATGCACATACACAAAGCAGCGCTCCTACTGGCGGGCTGCCTAGTCGCAACGAGCACGTTCTCCCAGAAGCAATCGGGAGAAACGGAGCAGACCGGACCTCGCTATTTGCCGGAATTTACTTCCTCCGGCGAACTGATCCTACCTAAGAATTTCAACGAGTGGGTTTTCGTCGGCGCACCGCTGACGCCTGACGGGCTTAACGGCGGGAAAGCAGGCTTCCCGGAATTCCACAACGTTTATATCGAACGGGGATCGTATAGCGTTTTCAGAAAGACTGGCGTATTTCCTGAAGGCACGATCATGTTCAAAGAGCTGCAACGGGTCGTCACGCCACAGAATGCTAACGGCTCGCGAACCGAGGCTTCCGGGGTTGGCTACTTTCCGGGCGTCCTGAATGGTGCTGACGTGTCGGTAAAGGACTCGACGCGGTTTGCTTCCACGAACGGTTGGGGGTTCTTCAATTTCCATCACTCAGAACCCAAGGCAGCGACCGCAGTGCTGCAACCCAATGACAAGTGCGCCGGATGCCATACCACGGGCGCCAAGAAAGACATGGTGTGGACGCAGTTCTACCGACTTCTGGACCATTAAGGCCAGTCACTTCCCGTACTTTTCCCGGCCCTCAATGAGCAACTTCCGACTAAAGAAAACGCTGTTTGGCGTTCATGGATGCCGCCTCTCTGAATGAGGATGGTGCTTTCTCCTTTCCATCACCTACGACAAATTTTACTTGGAGAATAATGATGAAAATTTCAGGAATTTCGGCGACATCAGTGGCCGTCGGCGCGGTCATTCTGCTCGGCAGTCATCTCGCCCAGGCGGAACAGGGCCTGAACGATCTGCAGATTGCCCATTCGGCTTATACCGCGGACGTCATCGATATCGAATACGCAAAGATAGCGTTAGCGAAATCGACGAATCCGGCGATCAAGGAGTTCGCGACCCTCATGGTCCAGGATCACTCCGCAGTCAACGAAGGCGCATCAACTCTGCTTGCTAAGCTCAAGGTGTCCCCAGTCGACAACTCCTTCAGTCAAACGCTGGTGAACGGGGCTACCGCGAAGAAGGCTGAACTGAACGGCCTCAGCGGAGTCGATTTCGATCGTGCCTATGCTGCGAACGAACTCGCCTACCATCAAGCCGTGAATAAGACGGTCGAAGGCTGGATCCCGACAATCCAGACACCGGAATTGAAAGCCTTCCTGACCCAAGCCTTGACCACGTTCCGGGTTCATGAGGCGCACGCCGGCCACATGGTCGAGACCTTGCGGTAGGTTCACAATCGTGCGACACCTGCCCTTGGCGTTCCGGACTCTTCTCCTGATGCTGGCGACGGCATCCCTGGGGTCAGCGGGTAGCGCGGCTGCAGCGGAACGACAACCACATACAGTCGAAATCAGCGGATTTGCCTTTCAACCTGGCCAAGTCGAAGTAACGGTAGGCGACAGCGTTCAATGGGCGAATCTGGATCTCGCGCCACACACCGCCACTGCCGACGACGAGGCCTGGACCACGGATGTCATGTCCAACGGCTCGCAAGGGAAGTTCACGGCACGCAGTGCGGGCAGGTTCCCTTATCACTGCCGTTTTCATCCGGAAATGAAGGGGCTGATTGTGGTCAAGGGCGAACGGGACTTGCGTTGAGGGCACTGGAAGGGTGACGGCGAGTGCCGTCGCCCTTCGCTACAACGGACGACCGGCGGGTCCGACGTTGGCTCACCGGCTACCCATGACGCCGTCACTGTTTCCCTGGATTGCGCCGCATGACCAAGAACCCGTCCTGAAAGTTGTCCGGCGCACTTCCCTCCCTTCCCGTTCAATGTCGCGTTGCCCGCCGAAAGGCGCCCGGTGTCACCCCTGTGGCCTTGCGGAAACTCGCCGTGAAATGACTCCCGTCTTCGAAGCCGCACGTGAGCGCGATCTGGGCAATGCCGAGATTACCTTGCACGAGTGTTGCTGAGCCTCAGAGCGGCTCACTTTCGTATCGGCGCCAACACCACCACATCATTGCGCGATGGCTTAGGGCAAATGGATGTCTGATCCACCACAGTTTAGTTGCGATCCTTCCTGCAGGGACGAAGAAGCGCAATTGTCATCCGCTCGATAAGCGATTGGTCGTCCGGTCATCATGACTGGCGCCACTTGAATTCGAAGTCGCCTAATATTTCGCAGTCGCAGTTTGCGCCGCACTTTCGGAGCCACGGCAGGACCCGATTGGAGTTAAGCCCGTTTGACGCTAAATAGGCTTCGGTGATGTGGAACGAATGCTCGCATTCATGATTTGCGAGTGCATTTTCCAGATAGTCGAACAAGTCGACGACATCCTGATTGGCGAGCGGCTTGTCAATGGAAGGCGTGGTCCCTGCATGATCACGGGACCGCCGCGTAAAATTGCGATTGAGCTGCATGGCTTACCCTCGGTTAAATTTGGGTACCACAAGCCTCGCACTGCAATATGAAAGACTCTTGGGGACCGGACCAAATTTATTGAGCACAGGTTCGCACTTTACAATCGATCTTTCCGTCGTAAAGGACTTAGAAGTGGCAGTCGCGTCGGTCGCCGCCGAAGACTCGACTCTTCTGAGATGCCAACCTGCTATACCCTCACCCGCCAAAACGACCGCAAGAAGCCGGAGCTAGCATCCGATTAGACATGATGTTGGAGATGTCAATCGCGGGGGGGCTTCTGGGGGTATTTTCGAATTCGCGAACCGAAAGAAATTGGCATTCCTCACAAAAAAACAGGCATTTTTTGCATTCGGTTCAATCTCCGCCGCGCGCTCATTCCTCTCGACGGCGCTCGAACCTACCCCCGACGGCCCTCGCTATGCGTCTAAGCGGGCGGTTTTAGTTCCTATCCGCGCGGGGTAAGAGTATAGGTGGCGAGCTTCGTCGATGGGCGGGGGCGGCCTGGGTGCGAGGTGATCAGGGATCGTTCCCCTTCATCCCAGTCCTCTCCCTGGGGCGAGGGCGAAAGTGAGGGGCAATGGCTATGCCGCCGCCGTCATCGGTGAACCATCGGGCATGTGCGTAGGCCGGCTGTTGACCACACTTGGTCGCTTCTGCATCTCGTCATACCAACGTTGCACATGGGGCGCGTCCGCCGGGATGGCCATCTGCAAAGCATGTCCAAAATCGCAGACCGTGACCATGGTGATATCCGCGATTGAAAACCGCGCACCCGCGACGAACTCATTGTTCGCGAGTTGCTGGTTGAACTTCTGGTGAAAACGCTCGACGCGCAATTTGCCACGTTCGATCAAAGCCGGGATCTGCGGTACTGCTTGTCTGTGCCCAGGCAAACCGCGATCAACAAAATTCGGATGCTGGTTACGGAAGATCTCCGCATGGCCGATCAGGCCCTCGTCGTAGGCCCGACGTTCCCACGCACTGACCATGGCCTTCTCAACCGGCGTCGTGCCCATCAGCGGTGGTTCGGGATGTAATGCTTCGAAGTAATGCCAAATGCCCAAGGCTTCACCCAGCTGGGTGCCATCGTCGAGCTCAAGCATCGGCACCATATAATGCGAATATTGCTGCGCGAATTGTTCCTTCAACACAATCGCAGGCGTTATACATTCAACCTTAGGCACATCTATACCTTTTTCGATGAGGTACATTCGCACACGCCGGCAGTTGGGCGCAAAATCCCACTCATAAAGTTTCATGATCGATCTCCTCGCAATGTTTTAGGCAAAGGCATCCCGAAGCCTGAGTATAATGCGCCGCAGACGTGCACGCATTGTGTCATCGTCAGCTCTCAACCCGCAGCTCCACCTTAGAAAATTTTTGCCACTCACGTCGTGCAGCGACATCGTCAAACTCCATTGCTGAGCATCCACACGGCCGATGCCAAAAAACTGCAAACCATCGCTCGATGGACGATTGGGCGCGGTGCCCGCCGGTAGACTCGTGAATTTCACTTCCGGGCCGAAGGTGCCGGCATTCACCGGGCCGCCGACAAATTCCCAAAACGGTTTGAAGTCGCTGAACTTCGCCCGCTGCGGCTGGTAGTGGGTAGCCGAGGCGTGATGCACGTCGTCTCTCACCCACACCACATTACGAATATCCTAGCGCCTGATAAAACTGAGCAGGTCGGCCATTTCCAATTGGCGACCACTGGGCCGCAGCCATCACCATTTGCCCATGCTTCAAAGCTGCCCGGTGGCACGTCGGGATTCAGATCCGGGATCACCAAAGACAGCGGCATACCACTTACGATGATCTTCCAGATTGCCTTCGAACCACGCAGCGCCTGCTTCAACCAGATCAGCTGCGTATTTCCGAGCAAAAGTCGCGTCAGCGTCCAGGGTCGTTTGACGATTGGCGCTATTGGGGCCGCGATAGCTGCGCTCGTACAGCATAAAACATCGAGCAGCGGGCCCATGCTAAACGCACGGTAGACGCGTTCCGGATCACTGGGCTAGAGGGCCATCGGGTTGTATTCGAACATCGCGCGCTTGCCATGGCCGGCCAGTTGTGAGGGACTACGTATCTGATAGCGCGCGTCCTGTGTACCGATTTGCTAAGGAAACTCTGATTTAGTTGTCTGTCTGTCGCGCGAGATCCGTTATTGATGGTGAAAGTAGCGAAATCGGCCGTGTCTGGTGCCTATCGCGCCGCCCATTGCGCCATGTTGAGCGCCCGAGCGGTACGACGGGCAGATCTCGCCTGCGAGATCCGCAACAGCTGGCGCCTAACCATATACAGATTGGCCAACTCGCACGTCACGAACAGTCGGTGTGCGTTCTTTTCGAGGCCCATATATCGCGTCTTCGCGAAACCGAAGATCTCTTTGATGACCAGGAACGGATGTTCGACCTTGGCCCGGACACGGGATTTGGTCTTGTTCTTCGCCCGCTCCACTTCGTCGACCACGCCCTGGCCACGGCAACGACGATTGGTCATGGCAATACACGACCTTCGATTTCTTAGGATGCATTGTCAACCGACAGTCCGCCAACCGTGGCGCGATGGACCGCCTCACCTACTCCGCCTGCTTCAGACTGCGGCAGTGAACCACCGCGTCGTCTGCGTAGCGTGCGAATGGACAGTTTGGGCTGGTGCGTTGCATCCACGTGTCGAATGCGTAGTGCATGAACAGGTTCATCAGGATGGGACTGATCACGCCGCCCTGCGGAGTGCCGCGGTCGCGTGGAACGCGCACGCCACCCCCCGTTTCGAACGGCGCAACCAGCCACCGTTCGGTGTGCAGAACAATCCAGTCTTCCTTGATGTGGGTGCGTACCGCCTTCATCAGCAGCCCGTGATCTATCTGATCGAAGGCCGCCTTGATATCAAACTCCACCACCCAGTCATATCGCCAGCAGCGTTCACGCGTAGTCACCACGGCTTGCTTCGCTGACTTCCCCGGCCGGGACCCATAAGCGTCCGGATGGAAGTTCGAGTCCAGCTTCCCCCTGTGTCGGGATAGTAGTCGCCTCTAACAAGGTGGTCGAAGATGAGTTCAAGATACAACGAATCGATCAAATGCTCCCTATGCTCGCCACGCCGCGCTGGGTGGCATGGTCACGCAATAGACCCACAGGCACGCTCTGCGTGTCGAATAGCGGTGTGCGTTTATAGGCGACAAAATCATCAGGCCATTCCAGGCCTGCACAGCGCAGACAACCCCGAACCGTCCCTAACATGTTGGCCCTGCATTCGGCAGTGAGCACCCTGGGTCTCAACCGGAAGGGTGGCTCATGGCGCGCGTGTTGTGCATGCCCACAATCAAGTTGGGCGATAGGCTCACCTCGTTCATCGACGCCGACGTTGGCGATGGTGCGTTGCGTGATGTTTGTAGCTTAGTACGGTCTGCTCAGACTAGCCGATCGAATTGGGAATGACGAAAACACCACAGCCCTGCACAATGGCCGTGCTTGTGGTTTTACCCGGCACACAAGTTCGCGCTGCTTTGCACAACGGGACTGTTGGGCAAGGCAGCGGGCGCAAAACATAAAATCAGGGGAGCAGGTATGAAGCATGTCGTTTGGGCACTGGCGACGTTACTCGCATTGAGCGGGGCAGGAGTGTGGGCCGCCGACACCGTGGTTGACGATAAATATCTCAGCACCGATGGCGACGGTTCGAACTGGGCCGCCTATGGCCGCACCAGCAGTGAAACGCGCTACAGCCCGCTCGATCAGATCAATGTCGACAATGTTAAAAAGCTCGGCATTCAATGGGCGCTGGACCTGCCTAAGGAACGTTCCCTGATCAGCACACCCTTGGCCATCGATGGCGTGATCTATTTTACCGGCAGTTACAGCTATACCCGCGCGGTTGATGCGCGCACTGGCAAAGTGCTGTGGGAGTACGACCCCAAGGTGATCGAACATGCCGGTGATCGTCTGCGCATCATGTGGGACACCAACCGCGGTCCGGCGTTTTACAAAGGTAAGTTGATCATCACCACGGTGGATGGCCGGCTGGTGGCTCTCGATGCCAAGACCGGCAAGATGTTGTGGGAAACCATGACCATCGATCCCCGCCGCTCTTACTACATCACCGGCGCGCCAAAAGTATTTCGCGACAAGGTCATCATCGGCAATGGCGGCACCGAGCACGAAGCGGCGCGCGGTTATGTGACGGCTTACGATGTCGAAACCGGCAAACAGGTTTGGCGCTTCTACATCGTGCCGGGCAATCCAGCTGACGGCTTCGAGAACAAAGCCATGGAGATGGCAGCCAAGAGCTGGACCGGTGAGTGGTGGAAACACGGCGGCGGTGGTAATGCCTGGAACGGCATCACCTACGATCCGGAATTCAACACCGTTTATATCGGCACCGGCAATGGCTCGCCCTGGAACCAGAAGATCCGCAGCCCCGGCGGTGGCGACAATCTGTTCCTGTGCTCCATCATTGCACTCGACGCCGATAGCGGCGAATACAAATGGCATTACCAGACCAATCCCGGCGAGACCTGGGATTACACCTCCAATATGGACATCGTGCTGGCCGACGTGCAGTACGGCGGGCAGACCGTCAAAGCCATTCTGCATGCTCCCAAGAATGGTTTTTTCTACGTCATCAATCGCGCCAATGGCGAGCTGCTGTCGGCAGAAAAATTCGCCAAGGCCACTTGGGCCGAGCGCATCGATCTGAAAACCGGCCGGCCGGTGGAAGTAAAGGGCGCGCGTTACGAGGATGGCGAAGAAACCGTGTGGCCCAGCCCTTTTGGCGCCCACAGCTGGCATCCCATGTCTTACAACCCCAACACTGGCCTGACCTACATTCCGGCCATCGAAATGGCGGGTGTATTTAAAGACAAGGGCATGGATCTGGCGGGCTGGAAGTCGCCCCATTTTAATTTTGATTCGGGTGTTGAGTTCGCTAAGGCGGACACGCCCAAAGACGCCGGCTCTGGATCGTTGCTGGCCTGGGACCCGGTCAAGCAGAAAAAAATATGGGAGCAGCCGCTGCCATCCAACTGGAATGCCGGCACCATGACGACCAAGGGCAATCTGGTGTTTGAAGGTATGGCCGACGGGAACTTCCACGCTTTTAATGCCACGACCGGCGAAAAGTTGTGGCAGGTAAATGTCGGCTCGGGTATCTCGGCCGCGCCTATCACCTACACCGTCGATGGCAAACAATATGTCTCGGTGCTGGTCGGTTGGGGTGGTAGTGGCGGGATGCTTGGCTCCCTGGCCGCGCAGCACGGCTGGAAATACAAAGTCCATCCACGTCGCTTGTTTACCTTCTCGCTGGATGGCAAAGCTGCCATGCCACCTTCGCCGCCGCCGGCTTTCGCCGTTCCGGTGGACGTTCCAGACCTCAAAATCGACGCCAAGCTGGCCGACAAGGGCAACGATCGGTTCGCGAAGTCCTGCGTGTGGTGCCATGGTACCGGCGCGGTCGCTGGTGGCATCGGACCCGATCTACGCGAGTCGCCAATCGCGACAAACCCTGTAGCACTTAAGGAAGTCGTGGTGAAAGGCGCAAAACTCGCGAATGGTATGCCGCGCTTTGGTGAGCTTACCGACGAGGATATTAATGGCCTGTTCCACTACATCCGCCAGCAGGCACGGGCGAGTGTGACGGCAACAAAATAATGAATACTGCGTAAAGGCGTTAACGAAGATAATACGGGTGCGGCGTCAGCGTGCCGCACCGGTGTTCAGTAAACGCAAAATCGCCAGAGCACCCGAGCAACACGCGGGTGAGCAACAGACCGCATTGTAGCTATCGAAAACCAGTTCTAAAATTGCGTCGACCCACAAGCAAGGCCAGCACGGTAGCGCCCGCCATCATGCCCAGAGGGTAACCAAGTGGCGCCAGCGTAAGTGAGCCATTTCCCAGTAGCGCGCCGACATTAAGGTGAGTCAGTCCGGCCCGCTCACAGACCGAGTCGCCCTTGAAAATCTCCCCAAATTATCTGGCTCACTGCAACGCCGGCGCGGTGGCTCAATTTGAGGCCGGCGCCAACAAGCGCCACATAAATTCATCCAACCAGCTGAACAGAGCACAAAAAATCCAAACCATGCTCGGGTGCCAACAGGCTTTTCGCTCCGACAATAATCGCGTCACGGCACCGGAAATTTAGGGGGTATTCTTGGGGGTATTTTCGATAAAGCGAACAGAGCTCGTGTCGATTTTTCCTATGAAACTCGACTGTTTGCGGCAACGAGTTCAATTGCCGCCGCCTCCACCATAAACAAGAAAGCCGCCCTAGGGCGGCTTTCTTGTTTATGGTGGAGGCGGCGGGGTGGAAAGAAACGCGTTCCGGGTTCGA
This sequence comes from Gammaproteobacteria bacterium, assembly GCA_019747795.1. Lineage (GTDB taxonomy): Bacteria > Pseudomonadota > Gammaproteobacteria > JADJYF01. Next base: position 1,882 of record JAIEQK010000107.1, on the reverse strand, counting down.
GGAGCATCGCGGAGCGATGCGACGACGCCGGCCAAAGGCCGGCGGGCCTGAGCGCTAGCGAAGGCCGAGCGATTCGCAACAAGCGAATCGCGAGCACTCCCGCCGCCGGTCAGTCTTGTACTCCGATTACCCCAGGCACCCTCCGGGTTCGACGAGCCTCGCAAAGCGAGGCGACGACGCCGGCTTCGCCGGCGGGCCTGAGCGCAGCGAAGGCCGAGCGAATCGCACCAAGCGAATCGCGAGCACTCCCGCCGCCGGACAATCTCGAACGACGCCAAACCCAGACGCAGTTCCGGGTTCCACGAGCCACGCGCCAGCGTGGCGAGGACGTCGCCGCTTCGCGGCGACGGTCCCGAGCGGAGCGAGGGATGCCCGTTGCGCGCCAAGCGCAGCGGGCACACTCCCGCCGCCGGGCAGTCTTGTACTCCGATTAACCGAGGCACCGTCCGGGTTCGACGAGCATCGCGAGGCGATGCGACGACGCCGGCCGTCGGCCTGCGGGCCTGCGCGACAGCGAAGGCCGAGCGATTCGCAACAAGCGAATCCCGAGCATGAGCCACGCGCCAGCGTGGCGAGGCCGTCGCCGCTTGGCGGCGACGGTCCCGAGCGAAGCGAGGGATGCCCCTTGCGCTAAAGCGCAACGGGCACACTCCCGCCGCCTCCACATGGCCGGGGCGTCTCGCCAGAAACCGTAGGACGCGGGAGGATTTGTAAACGCCTGGCACCCCGCCTAGTACGGCTCTCGCCTGCTGGGCCAATCGAACGATACATCTCGGTCGTTTTGTACGTCACGTAATGCGAAATGGACCAGGTCTGAGGCTGGACCAAGAACTCATGAGGCGAGCCGCGCAAACTCCTGCTTTTGCTCTTTGAGCAACTCCATGTTCGAATTTCGAGGCTCTTCCAGCCACGCCTTTTGGACGTCGGAACACATTGCGCGCACCAATCGGAAGCAGCTTACCGGATTCGGGAAGATCCTCGTCACCCGTGTGTCGAGATCAATTAAGTTTCTCTCATGCATCAAGTCAAAGACCGCTAGTCACTACGCTCGGGCTTCCCATCGCAGCGACCTTCTCTTCTGGCTCGAAAAGAAACTACAGAGCGTAAAGACGTGACAGGAAAAAGCAGAGTCAAAACGGTGCCGCCAATCAAAGCGAATGCCAAAGGTCCCCAGAACACTGCCGCCAACGCCCTCAGGATGACCGGTCAGGCACCCTGCACCTTCGCCTCGAGGACCGCATCGAAGGGCGTCATGCCCGACTTCCGGTTCTCATCTATCTGCGCAATCAGGATCACTGAAGTGATGCTGGCGGCGCAGATCGCTTCGCCGATAGCCTGCTTCGAATCGAAGAACTTGTAGACATAGGCTTTGGAAAAGCCAACGGCGGTCGCGAGATTTGAAACCGTCGTTTTACCGTGCCCGTACCGACTAGCGCAGTCGTTGGCAGCCGCGACCATCTGATCGCGGATGGCATGTTCGGCCAGGCCGCGCTGGCCCGCATCGATGGCGGTGTTGTTCATGGGAGAGAAGATAGACCGGTTTAGGTGACGATTGACAGAAAGTGACCTTCTCGTAGCATGGCCACCTCTCGACTTTACCGATACTGGAGTCGCCCGATGTCCACTGCTTGCCGGCTAGCGCTTGCCGCGCTGGTACCCCTGCTCTCTTCCGGTTTTGAGGTAGGTCTCGACTACGCTAGGCCGACGCTCGACACGCCCAGGCACTTCAACAATACGACGCAGCGTTAGCCGCAGAACTTCAATTGCGACAGGCCGAGAGCCTCGTGTATCAGACCGAATCGACAGTGTGAAGTTGATCCGCTTCCATGGACGGTCATCGGCTTGGGTCTCAAGCCGCGTTCAGTGTCGCATGATCGGTCTC
>JAIEQK010000153.1 GCA_019747795.1 Gammaproteobacteria bacterium | reverse complement strand
CAGCGCCGGCACCGCGAAGCCGCAGAGCGCGACCAGCGCCACCAGGCCGCCGTGGGCCAGCGCGAGGGACACCGGCGGCGCGGCGGCATGCTCGGCCATGGGCACCAGGCGCGTGATCAGCGCGCGTTCGACCGCGAGCGCGAGCGCGTCGCCGAGCACGGTGGCGGCGACGGCCAGGTACAGCGTCTCCCAGATCAGAAGGCCGGTGATCGCGCGGCGGCCGAGACCCAGCGTCTTCAGGATCGCGACCGTGTTCTCGTGCAGTTCGGCGTAGCCCGTCGCGGCCAGCGCGATGCCGATGGCGGCGAGCATCACGCCCGCGAAGGCGGCGAGGGTGAGAAAGCGCTCGGCCTGGGCCAGCGCCGCGCGCATCTCCGGTCGCGCGTTCCGCGGGTCCTGCAGCGTGTCGCCCGTGGCGAGCGTCAGGCCCTCGCGGAAAGCGGCGACTGCCTGACCGTCGCCGGCGAGCAGGAGGGCGTAGGCGATGCGGCTGCCGGGCAGCACCAGGCCGCTGGCCGCGAGGTCGTCCCAATGCATGAGCGCGCGGGGCGCGATGGAGAACAGATCGCCACCGCGATCGGGTTCGAGCAGCAGCACCCGGGTGATCCTGAGCTGCATGCGGCCGACACCCACCGTATCGCCGAGCCTGAGGTCGAGCAGCGACAGGAGTTTCGCCTCGACCCATACCTCCCCGCGCGGCGGTCCATGGCGCGCCGATACGCCTGTGCCGCCGGGCGTGTCGCTCACCAGCAGCTGACCGCGCAGCGGGTAGGCATCGTCCACCGCCTTGAGCTGCGTGAGTTCGAGGCGTTCGCCGGCGGCCACCACGCTGCGCAGGCTGGCGGTGCGGGCCGTGTCCAGGCCGGCCGCGCGCGCGCGCTCGAGGTAGCGCGTCGCCGGGTCGGTACTGCCGAGCAGGGCCAGGTCGCCGGCCAAGAGCGCGCTCGATTCCGCCACCAGCGCCGATTCCACGCGCGCCACCAGCAGGCTCACCGTCACGGTGCTCGCGACCGCGATGACCGTCGCCAGCAGCATCACGGCCAAGCGTCCGCTCGCGAGGTCGCGCCACAGCAACCGCCAGGCGAGGCGCGGCAGGGCGGGCGCGGCGCCCATTCAGTCGACCAGCCGTCCGCCCGCCAGCGCGATGCGGCGATCGCAGCTCGCCGCGAGCAGCGGATCGTGAGTGACGATGACCAGCGTGGTGCCGGCCTCGGCGTTCAACCCGAACAGCAGTTCGGTGACGGCCTGTGCGTTCGCCTGGTCGAGATTGCCGGTGGGTTCGTCGGCGAACAACACGGCCGGCGAGGTGCAGAAGGCGCGCGCCAGCGCGACGCGCTGCTGCTCGCCGCCGGACAGCTGGCGCGGGAAATGCGCAAGCCGCGCGCCAAGTCCCACCCGCTCGAGCATCGCCGCGGCGCGCTCGCGCGCGTCGCCGGCGCCCTTCAGTTCCAGCGCCAGCATGACGTTCTCGAGCGCGGTGAAGCTGCCGACCAGGTGAAAGGCCTGGAACACGAAGCCGATGTGGCCGCGGCGCAGTTCCGCGCGCTGGTCTTCGTCGAGGCCACCGAGACTCTGGCCGAGGATCTCGACGTCGCCGCTGCTCGGCGTGTCGAGCCCCGCGAGCAGTCCGAGCAAGGTGGATTTGCCCGAGCCGGACACGCCGGTGATGGCGACCCGTTCGCGAGCCGCCACGGTAAAGTTGATATCATCGAGTATTCGAAGCAAACCCTGCGGCCCGATGACCTCCTTGCCGACACGTCGCGCGCGAATGACGATTTCGCCGGCATGGTCCGGACTGCTGCTTGCGCTGTTCATGACATGCTCGCGTTGGGCGGCGGCGGAGGCGGACAAGGTGATCCTGGTGCTGGGCGACAGCCTGAGCGCGGGTTACGGCATCGCCCTCGACCAGGCCTGGCCGAGTCTGCTGGGCGAACGGCTCGTGCGGGAAGGCTATCCGTATCGGGTCGTCAACGCCAGCATCAGCGGAGATACGACCGCCGGCGGCGCGCGGCGCATCGGCGCGCTGCTGGAAGCCCATCATCCCGCCGTGGTGGTCCTCGCGCTCGGCGCCAACGACGCGCTGCGAGGACTGAAGCCCGCCGAGGTCCACCGCAACCTCGCGAGCATGCTCGAGGCCTGCGAAGGGCAGGGCGCCGTGCCCCTCTTGCTCAAGCTGCGGGTACCACCGAACTACGGGCCGCAATACACTGCCGCGCTCGAGGGCGTCTACGAGGAGTACTTCAAGCGCGCGGGGGTGCTGGCCGGGCCGTTCATGCTGGACGCGTTCGCGACCGATCCCGCGGCGTTCCAGGCCGATGGCCTGCATCCCGTCGCCGCGCGACAGCCCGACATCCTGGCCACCCTGTGGCCGTCGATCGAGACCGCCGTGGCGGCGGCCGAGCAGAGGAAAGCTAGGCAGTGAAGTTTTGCAGTCTGTGTGGTTCCAGCCAGATGGTCTGGCGCGTGCCCGACGGGGACAATCGCCCGCGTCACATCTGTGACGCGTGCGGTGAGATCTTCTACGAGAATCCGAAGATCGTCGCCGGCTGCATTCCGGTGTGGGGCGAGCAGATCCTGCTGTGCAAGCGCGCCATCGAGCCGCGCTTCGGCTGGTGGACCCTGCCGGCCGGCTTCATGGAGAACGGCGAGACCACGGCCGAGGCCGCGGCGCGCGAGACCTGGGAGGAAGCGTGTTCGCGGGTCGAGGTCGATGAACTCTTCGCGGTGTTCAACCTGCCGCAGATCAACCAGGTCTACATGATGTTCCGCGCCCACCTGCCGGTACTGGAGTTCGCGCCCGGGGTGGAGAGCCTCGAGTGCAAGCTCTACTACGAACACGAGATCCCGTGGGCGGAACTCGCCTTCCCGACCATCACGCATACCTTGAAGCGCTACTTCCAGGACCGCGCCCAGGGGCGCTTCGGACTGCACTTCGGCGATATCGTGCGCGACGGCCATCACGCCGAGTTCGTGCCGCGCCGCCCGCGGCCCTGACGTTCCGCCCACTTGAGCCCAGTCCTTAACCAGGAACGAACCGATGAGTGACAAGACCCTGTTCGAGAGAATCATCGCGCGCGAGATCCCGGCTGACATCGTCTACGAGGACTCTCTCGCGATCGCCTTTCGCGACATCAATCCGCAGGCGCCGATGCACGTGCTGGTGTGTCCGAAGAAGCCGATAGTGATGATCTCGACGGCGACCGCCGAAGACCAGTCGACGCTCGGCCACCTGATGCTGGTGGCGGCCAAGGTCGCCGCGGCCGAGGGCCACGGTGATGCGTTCCGCGTGGCGGTCAACAACGGCGCCGCGGTCGGGCAATCGGTTTTCCACCTGCACCTGCACGTGCTCGGCGGACGGCGCTTCGCCTGGCCGCCGGGCTGAGCGGGCAGCACGCAGGGCACAAAAAAAGGGGCCGCGAGGCCCCTTTTTTCGTCGCGACGAGCGCGCCCTTCAGCGGCGCATTGCGTCGAAGAACTCGGCGTTGTTCTTGGTCTGCTTGAGACGCTCGAGCAGGAACTCCATCGCCGCGATTTCCTCCATCGGGTGCAGGAGCTTGCGCAGGATCCACATCTTCTGCAGTTCGTCCTGCTTGGTCAGGATCTCCTCGCGCCGCGTACCCGAGCGGTTGATGTTCACCGCCGGGAAGATGCGTTTCTCGGCGATCTTCCGGTCGAGATGGATTTCCATGTTGCCGGTGCCCTTGAACTCCTCGTAGATCACGTCGTCCATGCGCGAGCCGGTGTCGATGAGGGCGGTGGCGATGATGGTGAGACTGCCGCCTTCCTCGATGTTGCGCGCCGCGCCGAAGAAGCGCTTGGGACGCTGCAGGGCGTTGGCGTCCACGCCGCCGGTCAGCACCTTGCCGGAGGACGGCACGACGGTGTTGTAGGCGCGCGCGAGGCGAGTGATGGAGTCGAGCAGGATGACCACGTCGCGCTTGTGTTCGACCAGGCGCTTGGCCTTCTCGATCACCATTTCGGCGACCTGCACGTGACGGCTGGCGGGTTCGTCGAAGGTGCTGGCGATGACTTCACCGCGCACCGAGCGCTGCATCTCGGTCACTTCTTCCGGACGCTCGTCGATGAGCAGCACGATGAGGTAGCAGTCGGGGTGATTGGCCGCGATGGAGTGGGCGATGCCCTGCATCATCATGGTCTTGCCGGCCTTGGGCGGCGAGATGATGAGCCCGCGCTGGCCCTTGCCGATGGGCGCCGCGAGATCGATCACGCGCGGCGTCAGGTCCTCGGTGCTGCCGTTGCCGAGTTCGAGATGCAGACGCTTCTGCGGAAACAGCGGCGTCAGGTTCTCGAACAGGACCTTGTTCTTGGCGTTCTCCGGCGGTTCGAAATTGATCTCGCTGACTTTCAGAAGCGCGAAGTAGCGTTCACCTTCCTTGGGCGGGCGAATCTTGCCCGAGATGGTGTCGCCGGTGCGCAGGTTGAAACGTCGAATCTGGCTCGGTGAGACGTAGATGTCGTCGGGGCCAGCGAGATAGGAACCGTCGTTGGAACGCAGGAAGCCGAAGCCGTCGGACAGGATCTCGAGGACGCCGTCACCGGAGATGTCCTCGCCCTTCTTGGCGTGGGCCTTCAGGATGCTGAAGATGACGTCCTGCTTACGGGATCGGGCTACGCCTTCGATGCCCATGGAATCCGCCAGGTCGACCAGATCGGACGCCGGCATTTGCTTGAGTTCGGTGAGGTTCATCGTTTAAGAGTCGCGTGTGGGATTGAACCGCGATGCGCTCATGCGCGCCGCGCCAGGATGGCTGCTAAACAAGAATTCAGTGGAGGTCGAATCCGGGCAGGCTGCTTGGACTCGTGCCAGGAAAATAGCACGCTCCCTGGGTGCCGTCTACCTGCGAAATCGTGAAAGCTCGAACACCTGCGCCACACCCTGCGGCGCAGGTGGAAGGCGCGTCAGACGTTGCCGTCGATGAATGCGGTGAGCTGCGACTTGGTCAGCGCGCCGACGTGGGTCGCGACGATGTTGCCTTCCTTGAACAGCATGAGGGTGGGGATGCCGCGGATGCCGTACTTCATGGAAGTCGCCTGGTTCTGGTCGACGTCGAGCTTCGCCACCTTCAGGCGCTCGGCGTACTGTGACGAGACCTCTTCCAGGATCGGCGCGATCATCTTGCATGGGCCGCACCACTCGGCCCAGTAGTCGACCAGCACGGGCTTGTCGGACTTCAGCACGTCGGCGTCGAACGAGTCGTCGGTGACATGGGATATGTGTTCGCTCATGGGGGTGCGAGGGTCTCTCGAAAGATGAAGTTGGCCGCATTCTCAGACGAGGCAAACGCCAATGCAAGCCGGCGCGGTCCGCTCGCGGGCGTCGGTCGAGGCGCCTGCCGACCGCCTTGGTGCTGGCCGCACGACGCCCGCCCGAGATGCGTCGACCCGGGCGCACACCGTGCGTGAACACGTGGCCGTCGCCGCGCGCCAGGGCTGTGGGTACAATGCCGGGCCGGTCCCGCGGACCTTCCACGGCACGTGACCCGCGGGCCCGAGCGGCCGTGATACTCCACTTTCCAGTGATGTGATTCCTAGCTGTTTCGGTGTGCGTTGCCAGGCGACCACGCCGACGCGGAGGGCAGCGATGTTGACGACAAGGTCCGGTCATCGCCTGGCGGCGTGGCTGCTGCTGGCGCTGCTGGTCGGTGTGAGCGGCTGCGGCCAGAAGGGCGACCTCTACATTCCCGACGAACCCGAGAGTCGCCAGGACCTCCAGGCACGCTGAACCGCGGCAATTCGAGAGAGCTTAAATGCGCGCATACAGGAACGGCGTCCTGCACGTCGACGACGTCGATCTCCGGGACGTCGCGAGCGCCTTCGGCACGCCCTGCTACGTCTATTCGCGACGCGATATCGAGGCGAACTACCGCGCCTACGATCGGGCCTTCGGCACGCGCGCTCACCGTATCCATTACGCGGTGAAGGCCAACGACAACCTCTCCATCCTGCGCGTGCTGATGCACGAGGGTGCGGCCTTCGACATCGTGTCAGGCGGCGAACTCGCGCGCGTGCTGGCCGCCGGCGGACGCGCGAGCGACGTGGTGTTCTCCGGTGTCGGCAAGACGGGCCGGGAACTCGAGGATGCGGTCGCGGTGGGCGTCGCCTGCATCAACCTGGAATCGGACGCGGAACTGGAGCGCCTGGCCGCCATCGCCGCCGCGGCGCGCAAGCGGGTGAGGGTGGCCATAAGGGTCAATCCCGACGTCGATCCCAAGACCCATCCCTACATCTCCACCGGGCTCAAGAAGAACAAGTTCGGTGTGCCCCTGCCGGACGCGGCGGCGCTGTATCGCCGCATCGCGGCCGACGACTGGCTGGAACCGGCGGGCGTCGCCTGTCACATCGGTTCCCAGCTGACTTCGCTGGCGCCGGTCGTCGAAGCGGTGAACGAAGTCGTGAAGCTGGCGGAGGCCCTGCGCGCCGAGGGCATCGAACTCCACCACATCGACGTCGGCGGCGGCTTGGGCATCCACTACGAGGCCGACGACGTGCCGCCGCCGGTCGCAGACCTGGTCGCGGCGGTGTGCGCGGCCGTACCGGCGCGCTACGAGGTGTGCATGGAGCCCGGGCGCTCCCTGGTCGGCGCGGCGGGCACCCTGCTGACGACCATCGAGTACGTCAAGGCCACGCCGGCCAAGACTTTTGCCATCGTCGACGCCGCCATGAACGATCTCATGCGGCCGGCCCTGTACGAGGCCTGGCACGGCGTCCTGCCGGTGGAGCGCGCGGACGACGTTCCCCTGGTGCGCTGTGATGTTGTCGGGCCGGTGTGCGAGAGCGGTGACTGGCTGGCGCGCGAGCGCGACCTGCCGGCGCGACCCGGGGCGCTGCTCGCCTTCTCTGACGTGGGCGCCTATGGCTTCGCCATGAGCTCGAACTACAACGCGCGGCCGCGTCCGGCCGAGGTGCTGGTGGACGGTGACCGCTTCGTCGCGATTCGCCGGCGCGAGACCCTCGCGGAGCTGACCGCCAACGAGGCCAGCATCCTCATTCCGTGAATTGTTCGATCCTGGTGCGATATCATCGAAGAATGATCAAAATTAGTGCATTTCGGCTTCGCGGCCGAGGGTGTTCCCTTTAATTCAATGGCTTACCATTGGCATACAATGTGCTCGCATTTGGCGCACGGACAGCAGACCGAGCCCCTGTTCGATGACCGAGCATGCTTTCTGCCCAAAGCGTTTAATCCGCGCTCTATTTCAAACTCGATAGTGGATGGATGGAGGAATAACTAAATGTCATCGATCGAGAGCATTCTCAAAACAATCACGGACGAAGAGGTCAAGTTCGTCGACATCCGGTTCACGGACACCAAGGGCAAGGAGCAGCACGTCACCATTCCGTCGCGTGACGTGGACGACAGCTTCTTCGAGGACGGCAAGATGTTCGACGGCTCGTCGATCGCCGGCTGGAAGGGCATCAACGAGTCCGACATGATCCTGATGCCCGATCCCACGACCGCCGTGATGGATCCCTTCTTCGAAGAGAAGACGCTCATCGTTCGCTGCGACGTGGTCGAGCCGGCCACGGGCGAAGGCTACATCCGCTGCCCGCGCTCCGCGGCCAAGCGCGCCGAGGCCTACCTGAAGGCTTCCGGGGTGGGTGACACCGCCTACTTCGGTCCGGAACCCGAATTCTTCATTTTCGACGACGTCCGCTGGGGCGTGGAAATGCGCGGCTCGTTCTTCCATGTCGATTCCGACGAATCCGCGTGGAACTCGGCCAAGGTGTTCGACGACGGCAACATCGGCCATCGTCCGGGCATCAAGGGCGGCTACTTCCCAGTGCCGCCGATCGATTCCCTGCAGGACATCCGCTCGACCATGTGCCTGGTGCTCGAGCAGATGGGCGTGCCGGTCGAGGTGCACCACCACGAGGTGGCGACCGCCGGCCAGTGCGAGATCGGCACGCGCTTCGACACCCTGGTCAAGCGCGCCGACATGACCCAGATCCTGAAGTACGTGGTGCACAACGTGGCCCACGGCTACGGCAAGACCGCGACTTTCATGCCGAAGCCCCTGGTCGGTGACAACGGCAGCGGCATGCACGTACACCAGTCGCTGGCGCGCGACGGCAAGAACCTGTTCGCCGGCGACGGTTACGGTGGCCTGTCCGAGACCGCGCTCTACTACATCGGCGGCATCATCAAGCACGCGCGCGCGATCAATGCCTTCACCAATCCTGGCACCAACAGCTACAAGCGCCTGGTGCCGGGCTTCGAGGCGCCGGTCTTCCTGGCCTACTCCTCGCGCAATCGCTCGGCTTCCGTGCGTATTCCGTGGGTCTTCAGCCCGAAGGCGCGCCGCATCGAAGTGCGCTTCCCCGATCCGTCCGCGAACCCCTACCTCGGCTTCGCGGCGATGATGATGGCGGGCATCGACGGCATCCTGAACAAGATCCATCCGGGCGATCCGATGGACAAGGATCTCTACGACCTCTCGCCCGAGGAGTCCAAGGGCATCCCGACGGTGTGCCATGCGCTCGACCAGGCGCTGGAAGCACTGGACGGCGACCGCGACTTCCTCAAGGCCGGCGGCGTGCTCTCGGACGACGCCATCGACGCCTACATCGAACTGAAGATGCAGGACGTCACCACGCTGCGCATGTCGACCCACCCCGTGGAGTACGACATGTACTACAGCGTGTAAGGCCCCGCCCTCACGCCGTTCGCAAAGGCCCCCGCATGGGGGCCTTTGCTTTTCGGCACTTCGCGTCCATGGCGCGCGGCCTGGTGCGTTAGACTAGGGACCGGTACACCTCTGGGGCTCTGCGACGATGCGGCATGTCCTGTTGCTCATCCTGCTGCTCATGGCCGGCATCGCCACGGCCGAGGTCTATCGGCGCGTCGACGCGGATGGCAATGTCGAGTTCTCCGATACGCCGACCGACGGCGCGGAAGTGGTCGAACTCAAGGAGCCGACCATCGTGCCCGGATCGCCGGTCAAGCAGGCGGGCGAGGAAGCGGCGCCCCAGCCCTCTGGTGAGGCGTACGCACCATACGAGAGCATCAGCGTCGTGGCGCCGGTCGACGACGACACGTTGCGCAACCAGGCTTCGGTGGGCGTGGACGTGCTGACCGTGCCCGAGCTGCTGGTGAGCCTCGGCCATCGAGTCCAGCTCTACGTCGACGGCGAGCCCTTCGGTTCCCCAAGTGGTTCCCCCCATTTCCTGCTGCCGGCCGTGGATCGCGGTACGCACCAGCTCGCGGCCGCGGTGCTCGACCCGAACGGCGCCGAGCTGATCCGCTCGCCCACCACCACTTTCCACCTGCTGAAGAACTCCGTCGCCAATCCCAAGACCGGCCAGCCCGGCGGCATCCGTCCTCCCGCCAAGTCCGCGAAATAATTGGTCCGATTCTTGCCCCTCATGCACTGAGGGCCGTCAGCCCGGCCTCACTTGCCCCAAGCGTGCGCGTTGAAGGGCTTCTTGGCCGGGCTTTTCGAGCCCGCAGGGGCGCCGCAAGGGCGGCGCGATGTCCGTTCGCACCACATTAGTGCAAACTATCTGCCTGACCATGATGCCGTTCACCTTGCTGGACTTCGATCTCGTCGAGGCGCTTGCCACCGCGGTCATCCTCGTGGACGACCGCCTGCGCCTGGTCCGGGTGAACGCCGCCGCGCAGTCGCTCATCTCGACCAGCGAGACCCGCCTGCGTGACCTGTCGCTGGCCGACGTGCTGCCGGGCGCGGACGAGCTGATCGCGGCCGCGCGCCGCGCCCTGCTCGAGGGGCGCTCCTTCACCGAGCGCGACCTGGATCTGCGCCTCGGGCGCATGACGGTCACCACCGTCGACTGCACCATCACTCCGCTGTGGCGCAACAGTGGCGACCCCTCGCTGGTGCTGATCGAGATGACCAACGTCGAGCGCCACCAGCGCATCCAACTGGAAGGCAACATGCTCATGCGCAACCAGGTGTCGAGCGTGCTGCTGCAGGGCCTCGCCCACGAGATCAAGAATCCGCTGGGCGGCATTCGTGGTGCGGCGCAACTCCTGGAGCGCGAGCTGGAAGACCAGAAGCTCGCCGAGTACACCCAGATCATCATCGGCGAGGCCGACAGGCTGCGTACGCTCGTGGAACGCATGCTCGGGCCGCGCGGCGAGTCGAACAAGCGGCTTCTCAACATCCACGACGTGCTGGAGCACGTGCGCCAGGTGGTCGCGGCCGAGCGCGGCGGCGCGGTCGAGATCGTGCGCGACTACGACCCCAGCCTCCCCGAGATCAGCGCCGACCGCGATCAACTCGTGCAGGCCTTCCTGAACCTGGTGCGCAATGCCGTGCAGGCCATCGAGGGGCAGGGCGGCACCGTGACTTTGCGCACGCGCGTGCAGCGCAAGTTCACCATCGGCACGACGCTGCACAAGCTCGTGATTCGAACCCAGGTCATCGACAACGGGCCCGGCGTGGATCCCACGCTCGCGGCCAGCATCTTCTTTCCGCTCGTCTCCGGACGGGCCGACGGTTCCGGCCTCGGCCTGCCCATCGCGCAATCGCTGGTCCATCGCCAAGGCGGGCTGATCGGTTTCGAAAGCGAGCCAGGACACACCGAATTCTCAGTATGGTTGCCAGTGGGAGAATCGTCATGAACAGACAGCACGAGGTATGGATCGTCGATGACGACCGTGCGATCCGCTGGGTGCTGGAGCGCGCGCTGGAGAAGGAGCACATCGCCACGCGCAGCTTCGACAGTGCGGACAAGGTGCTCGCGCGTCTCGACAAGTTCGAACCGGACGTGATCATCACTGACATTCGCATGCCCGGCACCGACGGCCTGGCCTTGCTCGAATCCGTGCAGTCAGCCCATCCGCAGCTGCCGGTGATCATCATGACCGCCTACGCCGATCTCGATCGCGCCGTGGCGGCGTTCCGTGGCGGCGCCTTCGAGTACATGCCGAAGCCGTTCGACGTCGACGACGTGATCAACATCGTGCGCCGCGCGCTGCGCAAGTCCGCGGCCGGCGCGGGCGCCGCCGAGGCGCCCGCGGACAACACGCCGGTGCCGGAGATCATCGGTTCGTCGGCCGCGATGCAGGAGGTGTTCCGCGCCATCGGCCGACTGTCCAATTCCAACATGACGGTGCTCCTGACCGGCGAGTCCGGCACCGGCAAGGAACTCGTGGCTCGCGCGCTCCATCGCCATAGCCCGCGTTCGGCCAAGCCCTTCATCGCCTTGAACACCGCGGCCATTCCGCGCGACCTGCTCGAATCAGAACTCTTCGGCCACGAGAAGGGCGCATTCACCGGCGCGGCCGCGCAGCGCATCGGCCGCTTCGAGCAGGCCAACGGCGGCACGCTGTTCCTGGACGAAATCGGCGACATGCCGGCCGAGTTGCAGACCCGTCTGCTGCGCGTTCTGGCGGACGGCGAGTTCTACCGCGTGGGTGGACACGAGCCGGTGCGTGTGGACGTGCGAGTCATCGCCGCCACCCATCAGCATCTCGAGCAGCAGGTGCGCGCCGGCAGCTTCCGCGAGGATCTGTTCCATCGCCTGAACGTGATTCGTCTGCAGCTGCCGCCGCTCCGCGCGCGCGCCGACGATCTCGACGCGCTCGCCGATCACTTCCTGCGCGCCACCGCCGCCGAACTGCAGGTCGAGCCGAAGAAGCTGCTGCCCCGCGCGCTCGAGGTCATGCGGCGCTTTTCCTGGCCGGGCAATGTGCGCCAGCTGGAGAACGTCTGCCGGCGCGTGATGATCATGGCGCCGTCGCGCGAAATCGACATCGAGGATCTGCCGGGCGAACTGCTGGCCGAGGGCGAGGTGCCGGCAGCGGCCGGACCGGCGGACTGGGAGACTGCGCTGCGCCAGTGGGCGGAACTGCGCACGCGCAGCGCCGGCGAACTGCCGATACTCGCGGAGGCGGTGCCGCGCTTCGAGACGACCATGATCGAGGTCGCGCTGAAGGCGACCCGCGGACGACGTCAGGAAGCGGCCAAGCTCCTCGGCTGGGGCCGCAACACGCTGACCCGCAAGATCAAGGAGCTGAACCTCGACGTGTGACGCGTCGCGAACGCGCGACGCTCAGGTGTTCAGCAGGGTGGCGGCGGCCTCGGCGAAGTAGGTGAGCACGCCGTCCGCGCCGGCGCGCTTGAAGGAAACCAGTGATTCCAGCGCGACCGCTGGTTCGTCCAGCCAGCCGGCCTGCGCGGCGGCCTTCAGCATGGCGTACTCGCCACTCACCTGGTAGACGAAGGTCGGCCGCCCGAACTCGGCCTTCACCCGCTGCAGGATGTCGAGATAGGGCATGCCAGGCTTGACCATCACCATGTCGGCGCCCTCGGCGAGATCGAGCGCGACCTCGTGCAGGGCCTCGGTGGTGTTGCCGGGATCCATCTGGTAGGTCTTCTTGCTCCCCTTGCCGAGCTTGGCGCCGGAGCCGACCGCATCCCTGAACGGGCCGTAGAACGCCGAGGCGTACTTGGCCGAATAGGCCAGGATCTTCACGTTGTAGAAGCCTTCGCTCTCGAGCGCCGTGCGGATTGCACCGATACGGCCGTCCATCATGTCCGACGGCGCGACGATGTCGACGCCGGCGCGGGCCTGGGACAGCGCCTGGCGCACCAGCACGTCGACCGAGGCGTCATTCAGGATCTCGCCGGCGTCGTTCATCACGCCGTCGTGGCCATGGGTGGTGAACGGATCGAGCGCGACGTCGGTGATCACGCCCATCTCGGGCCAGGCGTCCTTGATGGCGCGGATGGCGCGCTGCGCGATGGCGTCGGGGTTGTAGGCCTCGCGGCCGTCGGCGCTCTTGCGCTCGTCCGGCGTCACCGGAAACAACGCCACCGCCGGTATCCCGAGCGCCTGCAGGCGACCCACACGCTCCACCGCCAGGTCGATGGACAGGCGTTCGACACCCGGCATGCTGGCAATCGCCTCGCGGCGACCGGCGCCGTCCAGGATGAACATCGGCGCGATCAGGTCATCGACCGAGAGCCGGGTCTCGCGCACCAGGCGACGGACGAAGTCGTGGGTGCGCAGGCGGCGCAGGCGGGTGGCGGGAAAGCGCGAGTCGCTGGAGTGAGGCATCGGGGGATCCGCAACGTGAATGTGTGCGGCAATGATAAGGTCTGCCCCGGCGCGCGCGTCAATCGCGCTGGACAGTGTGGGTGCGAAGGTGACGTTGACGCAGAGTGACGCTCAGGCGTGGGTCATCGGCAGACGCGCGCAGGTCTCCTCGATCCAGGCCTCCGCTTCCTGGGTGACGGCCTTGGCGCTCCTGCCCTCGGTGGCGATCGGCGGACCGACCACCACGTCGATGGTGCCGGGATACTTGGTCAGCGCGTTCCGCGCCCAGAACACACCCGCGTTGTGCGCCACCGGCACCACCACCGTGCCGGCCGCAAGCGCGAGCGCCGCGCCGGTCTGGGTGTAGCGCCCCTTCTGGCCCGCAGGGATGCGCGTGCCCTCGGGAAACAACAGCACCCACCAGCCGTCCCGCAGCCGGTCGGCGCCTTTCTCCAGCACCGTGCGCAGCGCCCGGGTACCGGCCTTGCGGTCGATGGCGATGGGATTCAGGCTCGCCAGTCCCCAGCCGAAGAACGGCACGCGCAGCAGTTCCTTCTTCAGCACCTGGGACTGGCGCGGAAAGATGAGCTGCAGCGCGATGGTCTCCCAGGCGGACTGGTGCTTGCTCAGGATGACCCCCGGCCGCGCCGGGATGTTCTCCTTGCCGGTCACGCGCCAGCGCAGGCCGCAAGCGATGCCGAGCCACGCGATGGTGAGCATCGACCAGCGGATGATGACCTGGTAACGCCAGGGCCGCGGCAGCGGCAGGATCAGGATGCCGATCAGGCTGAACAACACCGTGAGCGGCGCGAGCCCGATGTAGAACAGCAGCGAACGCGCCGTCGGCATCGTCACACCAGCGCGGCGATTGCCGCCGCGAGATCGTCGTACACCTCTTGCACGCCGCTCGCCGCCACCGCATCGGGCTTGAGCGGTTCGATACCGCTGCGTACCAGTATCGGCCGCGCGCCGACGGCGAGCGCGGCCTGCGCGTCGCTCAGGCGATCGCCGATGAACGGCGTGCGGGTGAGATCGAGTCCCAAGCGCTCGCGCAACGCGAGCAGCAGGCCGGCGCGCGGTTTGCGACAGTCGCAATCGTCCTGCGGACCATGCGGGCAGAAGAAGAAGGCTTCGATGCGCCCGCCGAAATGCGCAAGCTCTTCCGAAAGACGGCAATGGATGGCATTCAGATCGCGCACCCCGAACAGGCCGCGCGCCAGTCCCGACTGGTTGCTGATCACGATGATGCGAAAGCCGGCGCGATGCGCCCGGGCCATCGCCTCGAGCGCGCCCGGCAGGGCCCGCCAGTGGCTGGCGGAGCGAATGTAGTCGCGCGAATCCTGGTTGATGACGCCGTCGCGATCGAGCAGCAGGGTGCGCATGCCCTCAGGGCTCGTGCAGTCGCGCGATGTCCGCCACACGGGTGAACAGCGCATGCAGGCGTCCGAGCAGCGCGAGCCGGTTGGCGCGCAGGCGCGGGTCTTCGCACATCACCATCACACCGTCGAAGAACGCGTCCACCGGATCACGCAGCGTCGCCAGCAGTTCCATGTAGCGGGTGTATTCCCGCGTCGCGAACAACTGTTCGGCCTGCGGCGCGAGCGCCGCGTAACGGGTCGCGAGCTCGCGCTCGGCGGTGTCGGCGAGCAGTGCGTCGTCGATGTCTGTGCCGGGCGGCGTGTCGAGCTTCTTCAGGATGTTCGCGATGCGCTTGTTGGCCGCGGCGAGCGCCTGCGCGGCGGGCAGTTCGCGAAAGCGTGTGACCGCCGCCAGGCGGCGCGCCACCTCGGCCGGCGCGGCGGGATCGTTGGCGAACACCGCCGCGCATACGTCGTTCGGCGTGCCGCGCTCGAGGTAGAAGCCGCGCAGGCGTTCGCGCACGAAGGCGTAGACCTGCTCGGTCGTGTCAGGCGCGAGCTTGACGCCCGCGTAGCCTTCGAGCGCGGCGGCGAGGGCGACGCGCAGGTCGAGGTCGATGTCGGCCTCGATCAGGATGCGCAGCGTGCCGATGGCCGCGCGGCGCAGCGCGAAGGGATCGCGATCGCCGGTCGGCGCCGAGCCGATGCCGAAGATGCCGACCAGCGAGTCGAGCTTGTCCGCGAGCGCGATGCAGCGTCCAACAGGAGAGGCCGGAATGGCGTCACCGGAGAAGCGCGGCTGGTAGAACTCGCCGAGCGCGTCGCTGACCGCCGCGCTCTCGCCGTCGGCCGCCGCGTAGTAGCGGCCCATGGTGCCCTGCAGCTCGGGGAACTCGCCGACCAGGTCGGACAACAGGTCGCAGCGCGACAGCATGGCCGCGCGCGTCGCGGCCTCCAGGTCCGCGCCGCAGGCCGCGGCCAGCGTGCCGCACAGCTGTTCGACGCGGCGCGTCTTGTCGCCGAGCGAGCCCAGGCGCTTCTCGTAGAGCATGGCATCGAGGCCCGGCAGCCGGCTGTCGAGACGCCGCGCGCGGTCGGCGGTGTAGAAGAAGTTGGCGTCGGACAGGCGCGGGCGGACCACGCGCTCGTTGCCGGCGCGAATCGCGGCCGGCGTCGCGCTCGCGACATTCGCGAGCGTGATGAAGCGATTGCGCAGCCGGCCATCATCGCCGGCCACCGGGAAATACTTCTGGTGCCCCTGCATGGTGGCGATCAGCACCTCGCCCGGCAGTTCGAGGAAGTGCGCGTCGAACGCGCCGCAGATCGGCACCGGCCACTCGACCAGCGCGGTGACCTCGTCGAGCAGCGCCTCATCCAGCAGGGCGTGGCCGCCCTCGGCGGCGGCGGTCTCTTCCACCAGCGCGCGGACCCGCGCGCGGCGCTCCGCGAAAGAGACGATGACGTGCCCCGGCTCGGCCAGCCGCGCTTCGTACTCGCGCGCGTTGGCGAGCTCGAGCGTGCCGCCGTGCATGAAGCGGTGACCGCGGGTCGCGCGCCCGGCGCCGAGTCCGAGCACGGTGCCCGGCACGACCTCGTCGCCGTACAGCATCACGAGCCAGTGGGCCGGCCGCACGAATTCCGCGGTCTTGTCGCCCCAGCGCATGCGCTTCGGGATCGGTAGACCGGCGAGCGCCGTCTCGACCATGTCGGGCACCAGGTCGAACAGCTGGCGGCCGGCGATGCGCTGCTCGAACGCGAGCCACGCGCCCTCGGCGGTCTCGAGCCGGCCCAGCGCCTCCACCGCGACGCCGCACGAGCGCGCGAAACCCTGCGCCGCCTTGGTCGGCGCGCCGCTCGCGTCGAAGGCCGCGCTCACCGCCGGGCCGCGCCGCGTCTCGAGGCGCTCGGGCTGTTCTGCGGGCAGGTTCAGCACGCGCACGGCGAGGCGCCGTGGGGTGGCGAAGCGTTCGACGCCGTCGAACTCGAAGCCGGCGCCGCGCAGCTGCTTCTCCAGGCCGACCGCGAAGGCTTCGGACAGCGCGGGCAGGGCCTTGGGCGGCAGCTCCTCGGTGCCGAGCTCGATGAGCAGAGCGTCGCGGCGGCTCATGCGTTCGCCTCCCGCGCGCCGGCGCCGAGCAGCGGGAAGCCGAGCTGCTCGCGGGTCGTGTAGTAGCTCTCCGCCACGGCACGCGCGAGGGTGCGCACCCGCAGGATGTAACGCTGCCTCTCGGTCACCGACAGCGCGCGGCGCGCGTCCAGCAGGTTGAAAGTGTGGGAAGCCTTCAGCATCTGTTCGTAGGCCGGCAGCGGCAGCTTCACCTCGATCATGCGCAGCGCGGCCGCCTCGCACTGGTCGAACCAGGCGAACAGGGCGCCGGTATCGGCGTGCTCGAAGTTGTAGGCCGACATCTCCACCTCGTTCTGGTGGTAGACGTCGCCGTAGGTCACCCGCCCGGTGGCCGACTCGGTCCACAGCAGGTCGTAGACCGAGTCCACCCCCTGCAGGTACATGGCGATGCGCTCGAGTCCATAGGTGATCTCGCCCGAAACGGGCCGGCAATCCAGGCCGCCCACCTGCTGAAAGTAGGTGAACTGGGTGATCTCCATGCCGTTCAGCCACACCTCCCAGCCGAGGCCCCAGGCGCCAAGGGTCGGCGACTCCCAGTTGTCCTCGACGAAGCGCACGTCGTGCACGGTGAGATCGATACCGAGGGTGCGCAGCGAGTCCAGGTAGAGATCCTGGATGTCGTCCGGCGAGGGTTTCAGCAGCACCTGGAACTGGAAGTAGTGCTGCAGGCGGTTGGGATTGTCGCCGTAGCGGCCGTCGGTCGGGCGGCGCGAGGGCTGCACGTAGGCGGCGCGCCAGGGCTCCGGGCCGATGGCGCGCAGGAAGGTCGCCGGGTGAAAAGTGCCGGCCCCCATCTCCATGTCGTAGGGCTGCGCGATGACACAGCCGTGGCCGCCCCAGTACCGCTGCAATTCAAAGATAAGCTGCTGAAAACTGGGCGCCGACGCGCTGGCCTGGGTCATGGCGGTGGGTCACGGACGAGGGCTTGCCTTGGGGGCCGGCAGTATAGCGGCAGCGTTCACGCTTCGGTATGCCGAACGGGCTCGCGCCTAAAGCTTTGGCCGCGGCGCGCCGACACCGTGTCCAAGCGAGGACCCTGACCATGGTTTACCCCGAACTGCACATCGCCGAGACCGCCGGGTGGCGCGCGCTCCTGACCCATGCGCAACTGTCGGCGGGCGTCCGCATCAGCCCGGCCGTGGAAGAGCACCTGGTGAGCCTGCTGTTCCGCCACGTCGGCGCGGGCACCAGCACCCGCGACCTCGAGAACGGCTTCATCGATCGCATCGACCGCATCCTGCACGCCGACACCTCGGACCCGTCCGTGGTGGGCGACCAGTGCCTGCTGTTCGCCGGCCTGTTTCCCGAGCACGCCATCCAGAAGGGCGTGCCGGTGTCCTACTTCGTGGAAGTCGGGCGCCACGCGTTCCGCGAGTACGCGTCCAAGCACAAGTCGGACATCCACGCGCTGCTGGCCGACGAGTTCGTCGCCGCCATGGACACCCTCCAGACGCTGCGCGTGCTGCAGAGCGGTGAGCCCTGCCTCGATGGCTTCAACGCCTACAACCTGTGGCACGACCTCGGCAGCGCCCACGGCTGGCGCATGCTGCGCGCGATGACCAGCGCGCTGCCCGCCTCCTGCTGCGTGAGCGAACACGTGCACTGAGCCTTCGGCCGCGCCTGGGAGCGCGGCCGCTCACCCTCAGTCGGCGGACCCCGCCGACTTCTTGATCGGCGCCTGCACCAGGTCGTCCAGGCGCTTAGCCAAAAGGCGCAGCTTGTAGTCCGGCAGCACGTAGGCCCAGTCGGCGGTCTTGTCCGCCAGCCGCTTGACCTCTTCCGCCACCGTCTCCTTGGGCTTTTCCGTGTCGTCCGCAGGCTTGTTCGCGGCTTCTTCCGGCGTGTCGGCCTTGGCGCCCACCGTGGCCGGGGCGGGAGCCGCCGTCGGGTCCTGCTCAAAGTGGAAGCGCGCGTAGGTCTTGGCGTCCTTTTCGAACAGTTCGATCTGGGCCTTCAATCCGTCGAAAGTCTCCACCAGCGCGCTTCCCCGCGGCTTGCCATCCGCGATCCGGGCGGCGTTCGCCACGGCGTTGAAGCGCAGGTCGAGCAGGGCAGCGCCGAGGCTGGACACCAGGGCCTTGGAACGCGGCTCCTTGCCGACGGGCACCTGCTCGAGCGCAAAGAAGTTGTCTTCCGGCTTGCTCTTGGACACCACCACCGGCGGCCCCTCGACGGGGGTCAGGGTGACGCGGCGCACGCGGGCCGTGTCGACGTCGACGATGCGCGCATCCAGCCAGCTGATCGGATCGGCGGCGGCCTCGATCTTGCCGTTGACGAGCCAGGACTGCGCCTCGCCGGCGCGGCGCACGTAGCGCTGGTCCTGCGGACCGCCGTCCCGCGCGTGGCCGACGATGAGGCCTAGCAGGTTCTTGTCGCCCGCCCACACTTCGACCAGCAGGCCGTCGGAGCCCTCGCCCGGGTCGGCGACGCCGATGCGCCCGTAGCTCTCCGGCAGACTGGTCTTGGGTTCGACCGTCTCGAGACCCGCGAGCTGCAGCAGCAGGCGGCGCACGGCGGCGGTATTGGCGGGAAAGCCGTCCTGGCTCGCGACCCGCCAACCGTCGCCTTCGCGCTCGAGCGTGGTGTGGCGCTGGCCGTCACGCAGCTCCACGCGTGTGACGTCGTTGACCCTGTCCATCAGCCCCGCGCTCAGCGCGCTGCGCTGCACTTCGGTCTGCGGCGCCTTGTCCACGCTCACTTTCCATGCCACGCCCACCAGCACCAGGGTGAGGGCGATGACAGCCAGCCTCTTGCCATTCATGTCGCGTGTTCCTACGAGGCCGCGCGGCGCGCGCCGGGCTTCAGCACCGCGACCAGGATCGCGAGCAGGGCGATCAGCAGCGGCACCAGCGCCGTGTTCACGAACTTGACCAGCGAGCCCAGGCCCTCGATGTTGGCGTCGAGTTCGTGCTGGACCGCGCGCAGCTCCTTGCGGGTGCGGAGCTGCTCCTGGCGAAAGCCCTCCAGCTCGGTCTTCTGCTCGGGGGTCAGCAGCATGTCCTTGCCATCATGTTCACCCTGCAGCGAGGTGAGTTTCTTCTCCAGTTCGGCGAGCTGTCCCTGCAGTGCGCGCTGGCGGTCGCGGAACTGCGCCTCGGCCTCGCGCTGGATCGACTGCACGACCTCGAAGGGGCGGGTGTACTGGCCGCGACTGCGCAGGCTGATGAGATCGTCATTGCCGCCGAGGTTGTCCACCGCGTTGACCAGGAAGTCGCCGTTGTTGCCGAAGGGCTCGGGAATGCGCATGTCGCCGAAGCTCGAGAAGCGCACCCAGAAGCGGTCCGCGAGCAGGTCGGTGTCGGCCACCACGATGACGTTGATGGCCTGCTTCGAGCGGGCGAGATAGGCCGGATCGGGCGCCGCCTGCTTGCCCGCCTCGGCCTGCGGGCGGCCTTCCGGAAACGCGCTCTCGACCTCGCCGGAGACGCGCATGGCGATGACGTGGCGCTTGCCGTCGGACTTGAAGTTCTCGAGCAGGCCGGCCGGGTCGCGCACGAAGATGATCGAGTCGCGCTCGATGAAGCCGCTGGTGGTGGCGGTCTGGATGAGCGGTGTGACCTTGGTCTTGGCGTCTGGCAGCGCTTCGAGCGCCCCGGCGGAACCGACGTTGACCGAGTTCAGCTCGTTGGTGATGAAGTCTTCGTGGTTCAGGGTGTCGCCCTGCATCTGCAGCCAGGGCAGGTAGGACACTTCCTGCTGGCCGCGCGGCGAGCGGAAGTTCACGCGCACCGCGGCGACCGGATCGCCGACCACCTGGTCCGCCACCAGCTTGATGCCCCACTTCTCGAACAGCGGCGCCAGGTTGGAATCGAGTCTGGGCGCCACGCCCGGCGTTTCCGGGTTCGGCTGGGCCGGGTCCTGCTCGGCGAGCGGGTCGACGAAGATCAGCGCCTTGCCGCCCTTCAACACGAACTGGTCGATGGCGTAGAGCGTGTCCGGCGGCAGGTCCTTGGGGTGGACCACCAGCAGCGTGTCGATGTCGTCCTCGATGGTCTTGGTGTCGGGGCTCATCTCCTTCAGGTCGTAGAGCTCCTTCAACAGCGCGAAGCTCGTCCAGTCCTGCGAGCGTGGTTGCCCGGTCATGGGATCCGGCGGCAGCGCTAGCACCGGCAGGGTGGAGATGATCCCGAGCACGCGCTTCTTCGGGTGCGCCAGCGCGTAGATCATCTTGGTGACCTCGTACTCCAGCGCGTCCTCGCGCTCCGGGCTGAGCAGAGGCAGCGCCTGCACGTCGTCCGTGGCATTGGTGCCGACCACGCCGAGATAGCCCTGGTCGCCGCTGCCGGACAGGGGGATCTGACGCACGCCGTAGGCCACCGCCTCGTCCTCGGCCTCGGAGAAGGGCTCGGGGTCGATCACCTGCAGGCGCAGCTTGCCGTCGGCGGTCGCGACGTACTCCTCCAGCATGTCGCGCACGCGCTTGCCGTAGTTGAGCAGCTGCGGCACGTCGGCGAAGGCCTTGGCGGAGAAATACAGGCGCAAGGTCACAGGCTCGGCGAGCTGGCCGAGGATGTTGCGGCTGCCGGCGGACAGCGTGTAGAGCTTGTTCTCGGTCAAGTCCAGGCGCAGCGAGGTCAGCGTCTGGTTGGCGATGATGTTGACGGTCAGGAACAGCGCCAGCGCGACGATGAGGCCGGTGCCGGTCACGAGTCTGCGATTCATGCTCGAACTCCCCCTGCGCTCAGTTGCTCTTGTTCATTTCGATGGCCAGCACGTTGGCGTACAGCCAGAAGGCGATCAGCGAGGCGAAGAAGACCAGGTCGCGCACGTCGATCACGCCCTTCACGATGGCGTTGAAGTGGGTGAGGAAACTGAACGAGCTGATGACGTCGACCACCGCCTGCGGCGCCCAGGCGCTGAACATGTCGATCACCATCGGAAAGCCGCTCAGGTTGAAGGCGAAGCAGATCACGAAGCTGATGACGAAGGCGATGACCTGGTTGCGGGTCAGCGCGGAGATGCACGCGCCGATGGCGAGGAAGCCGCCGGCCATCAGAAGGCTGCCGAGGTAGCCCGCGAGGATCACCGTGTTGTCCGGGTCGCCGAGGTAGTTCACCGTCAGCCACAGCGGCAGGGTGCCGGCGAGCGCCACGGCGGTGAAGATCCACGCGGCGAGGAACTTGCCCACCACGCTCGCCGCCAGCGGGATGGGCAGGGTCAGCAGGAGTTCTAGCGTGCCGGCCTTGCGTTCCTCCGACCAGAGCCGCATGGAGATGGCCGGGATCAGGAACATGTACAGCCACGGATGGAACTGGAAGAAGGGCTCGAGGTCGGCCTGGCCGCGCTCGTAGAAGCCGCCCATGTAGAAGGTCGCGACGCCCGCAAGCACCAGGAAGATGACGATGAACACGTAGGCGACCGGGGTCGCGAAGTATGCGCGCAGTTCGCGCTTCAGGATGGTGGTGAAGCCGTTCATGTGCGATGTACCTCGCCGGAGGCGCTGGCCTCCCGCGTCAGCGTGCGGAACACCTCGTCCAGGTGGCCATGCTCGACAAACACGCCGCGCAGCTCGCAACCGCCATCGCGCAGCGCGCCCTGCAGGCGCTCGACCGACAGTGGCGCCTCTCCGCCCAAGAGTGTCAGCCGGCAGTCGCCGCCGACGTCCTGCTGCTCGACGGCATGGCCGGCAAGCAGCGGTGCGAGCAGGGCGAGCGCGCGCTCGCGCGCCGCCACCGGCACGATCACCGTCACGGCGTTGTGATAGCGCGAGCGTTCGGCGAGCTCGAGGGGCGTGCCGCTGAAGATGATGCGGCCCTGGTTGATGATGATGGCGCGCGTGCAGACCGCGTCCACCTCCTCCAGGATATGGGTCGAGATGACGATGGCCTTGTGCGGCGCCATCTCCTTGATGAGGGTGCGCACCTCGTGCTTCTGGTTCGGATCGAGGCCATCGGTCGGCTCGTCCATCACCAGGATCTCGGGATCGTGGAGGATGGCCTGGGCCAGGCCCACGCGACGCTTGAAACCCTTGGACAAGGTCTCGATGCGCTGGTGGAGCACCTTCTCCAGGTGAATCTTCGCCACCACCTCGGCGATGCGCGCCGCGCGCGTCGCGCGGGGCAGGCCGCGCACGTCGGCGATGAAGTCGAGAAACGCGGCCGGCGTCATCTCGCCGTAGGCCGGCGCGCCTTCCGGCACGTAGCCGAGCTTCGCCTTCGCGGCGAGCGGCGCCTGCTCGATGTCGTGACCGGCGATGGCGACCTGGCCCGCGCTCGGCGCGAGGAAGCCCGTGATCATCTTCATGGTGGTCGACTTGCCGGCGCCGTTCGGGCCGAGGAAGCCCAGGACTTCGCCGCGGGTCACGCTGAGCGAAATGTCGCTCACTGCTCGCAAAGCCCCGAAGCTCTTGCTCAAACCTTTGACTTCAATCAAGGTTTCCATGCCGTGTCTCTTCTTTGTTCTAGGCGGTGGGGGCCTGGCGTGACGTCGCGCTGCTCTCACGGGACGCATCGCCATCGACAGCTTCGCCAGCGGTGATGCGAGCGGCGCGCGCTCGAGAATGCGCCGGCTCGAAGCCCCCCTGCGGCGGGCGCGAGAGTGTTCCACAGGCCCGCGGAAAGCGTCAACAAAGCGCCAGACCGCGCGCCGCATGGGAAGTTTCCGCGTCGCGCCCGCAAGTGTATTCGCTGTATCCTGCCGCCCCCGTGTCGCATTGGCCGTCGAGGCCGCACTCCCATGCAGTATCCACAGCAGTTCGATGTCATCGTGGTGGGCGGCGGGCACGCCGGCACCGAGGCCGCGCTCGCCGCCGCGCGCATGGGCGCCGCGACCTTGTTGCTCACGCAGTCCATCGACACGCTCGGGCAGATGTCCTGCAATCCCGCCATCGGCGGCATCGGCAAGGGCCACCTGGTCAAGGAGATCGACGCGCTCGGCGGTTTCATGGCGCGCGGCGCGGATGCCTGCGGCATCCATTTTCGCGTGCTGAACGCGAGCAAGGGCCCGGCAGTGCGCGCCACGCGCGCGCAGATCGATCGTTCCCTCTACAAGGTTGCCGCGCGCGCGGCGCTGGAGAACCAGCCCAACCTCACGCTCTTCCAGCAGGCGGTCGACGACCTGTTGGTCGAGGGCGAGCGGGTCGCGGGCGTGGTGACGCAGATGGGGCTCGCCTTCCGCGCACCGGTGGTGGTGCTGACCGTCGGCACCTTCCTCGCCGGCCTGGTGCACATCGGCGACGCCAACTACAACGCGGGCCGCGCCGGGGATCCACCGGCCATGCGGCTCGCGGCGCGTCTGCGCGAACTGCCGCTCAGGGTCGGGCGTCTCAAGACCGGCACGCCGCCGCGCATCGACGGACGCAGCATCGACTTCGATGTGCTCGACACTCAAGCGGGCGACGACCCCTGCCCGGTGTTTTCCTTCCTCGGCAGTGTCGACGAGCATCCGCGCCAGGTGCCCTGCCACATCACCTGGACCAGCGTGCGTACCCACGAGGTCATTCGCGCCGGGCTGTCGCGCTCGCCGCTCTACAACGGCGCGATCGAGGGCGTCGGACCGCGCTACTGCCCGTCCATCGAGGACAAGGTGGTGCGC
This sequence comes from Gammaproteobacteria bacterium, assembly GCA_019747795.1. Classification (GTDB taxonomy): domain Bacteria; phylum Pseudomonadota; class Gammaproteobacteria; genus JADJYF01. The sequence goes on along the minus strand of JAIEQK010000153.1, from coordinate 26,850 downwards.
TTCGCCGACAAGGACGCCCACCAGATCTTCGTCGAGCCCGAGGGGCTGACCAGCAACGAGTACTATCCGAACGGCCTGTCCACCAGCCTGCCGTTCGATCTGCAGCTCGACTTCATCCGCTCCATCCGCGGCTTCGAGCGCGCCCACCTGACCCGCCCCGGCTACGCCATCGAGTACGACTACTTCGATCCGCGCGACATCTCACCCTGGCTCGAGACCAAGCAGATTGCCGGGCTGTTCTTCGCCGGCCAGATCAACGGCACCACGGGCTACGAAGAGGCCGCGGCGCAGGGCCTCTTGGCCGGCATCAACGCCGCGCGCCGCGCGCGCGACCTCGCGCCCTGGTATCCGCGGCGCGACGAGGCCTATCTCGGCGTGATGGTCGATGACCTCGTGACGCGCGGCACGAGCGAGCCCTACCGCATGTTCACCAGTCGCGCCGAGTACCGCCTGATGCTGCGCGAGGACAACGCGGATCTGCGTCTCACGCCGGTCGGCCGCGAGCTCGGCCTGGTGGACGACGCGCGCTGGGCGCGCTTCAGCGCCAAGCGCGATGCCATCGCGAGCGAGCAGGTGCGGCTGGAGCGCGTGTGGCTGTCGCCCGAGCGCCTGCCGGAAGAGGCCGCGAGCGCTGTCCTGGGCGGACCGCTGCGCAAGGACCAGCGCCTCGCCGATCTCCTGCGTCGGCCTGACGTGACCTACGCCGCCCTGATGGACCTGCCCGGCGCCGGGCCCGGCGTGACCGACGCCGAAGTGATCGCCCAGCTCGAAACCGCCGCGCGCTACCAGGGCTACATCGATCGCCAGCAGGCCGAGGTGCTGCGCCAGCGCGAACAGGAAGACGCGGCGTTGCCGTTCGACCTCGACTACGCCAGCGTGCGCGGCCTGTCCTCCGAAGTGCGCCAGAAGCTCGCCGCGCATCGGCCGGCGACCATCGGCCAGGCCGCGCGCATTTCCGGCATCACGCCGGCGGCCATCTCGCTCCTGCTGGTGCACATGAAGAAGCACGGACCGCGCGCGTCGCGCACGGCCTGAGGCCGTGGCCGCGGACGACGCTTCGCTCGCGGCCGTGCTGGACGCCGCGGCCGCGGCCCAGGGGCTGCGCCTGGATGACGCCGCCCGCGCGCGCCTTGCGGCCTACGTCGCGCTGGTGCGCAAGTGGGGACGCATCGCCAACCTGACCGGCGACACCACGCCCGCGGTGTTCGCGCGCGAGCAGGTAGCCGACTGCCTGGCGGTGGTGCCGTATGCCGGTCATGGACGCCTGCTCGACATCGGCAGCGGCAACGGCCTGCCGGGCATCGTGCTGGCCATCGCCCGTCCGGACCTCGAGGTCACCCTGCTCGAACCTCGCGCCAAGCGCGCGCGCTTCCTCACCCAGGCGCGCATCGAGCTCGAGCTTCCGAACGTCACGGTGGTCGAGGCGCGGGTCGAGGACCACCACCCGGCGCTACCCTACGACACCCTCATTGCCCGCGCGGTGGCCGCCCTGCCGGCGCTGATGGCGGCTGCCCGGCACTTGCTGCACCCAGGGGCGCGGCTGCTCGCGATGAAGGGCCAGGTCGCGCCGTCCGACCTTGCGCTGCCCGAGGTGACGCCGACCGCGGTCGAGAGCCACCGGCTCGTCGTGCCGGGTTACGCCGCGCGCCACCTGGTCGTGGTACATGGCGCCGGCCTCGCGCCTGCGACGCCGAAAGGCTTTGTGCCATAATCCCGGCCGGTCCCGCCCAGACTAAATCCATGCGTACCCACCGACAGCCCTGCGGACTGATCTAGCGATGTCCCGCGTACTCGCCATTGCCAATCAGAAGGGCGGCGTGGGCAAGACCACGACCAGCGTGAACCTCGCCGCGTCGCTCGCCGCGACCAAGCGCCTCACCATGCTCATCGACCTCGATCCCCAGGGCAACGCGACCATGGGCAGCGGCGTGGACAAGCGCCGCCTGAACCGCTCGAGCTACGACGTGCTGATGGGCGAGTGCGGCATCGAAGACGCGCTGGTTCGTGACGTCGCGGCGGGCTACCACCTGTTGCCGGCGAACGCCGATCTGACCGGCGCGGAAGTCGGGCTGCTGGAGGAACTGGGGCGCGAACTCCGTCTGCGCCACGCGCTGGAGCAGCTGCGCGAGCGCTACGCCTACGTCATCATCGACTGCCCGCCGTCGCTGAACATGCTGACGGTCAACGCGCTGGTGGCGGCGGACGCCGTGGTCATCCCGACGCAGTGCGAGTATTTCGCGCTCGAGGGGCTCTCCGCGCTGCTCGAGACCATCGACAAGATTCGGCGTTTTCTCAATCCGCCGCTCAAGGTCGAGGGCCTGCTGCGCACCATGTTCGACCCGCGCAACAACCTCGCCAACGACGTCTCGCGGCAGCTGCTCGAGCACTTCGGGGACAAGGTCTACCGCACCATCATCCCGCGCAACGTGCGCCTGGCGGAAGCGCCCAGCCACGGCCTGCCGGCGCTGATCTACGACAAGTCCTCGACCGGCGCCATGGCCTACCTGGCGCTCGCCGGCGAGATGCTGAGGCGCGAGGAGGCGAGCGCGGCCTGACCGCCGCGCCGGGGAGCGAGGGACGATGACCATCAAGAAACGCGGGCTAGGGCGTGGCCTGGATGCGCTGCTCGGCCTCGGCGCCGACCAAGTGGCGGTGGAAGAGCACAACGGCGACCAGCTGAAGCAGGTGCCGGTGGACCTCATCCAGCGCGGGCAGTACCAGCCGCGCCTCGACATGAAGACTGACAGCCTGCAGGAGCTGGCCGATTCGATCCGCGCCCAGGGCGTGGTGCAGCCGGTGGTGATCCGTCCCATCGGCGAGGGCGGTCGCTATGAGCTCATCGCCGGCGAGCGCCGCTGGCGCGCCTCGCAGCTCGCGGGCCTGAGCACCATCCCGGCCATCGTCAAGCGCGTCCCCGACGCCCATGCGATGAGCATCGCGCTGATCGAGAACATCCAGCGCGAACAGCTGAACCCGATAGAAGAGGCGCTGGCGCTCGACCGCCTGATCCGCGAATTCACCATGACCCACCAGGAGGTGGCCGAGGCCATCGGCCGCTCGCGCGCGGCGGTGAGCAACCTGCTGCGCCTGCTGGAACTCGAGCCGCCGTGCCGCGAGATGCTGGAACGCGGCGATCTCGAGATGGGGCATGCGCGCGCGCTGCTGGGGCTTTCCGGCGAGTCGCAGGTGGATGCCGGTCGGCAGATCGCCGAGCAGGGGATGTCGGTGCGCGAGGCCGAAGCCCTGGTGCGGCGCCTGAAGGGCGAGGACGGGGGCGCGCGCAAGGCGCCCGCGCAGAAGCCCGTTGACCCGGACGTGCGCGCCCTCGAGCAGAGCCTGACCGAGAAACTCGGCGCCAACGTCGCCATCCGCCACGGCTCGGGCGGCAAGGGCCAATTGGTCATCCGTTACGGTTCGCTGGACGAACTGGACGGCATCCTGGCGCACATCAAATAGCAAACAATCGCCACGGACTGCTTGCCGCGTTGCGTCATTGGCGGCTAAAATCGCATGGTTTACGCCGGCAGAAGATAGCGTGATCACCAGAACCCCGCCTCGCGGCGAGATTCGCGGCCCACTGCGCGAACGCGCGCGCCACGCGATGCGGGTGCTCCTCGTCGGACAACTGGTGATTGCAGCTCTCGTCGTGCTCGTGCTCGCGGTGTGGCCCGGCCCTGCGGTCGCCTATTCGGCGATGGTCGGAGCCCTCATCGCCATCGTGCCGAACTGGTACCTGGCGAACCGCCTGACCCGGCGTGGACCTGGCGCAACGCCCGATCAGGCCTTGCGCGGAATTTATACTGGGGAACTCCTCAAGATTGCCTTCACGATCGCGCTGTTCGTGATTGCAATCAGGTTGCTCGACGTTGCCTTCCTGATCGTCGTGGCGAGCTACCTCGCCATGGTCGTGGTCAATTGGGCCGCGCTGCTGTTCATCGATCTCGGTGAAGCGCCGCGGGTATCGAGCGCGGGTTCGTCCTCGTAGGAACGATTGGAAGCACTTTCGGACTAGCGTACATGTCAGCTGACTCGCCCGCTGCATACATCGGCCACCACATCCAGAATCTGACCTACGGTCGACTGCCGGATGGTTCGCTCGGTTTCGCGCACACGCCCGAGCAGGCCAAGGCCATGGGCTTCATGTCTCTGAACGTCGACACGACCTTCTGGGCCATCCTGTGCGGCGTATTGTTCTGCTATTTCTTCCGCAAGGTCGCGGCCAATGTCTCGGTCGACAAGCCGGGCCGCCTGCAGCTGTTCATCGAGATGATCGTGGAAATGGTCGCGACCAGCGTCAAGGACGCGTTCCATGGTCGCAACGCGCTGATCGCACCGCTCGCGCTGACCATCTTCGCCTGGATTTTCATGATGAACCTCATGGACCTGGTGCCGGTGGACTTCGTGCCCTACTTCGCTGAGCACGTGCTGGGTCTCGGTCACATGAAGATGGTGCCGACCACCGACGTCAACGCCACCTTCGGCATGTCGCTCTCGGTCTTCCTGCTGATGATCTACTACGGCATCAAGGTGAAGGGCATCGGCGGCTTCGCAGGCGAGTTCCTGTTCCATCCCTTCGGCAAGCTCATGGTGCCGGCCAACCTGCCGCTCGAGCTGGTGTCCTTCTTCGCCAAGCCGCTGTCGCTCGCGCTGCGACTGTTCGGCAACATGTTCGCCGGCGAACTCGTGTTCGTGCTGATCGCGGCGCTGATTCCGTTCTGGCTGCAGTGGCTGGTGTCCGTCCCGTGGGCCATCTTCCACATCCTCGTGATCACGCTGCAGGCCTACATTTTCATGATGCTCACCATCGTGTACCTGGGTCAGGCGCACGAGAGCCATGACGATTCACACTGATTTCCCAACTTCGTAACGAATCCATCAGAGGAGAAAACCATGGAATCTATTGTTGCCTTCTCGGCCCTGGCGGCCGGTGTCATGGTCGGTCTGGGCGCGCTCGGTGCCGGTGTCGGTATCGGCATCCTCGGCAGCAAGTTCCTGGAAGGCGCGGCCCGTCAGCCCGAACTGGTGCCGATGCTGCAGGCCCGCATGTTCCTCATGCTCGGTCTGACCGACGCGGTGCCGATTATCGCCATCGCCTTCGCCGCGCTGCTGATGTTCGCCAACCCCTTCCTGGGCCAGGTCGCGCACTAAAACGTCCGGCTAACGACGAGGTAGGCCAACAGTCATGAACATGAATCTGACTTTGCTGGGCCAGGCGATATCGTTCCTGTTGTTCGTCGTGTTCTGCGTCAAATACGTGTGGCCGCCGATCATCAAGGCCCTGGAAGAGCGTGAAGCCAAGATCGCCGACGGCCTGGCCGCCGGTGAGCGCGGCAAGCACGAACTCGAACTGGCCGAGAAGCGGGCCGCCGACCAGCTACGCGAAGGCAAGGAGAAGGCTGGCGATCTGATCGCCCAGGCGCAGAAGCGCGCCGCCGAGATCGAGGAGGCCGCCAAGGTGACCGCCCGCGAAGAGGCCGAGCGCATCAAGCAGGCGGCGGCGGCGGAAGCCGAGCAGCTCAAGAACCGGGCGCGCGAGGAACTGCGCGGCCAGGTCGCGCGACTGGCGCTGGTCGGTGCCGAGCAGATCCTGATGCGCGAGGTGGACGAGAAGGCCCACCGCGACGTCCTGGACAAGCTGGCGGCCAACCTGTAGCAGCGGTCATGCAAGAAAAACTCACCATCGCCCGTCCCTATGCCGCCGCTGCCTTCGCCTATGCCGTTGAGCACGGCGAGGTGGAGGCCTGGTCCGGCCTGCTGCAGACCCTTGCCACGGCCGTTGTCGACCCGCTGCTCGCGACGTACATCGGTCACCCCAAGGTCAGCAATGCCGATCTCCTCGGCGTGGTCGCCGACCTGTTCGGTGCGGCCCTGACGCCAGCCGGTCGCAACTTCATCGCCGCGCTCATCGATGCCGAGAGGCTCGAACTCGCGCCGGAAGTCGCGCAGCTCTTCGAGCGCAGCCGCGCCCAGGCCGCGGGCCAGATCAAGGTCGAGGTGACCTCGGCCTTCCCGCTCAACGACGCCGAGCGTGCCAAGCTCGATGCCGCGATGCGCGGCCGGCTGGGCAAGGACTGCAAGATCGAAGCGGTCGTGGATCCGGCGCTGATCGGTGGCGCGGTGGTCAAGGTGGGCGACTCCGTGATCGACCTCTCGCTGCGCGGCCGTCTGACGGCGCTGGCCCAGCAGGTGGGCTGAGCTCACCGCACCCCAAATTCAACAGTCTTTGCCGCAGAGGAATGCCATGAGCATCAGCGCAACTGAAATCAGCGAACTGATCAAGAAGAAGATCGAAGGCCTGAACATCAAGGCCGAGGCACGTACCGAAGGCACGGTGGTCAGCCTGTCGGACGGTATCGCTCGCATCCACGGCCTGTCGGACGTCATGCAGGGTGAAATGATCGAGTTCCCCGGCGGCGTTTTCGGTCTCGCGCTGAACCTCGAGCAGGACTCGGTCGGCTCGGTGGTGCTCGGCAACTACGAGCACATCTCGGAAGGCGATACCGTGCGCTGCACGGGCCGCATCCTGGAAGTGCCGGTGGGTGAAGCGCTGCTCGGCCGCATCGTCGATTCGCTCGGCAAGCCGATTGACGGCAAGGGCGACCTCGCCACCACCGAGACCCAGCCGATCGAGAAGATCGCGCCCGGCGTTATCGCCCGCCAGTCCGTGGCGCAGCCGGTGCAGACCGGTCTGAAGTCCATCGACGCGATGGTGCCGATCGGCCGCGGCCAGCGCGAGCTGATCATCGGTGACCGTCAGACCGGCAAGACCGCCGTCGCGGTGGACGCGATCATCAACCAGAAAGGCACCGGCATTAAGTGCATCTACGTCGCCATCGGCCAGAAGGCGTCGTCGATCAATGCCGTGATCCGCAAGCTCGAAGAGCACGGCGCGATGGAGCACACCATCATCGTCGCCGCCACCGCGTCCGACTCCGCCGCGATGCAGTACATCGCCCCCTACGCGGGCTGCGCGATGGGCGAGTACTTCCGCGACCGCGGTGAAGATGCGCTCATCATCTACGACGATCTGACCAAGCAGGCCTGGGCCTACCGCCAGGTGTCGCTGCTGCTGCGCCGCCCGCCGGGCCGCGAAGCCTATCCTGGCGACGTGTTCTACCTGCACTCCCGTCTGCTCGAGCGCGCCGCGCGCATCAATGCCGACGAGGTGGAGAAGCTCACCAAGGGCGCAGTGAAGGGTAAGACCGGCTCGCTGACCGCGCTGCCGATCATCGAGACCCAGGCCGGTGACGTGTCGGCCTTCGTGCCGACCAACGTGATCTCCATCACCGACGGTCAGATCTACCTGGAAACCAACCTGTTCAACTCGGGCTTCCGTCCGGCCATCAATGCCGGCCTGTCGGTGTCCCGCGTGGGCGGCGCCGCGCAGACCAAGATCATCAAGAAGCTCGGTGGTGGCGTGCGTCTCGCGCTCGCCCAGTACCGCGAGCTGGCGGCATTCTCGCAGTTCGCTTCGGACCTCGACGAGGCCACCCGCAAGCAGCTCGAGCGCGGTCAGCGCGTGATGGAGCTGATGAAGCAGAAGCAGTACTCGCCGATGTCGGTCGCGACGATGGCGGTGTCGCTGTTCGCGGTCGACCGCGGCTACATCGACGACGTGGCGCTGGACAAGGTCGGCGACTTCGAAGACGCCCTGCACAGCTACATGGGGTCGTCGCACAAGGCGCTGCTCGACAAGATCAACGACACGGGTGATTTCGACGACGCCATCGAGTCGGGCCTGAAGTCCGCCATCGAGAGCTTCAAGGCCACCCAGAGCTGGTAAGCGAGCGACCGAGCCCAACCGTCGAACAGCCAGAGTAGCCGAGCATGGCCGCAGCCAAAGAAATCCGCACCAAGATCGCCAGCGTCAAGAACACGCAGAAGATCACCAAGGCCATGGAAATGGTCGCGGCGAGCAAGATGCGCCGGGCGCAGGATCGCATGAGCGCGGCCCGGCCCTACGCCGACAAGATGCGCCAGGTGGTCGCCCACATGGCGCACGCCAACAGCGAGTACAAGCACCCCTTCCTCATCCAGCGCGAGGTAAAACGCATCGGCGTCATCCTGGTGACCTCCGATCGCGGCCTGTGCGGTGGCTTGAACGGCAACCTGTTCCGCCAGGCGCTGCGCCAGTTCCAGGCCTGGGAGAAGGACGGCAAGGAACTCGATCTCTGCATCATCGGCAACAAGGGCATCGGCTTCTTCTCGCGCATCGGCGGCCGCGTGGTCGGCCAGGTGGCGAATCTCGGCGACGCGCCCAAGCTCGAGCAACTCATCGGCACCATCAAGATCATGCTGGATGCCTACGACGACGGTAAGGTCGACCAGGTGTTCCTGGTCTACAACCAGTTCGTCAACCGCATGACCCAGCGCGCGACCTTCGAGCAGCTGCTGCCGTTGCCGCCGAGCGAGGGCGACGGGCTCAAGCATCACTGGGACTACCTCTACGAGCCCGAGGCCCGCGAGGTCATGGACCAGCTGCTGTCGCGCTACATCGAGTCCCTGGTCTACCAGGGCGTGGTCGAGAACATCGCCTGTGAGCAGGCCGCGCGCATGGTCGCGATGAAGGCCGCCTCGGACAACGCCGGCAAGCTCATCGAAGAGCTGCAGCTCATCTACAACAAGGCTCGCCAGGCCGCCATCACCCAGGAGCTGTCTGAGATCGTCAGCGGCGCCGCGGCGGTCTGAGCCTGACCCCGAATACCGAATAACCGAACTTAAGAGTCAACGCGACTTAAAAGAGGAACTTTAGCGATGAGTTCTGGAGATGTAGTACAGGTCATTGGCGCCGTCGTCGACGTCAAGTTTCCGACCAGCGGCGTGCCGAAGATCTACGACGCGCTCAAGATCGACAACACCGAGATCACGCTCGAGGTGCAGCAGCAGCTCGGCGACGGTGTGGTTCGCACGATCGCTCTGGGTTCCACCGACGGTCTGCGTCGCGGCATGGCCGCGCGCAACACCGGCGAAGGCATCAAGGTGCCGGTCGGTCGCAAGACGCTTGGCCGCATCATGAACGTGCTCGGCGACGCCATCGACGAACTCGGCCCCATCGGCGAGGAAGAGCGCATGGTCATCCATCGCGACGCGCCGAAGTTCGTCGACCTGTCGCCGGCCACCGAACTGCTCGAAACCGGCATCAAGGTGATCGACCTGGTCTGCCCCTTCGCGAAGGGCGGCAAGATCGGCCTGTTCGGCGGCGCCGGCGTGGGCAAGACCGTGAACATGATGGAGCTCATCAACAACATCGCGACCGAGCACTCCGGTCTGTCGGTGTTCACCGGCGTCGGTGAGCGCACCCGCGAGGGCAACGACTTCTACCACGAAATGCAGGAAGCGGGCGTCGTCGACGTCAAGGACTTCGAGAAGTCCAAGGTGGCGATGGTGTACGGCCAGATGAACGAGCCGCCCGGCAACCGTCTGCGCGTGGCGCTGACCGGTCTGACCATCGCCGAGAAGTTCCGCGACGAAGGCCGCGACGTGCTGCTCTTCATCGACAACATCTACCGTTACACGCTGGCCGGCGTGGAAGTGTCGGCGCTGCTCGGCCGCATGCCGTCGGCGGTGGGCTACCAGCCGACCCTCGCGGAAGAAATGGGTCGCCTGCAGGAGCGAATCACCTCGACCAAGACCGGTTCCATCACCTCCATCCAGGCGGTGTACGTGCCGGCGGACGACTTGACCGACCCGTCGCCGGCCACCACCTTCGCCCACCTCGACGCGACCGTGGTGCTGTCCCGCCAGATCGCCGAGCTCGGCATCTACCCGGCGGTGGACCCGCTCGATTCGACCAGCCGTCAGCTCGACCCGCTGATCGTCGGCGCCGAGCACTACGAGACCGCGCGCGCGGTGCAGAACACCCTGCAGCGCTACAAGGAACTGCGCGACATCATCGCGATTCTCGGCATGGACGAACTGTCGGAAACCGACAAGCTGACCGTTGCCCGGGCGCGCAAGATCCAGCGCTTCCTGTCGCAGCCGTTCTCGGTCGCGGAAGTGTTCACCGGTACGCCGGGCAAGTACGTGGCGCTCAAGGACACCATCGCGGGGTTCAAGGCCATCGTCGCCGGTGAATACGACCACCTGCCCGAGCAGGCCTTCTACATGGTCGGCTCGATCGAGGAAGCGGTCGAGAAGGCGAAGAAGCTCTAAGCGCGGATTCGAGCGAGGCACATCATGGCCATGACCGTACACGTCGACATCGTCAGCGCAGAACGCGAAATCTTCTCCGGCCAGGCCGAGATGGTGTTCGCCCCGGCCGTGCTCGGCGAAGTCGGCATCGCGCCGGGCCACGCGCCCTTCCTGACCAAGCTCGGTCCGGGCGAGGTGCGTCTCAAGCTCGACGACGGCCGCGAGCACGCGTTCTACATCTCGGGCGGCATGCTCGAGGTGCAGCCGCGCGTGGTGACCGTGCTGTCGGACACCGCCGAACGCGCCGAGGACCTGGACGAAGCCGCGGTGATTCGTGCCAAGGAAGCTGCCGAGCGCGCGATGGCCGACCACACCGGCGCCATCGAGTACGCCAAGGCCCGCGCCGAGCTGGCCGAGACCGTGGCACAGCTGCAGACCATCCAGCGTCTGCGGCGTCGCGGCGGGCGCTGAGTCCCGCTACAAAACCCGTCGTCGCGGCCGCTACTCCCAAGGCCGCGGCGGCGCACGCCGTCGCGCGGCCCGGGCCGCGCCTGTCATAATCCCGCGCGGTCCACATGACCAACCACGATCAGCGCCGGGAATCGCCTCATGTCCGCAGCCATCGTCGTCCTAGCCGCCGGCCAGGGCAAACGTATGCACTCCAACCTGCCGAAAGTCATGCACCGCGTGGCGGGCAAGCCCATGGTCGAACATGTGCTGGACACGGCGCGCGCGGTGTCCGACGCGCGGCCTGTGCTGGTCTATGGCCACGGTGGCGCGCAGCTCCGCGCGGGGCTCGCCCATCGCGACCTCACCTGGGTCGAGCAGGCCGAGCAGCTGGGCACGGGGCACGCCGTCGCCCAGACCCTGGATGAACTGCCGAGCGAGGGCCTGGTGCTGATCCTATACGGCGACGTTCCGCTGCTGCGCGCGGCCTCGCTCGAGGCGCTCCTGCATGCCGCGGCCGAGAGCGGCTTCGGCGTACTGACGGTCAAGATGAACGACCCCACCGGCTATGGACGCATCGTGCGCGGCGAGGGCGGGGACGTCGCCCGCATTGTCGAACACAAGGACGCGTCCGCCGCCGAACTCGCCATCGACGAGATCAACACCGGCATCATGGCCATCGACGCGGCCCGGCTGAAGACCTGGATCCCACGTCTCGGCAACCAGAATGCGCAGGGCGAGTACTACCTGACCGATTGCGTGGAGATGGCGGTGGCCGAGCGCGTCGCGGTCAAGGGCGTGCTCATCGCGGACGCCGACGAGGCGATGGGCGTGAACAACCGCCGGCAGCTCGCCGAGGTCGAACGTATCCATCAGCGCCGCCTCGCCGACGCGTTGCTCGAGCAGGGCGTCACCCTGCTGGACCCGGCGCGCATCGACATCCGCGGCGAGCTGGTCTGCGGTCGCGACGTCGTCATCGACGTCAACTGCGTGTTCCAGGGCCGCGTGGTGCTGGGCGACGGCGTGCGCATCGGACCCAACAACGTGATCACCGACGCCGAGCTCGGCGACGAAGTCGAGGTGCTGCCGAACTGCGTGATCGACGCCGCCAGTATCGGCGGCGCGTCGCGCATCGGCCCGTTCTCGCGCATCCGTCCCGAGACGCATCTCGCGCGCGACACCCACATCGGCAACTTCGTCGAGATCAAGAAATCCGACATCGGCCAGGGTAGCAAGGTCAATCACCTGGCCTACGTGGGCGATGCCGAGGTCGGCCGCGACGTGAACATCGGTGCGGGCACCATCACCTGCAACTACGATGGCGCCTACAAGCACAAGACCGTGATCGAGGACGACGTGTTCGTGGGCTCCGACACCCAGTTGGTCGCGCCCGTGCGCATCGGCCGCGGCGTGACGATCGGCGCCGGGACCACGGTCACCGAGGACGTGGAGGCCGAGCGCCTGGTCATCAGCCGCGTGCGACAGAAGACCATCAGCGGCTGGCAGCGCCCGCGCAAGCAGAAGAAGTAGCACGGTCGGCGGCCGGGACCGCTAGTATCGACATCGTCAAAAGAAAAGAAGGAGAGGGTATGTCCACCTTGCCAGCCACCGCCGACCTGTACGACGCGCACGGCGAAGCGCTACGCGTGATGTCGCCGATTTTCCGCGACTTCGGCGGCAACAAGTCGTTCGCGGGCGAGGTGGTGACCTTGAAGGTCTTCGAGGACAACAGCCTGGTACGCGCCGCGCTGGAAGAGCCCGGTCAAGGCCGCGTGCTGGTGGTTGACGGTGGAGGCTCGCTCCGCTGCGCGCTGGTGGGTGACAACCTGGCGGAGCTGGGCGCGAAGAACGGCTGGGCCGGCATCGTCGTCTACGGCTGCATCAGGGATTCCGCGCCCATCGCCAGCATCGCCATCGGCGTGAAGGCCGTCGCCACCAACCCGCGCAAGAGCGTGAAGAAGGGCGAGGGCGAGCGCGGCGTGACGCTGCGCTTCGCCGAGGTCACGATCGAGCCGGGCGACTACCTGTACGCCGACGTCGACGGCGTGGTGCTGGCCAAGGGCAAGCTCCACTGACCTGGGTCATGTAGGTCGGACTTCAGTCCGACACTAGATTCCCAGAGCGCTCAGCAGAAACAGCGCGGAGTCCTTCCCATGTCCTCACCGTTCAAAGTCGCCTGCATCCAGAACTGCGCGACCGACGACATGCCGGCCAATCTCGCGAGGGTGGCGGACATGCTGCGCGCGGCCCACGCGCAGGGCGCCGACCTGGCCTGTCTGCCGGAGTTCTTCTGTAATCTCGAGCCGGCCGACGGCAGCTACTACGACAAGGGTTACGAGGCGGACGACCATCCGGCCCTGGCAGCGCTCCGTGCGCTCGCCGTGGAACTCGGGCTGTGGGTGCTGCTCGGGTCGCTCCCCGTGCGGGCGCCCGAGCGCAAGGTCTACAACCGCGCTTTCGTGCTCGATCCGGCCGGGCGCATCGTGGCCACCTACGACAAGATTCACCTGTTCGACGTGGCCATCAAGGATGGCCAGACCTACCGCGAGTCGAAAGGCGTGGCGCCGGGCGAGCAGGCGGTGGTGGCGCCGCTGCCCTGGGGCGGACTGGGGCTGACCATCTGCTACGACGTACGCTTTCCGCAGCTCTATCGGCGCCTGGCGCAGGCCGGCGCGAGCTTTATTTCCGTTCCGGCCGCTTTCACCGCCAAGACCGGCGCGGCCCATTGGCACACGCTGGTACGCGCGCGCGCCATCGAGACCGGTTGCTACGTGTTCGCGCCCGGGCAGTGCGGCGTGCGACCGTGGGGCCGTCAGACCTATGGCCATTCGCTGATCGTCGATCCCTGGGGTGTGGTGCTGGCCGACGGCGGAGAGACGGAGGGTGTGATCGTGGCCGAGGTCGATCCCGCGCGCGTGGCCGAGGTGCGTCGCATGATTCCGTCCCTCGAGCACGACCGCACCATCGTCGGCCCCTGACTCACAAGAGTTCAGGACGAGTTCACGCCGCGCCGCTAGCGTGCCGCGGATGAACCCAAGACTCTCCGACCTCCTCGCGTGGGCCCACCTGCGACCCTGCGCTATCATTCCGGCATGACTCGGCTCTCGCGCCCTGGGCTGGCCTTGCTGATGCTGGTGCTCGCGGCGAGCGCCGCGACGCGCACTGCGTGGGCCGGGGAGGCGCTGGTGGAGGACGCCGGCGCGGCGGCCCGCCAGGCCGTGGGCCAGACCGGCGGCCGCGTGCTGGACGTGCAGAAGCGCTTCATCGGCGAACGGGCGATGTACGTGGTGAAGGTGCTGCTCAAGGACGGGCGCGTGAAGCTGGTCGAGATCGAGGCAAATCCGACTTCCCCATCCGACTTCCTGGAACGCTGATGCGCATCCTGGTCATCGAAGACGAAGATACCCTGCGCGCGCAGCTGGTCGACCGGCTGCGGCGCGAAGGCTACGCGGTGGACGAGACCGGGCTCGGCAAGGAAGGCGAGTTCTACGGGCTCGAGTATCCGATCGACGCCGCCATCGTCGATCTGGGCCTGCCCGACCTGCCCGGCACCGCCATCATCGAATCCTGGCGGCGCCAGAAGAAATCCTTTCCCGTGCTCATCCTCACGGCGCGCGGGCGTTGGGAGGACAAGGTCGCCGGTCTCGAGATCGGCGCGGACGATTACCTGGTGAAGCCCTTCTACCAGGAGGAACTGCTGGCCCGGCTGCGCGCGCTCCTGCGCCGTGCGGCGGGCTGGAGCCAGTCGCGCATCGAGTGCGGGCCGCTGGTGATGGAACTCGGCACCAAGCGCGTGATGGTCGAGGGCCGCGAACTCGATCTCACGGCGCTCGAGTTCAAGGTGCTGGAGTTCCTCATGCTGCGCGCGGGGGACGTGCTGTCCAAGTCCGATCTCACCGAGCATCTCTACGAGGACGACGCCGAGCGCGACAGCAACGTGCTCGAAGTCATCATCGGCCGCCTGCGCAAGAAGATCGATCCCGACCGCCAGTTGAATCCCATCGAGACCATCCGCGGCCAAGGTTATCGTCTGCGCCTGGCGGCGCGACCGTCCCAGGCCTGAGTCTGCGCTGTTCCCCATGACCTCACTGCGCGCGCGCCTGCTGATCAGCGCGAGCCTGGTGCTGGTGACGGCGCTCGGCTGCGCGAGTGTGCTGCTCGACCGCGCGTTTCGCGAGAGCGCGCTGAACGCGGTCGAGGACCGGCTGCGCGGTCGCGTCTACATGCTGATCGGCGCCGCGGATTTCGACGCGCCCGCGACGCGTCCGCTGGTCGGCGAACTACCCGACGCGACGCTCGCCATGCCAGGCTCGGGCAACTACCTGCGCATCCTGTCCGACACTGGCCGGACCCGCTGGCAGAGCCGGTCACTGCTGGGACTCGACCTGCCGCCGCCGAAGCGCCTGCCTATCGGCAGCTGGCGCCTCGAGCGCACGCGGACTTCGGAAGGCGAGGGACTCTTCTCGCTGGTCTACGCCATCCTGTGGGACAGTCCCGGCAAGCGTAAGCCGCGGCAGTTCGTCATCCAGGCGTGTGAGAACGAAACCCTGTATCTCTCCACCGTGACGCGCTTCCGTCGCAGCCTGTGGTTCTGGTTCGGCGGGCTGAGCGTGGGGCTCTTGGTGGTGCAGAGCCTGAATCTCAACTGGGGCCTGCGGCCGTTGCGCAGCGTCGACGACGAGGTGCGCGAGATCGAAGCCGGCAAGCGCGAGGCGATCACCGGCAGCTATCCCAAGGAATTGCAGTCGCTCACGCGCAACCTGAACCGGTTGCTGCGCCACAACCGCGACAGCCTGCGTCGCTACCGCAATGCGCTCGGCGATCTCGCGCATTCCATCAAGACGCCGCTCGCCGTGTTGCGCAATGAACTCGCGGCGGGGCGCGCCGACATCGGTCGCGAGACCGCGCTCGAGCAGGTCGGCCGCATCGACAAGACTGTCGAATACCACCTGCATCGCGCCGCCGCCGCGGGTCGCTCGCTGCTGGCGCCGCCGGTGTTCGTCGAACAGGTGGTGCAGCGTCTCATCGACACCCTGCGCAAGGTGCATGCGCATCGCAACCTCGAGATCGAGGCCGAGCTCGACGCACTCGCGGTGTTCTACGGTGACGAGGGCGACCTCATGGAAATCGTCGGCAACCTGGCCGACAACGCCTGCAAGTGGGCGCGCAAGCGCGTGGTCGTCACCGCCCGCCACGGGCGCACCGCCGACGGCGAGCCGCGGCTCGAACTCGACATTGCCGATGACGGTCCGGGCATTCCGGAACAGCAGCTCGAACTGCTGGGGCAGCGCGGAACGCGGCTCGATCAGTCCGTCGAAGGTCACGGCATCGGGCTCGCCATCGTCCGTGACATGGTCGAGGACGTGTATCACGGCCGGCTGTCCTTCGAGTCCTCGCCCGAGGGCACGCGGGCCCACGTCGAGATCGAGTTCGGCTGAACGCGGCTGGCGCCGCGACTCTTGCGATATACTGCGGCCTCCTCAAGGCGCGCAGTTCCCCATGTCCCAGTCAGGCAGCCCCATCAATGCCGAGGCCCCGATCATCCTGGCGGGCCGTCAGCAATCGAGCTACACCTTCGACGAGCTGATCGGCTGCGGTCACGGTGAACTCTTCGGGCCCGGCAACGCCCAGCTGCCGCTACCGCCCATGCTGATGTTCGATCGCATCACGCACATCGACGATTCGAGCGGCAAGTACCAGCGCGGTCTCATGCAGGCCGAGCTCGATATCCATCCCGACCTGTGGTTCTTCAAGTGCCACTTCGACAATGACCCGGTGATGCCGGGCTGCCTGGGCCTCGATGCGATGTGGCAGCTGGTGGGGTTCTTTCTCGCCTGGAAGGGCGGACTCGGACGCGGACGCGCGCTCGGCGGCGGCGATATCCAGTTCACCGGGCAGGTCACGCCCGACAAGCGCCTGGTGCGCTACACCGTCGACATTCGCCGCATCATCGCCCGCGGGCTGGTGATGGGGATCGCGGACGCCACCATGGAAGTGGACGGACAGCAGATCTACAGCGGCAGCAACCTGCGCGTCGGCCTGTTCACCGCCGGCCAGCTCTAGGCCGCGCGCCCAGCCTCAAATTGACTTCGACTTCGGCTGCGCCTGGTGGGCGCGCAGCATCTCGACCTGCTTGTTCACGCTGTCGGCCCAGGGATTGATTGCCTGCGCGGCTTCCAGCGCCTCGAGCGCATCGCCCATGCGCTGCATGTGCAGGTAGCACTGACCACGTCCCGACAGCGCGCCGAAATGCCGCGGCTCCAGTTCGAGGGTGTGCGCGACATCCTCCAGCGCACCGTCGAGGTCGCCCATCATGAACTTGACTATCGCCCGCTGGTTCCAGGCTTCCGCGAAGTCGGGAAACTTCTGCACCAGCTGATCGTAAGCGGCGAGCGCCTGGGGAATGTCGCCCTGTTCGCCGGCCGTGCGGCCGGCCTTGAACAGCGTGTCGGCCTCGGGCGCGGGCGCCTCGAACCACAGCGCCCAGATCTTCTGCTCGATGACCCGCGCGGCGGCGGCGGTGGGCGCGGTCGTCAGGCTACCGAGCAGTGCCGGTAACTCGGCCGCATGCTGATCGGCCGAAACGGGCGCGGCCAGCGCGACGCCGAGCGTGAACAGCAGTGCCGCCGCGGCTTTGCGCAGTGCAGGAAATTCAGGGCGCCGATGCCGGTGAGTCATGCCTGCCGCGCTCGAGCGCATCAGGAGTGCGCCAGCGCGCGGGCGACGGCCGCCACGGTCTGCTCGATCTCGGCGTCGCCATGGGCGGAGGACAGGAAACCCGCCTCGAAAGCCGAGGGCGCGAGATTCACGCCTTCGTCGAGCAGCGCATGGAAGAAGCGCTTGAAGCGCGCGACATCGCAGGCCATGACGTCGGCGAAGCTCCGCACCGGACGCTCGCTGAAGAACAGGCCGAACATGCCGCACACGTGGTTGGTGACCAGCGGCACGCGCGCATCCCGCGCCGCGGCCTCGATGCCCTCGCATAGTTTCGTCGTCTGGGCCGCCAGGGCGCCATGGAAGTCGGGCGTGCTGATGAGATCCAAGGTCGCCAGGCCGCTCGCCATGGCGAGCGGATTGCCGGACAGGGTGCCCGCCTGGTAGACGGGTCCGATGGGCGCCAGCTGGTCGAGATGCTTGGCCGGGCCGGTCACCGCGCCCACCGGCAGGCCGCCGCCGATGACCTTGCCAAGGACCGTCAGGTCGGGACGGATGCCGTACAGCGCCTGCGCGCCGCCGAGCGCCACGCGAAAGCCGGTCATCACTTCGTCGAAGATGAGGATGGCGCCGGATTGCTCCGTCACCTCGCGCAGGGTTTCGAGAAAGCCCGGCACGGGCGGCACGCAGTTCATATTGCCGGCCACCGGCTCGACGATCACCGCGGCGATGGCGTGGCCGTGCTGCGCAAAAACTTCACGGACCTGCGCGCTGTCGTTGTAATTCAGCGTCATGGTCAGTTCGGCGAGCGCGGCGGGCACGCCCGGCGAGGTCGGCACGCCCATGGTGAGCGCGCCGGACCCGGCCTTGACCAGCAGCGAGTCGGCGTGGCCGTGGTAGCAGCCCTCGAACTTGACGATGCGATCGCGGCCGGTCAGGCCCCGGGCCAGGCGGATCGCGGTCATCGCGGCCTCGGTGCCGCTGCTCACCATGCGGACCTTCTCCGCGTGCGGCACGATCTCGATGATGCGCTCGGCGAGACGGGTCTCGAGTTCGTTGGGCGCGCCGAAACCGAGGCCTTTGGCGAGTTGTTCGCCGACCGCGGCCAACACCTTGGGATGGGCGTGACCGACGATCGCCGGACCCCAGCTGCCGATGTAGTCGATGTAGCGTCTACCGTCGGCGTCGGTGAGCCAGGCGCCCTCGCCGCTCACGAAGTAGCGGGGCGAGCCGCCCACGCCGTTGAAGGCGCGTACCGGCGAATTCACGCCGCCGGGAAGAACCCGGCGAGCGGCGTCGAACCATTGTTCCGAGCGTGTGGCCATGCAGAAATCCGGTTGCTGTATACATCAGGTGAAGGCGGGCGCGAACGCGCGTGCCGCGGCCGCGCCATCGCCGCGTTCGAACAGCGCGCCGATGACGGCCAGCAAGCCGGCGCCCGCGGCGACTACCGCTGAGGCATTCTCGGGGGTTATGCCGCCAATCGCAACGATGGGCACGGGCAGTTCGGCGCGGGCCGCGGCGATGACTTCGAGCGGACAGCGCACGGCGCCCGGCTTGGTCGCGGACGGGTAGACGCTGCCGAAGGCGACGTAGTCCGCGCCGGCCGCTACCGCGTCGCGTGCCCGCGCCAGCGAGTCGTAGCAGGAGACGCCGATGATTGCTCGATTGCCGAGCGCCGCGCGGGCGTCGGCCAGGGGGCCGTCGTCACGGCCCAGGTGTACGCCGGCGGCGCCAGTCACGGCGGCAAGCGTCACGGAGTCGTTGACGATAAGCGGCACACCGGCGGCGTGGCAGGCTTGCACGAGTGCCGCGGCGCGGGACCTGCGCTCGGCGTCCGGTGCGGACTTGTCGCGGTATTGAACCAGGGCGGCGCCACCCGCGACGACGGCCAGCACGCGCGCGACCAGGGTGTCGATGTCGCCGGCATCGTCCGGGGTGAGGGCATAGAGCCCCCGGCGCGGCAAGGTGAATGACGATGGGGTCATGGCAGCAGGCCTCGGTACCGACGTGGAAGATGTTGGGCGCTGCCGGGACGCCAGGCCTCGGCCACCGCCCGGTGCACGAAGGCCTGGGCGCGCTCGACTGCCACTTCCAGCCTCTCACCCCGCGCGAGGCCGCAGGCGATAGCGGTGGCGAGCGTGCACCCGGTGCCGTGGTATTCCCCGTCGAAACGCGCCATTGCATAGGACCGCGTCGGTTCGCCGGCCACCTGCAGGATGTTTTCGATGGTGTCTCCGCCGGGCCTGGCGTCGGTCAGGAGGATGGCCTGACAGCCCTTCGACATGAGCGCCGTGAGTGCGTCGCCGCTCTCCGTGCAGCCGGCGTAGTGCAGGGCCTCGGCGCGATTTGGCGTGAGCACCGTGGCGCGAGGGAGCAGTCGCTCGATGAAGGCCGCTTCGATGCGTTCCTGGACGAGGTCGCCGCCGGAGCCGGCGCGAAGCAGCGGATCGATCACCAGCGGGCAGCCGGCGAGTGGGCCGTTCAGCAACACGCTCAAGGCCTCGATCTGGGCCACCGTCGGCAGCAGGCCGAGCTTGCAGGCATCGACCGAGAAATCCTCCAGCAGAAGCTCAATCTGGGCGAAGAGGGCTGTCGCTGCCTGTGGCTGGATGGCCAGCACTCGGGCTGTGTTCTGTTGTGTCAGCGCGGTGACCACGCTGAGCGCCAGGCAATCGAGGGCCGCGCAGGTCTCGATATCGGCCTGCAGACCGGCGCCGCTCGGATCATGGCCACCGATGCACAGCACCACCGGCGCGGTGCTGCGGGGGGAATCGGACGAGACGTTCACCACGTCGGCTGCAGGATGACCAGCAGCACCGCGCCGACCAGTACCAGCACCGGCGCCTCGTTCAACCAGCGGTAGTAGACGTGGCCGCGTGTGTTGCGGTCGTCGGCGAAGCGCTTCACCAGTTGACCCAGGTAGGCGTGGTAGCCGACCAGCAGGGCGACCAGCGTCAGCTTGGCGTGCAGCCAATGGGCGTGGGCGAACCACTCGGTGCCGCGCAGTCCGATCAGCCAGGCGCCGGAGGCGAGCGTCAAGAGCCCGCCGGGCGTGGTGATGCCGCGATAGAGCTTGCGTTCCATGATCTTGAAGCGCGCGATGCCCGCCGCCTCTTCGGTCATGGCGTGGTAGACGAACAGCCGGGGCAGATAGAACAGACCGGCGAACCAGGTCACCATGAAGATCACGTGAAAGGCCTTGATCCAGAGATACATGCGCATGCCTGCCTGAATTCGATGCCGATTCTAACGCCGCGGGCCCGCCCTGCCGGGCGTTGACCGGCCGCAACTCGAAAGATACTTTGCCGGACACACTCGGCGACGAGCCTGACGCGGACGGCGTCCTGGGCGCGCGCCGTCCCAGCCGGCTGATCGACATGCGCATCCATCACGACCTCGGCCCTGGCGCCCGCATCCCTGGCCGCCCATGAAGCTCGTCATCCGCCAGCACCGGCCGTTGCGGCGCGTGCTCATCGGCTGCGGCATCGCGCTGGCCACGTTGCTGTTCGCAGGACTGGTGCTCGACGTCGGCGGCTGGCGCGACTACGCGCGCGCGGTGGTCGCCCGGGGCGACGCGGAGCGGGGTGGGGAAGACCTCGAGCGCCTGCGCGAGGAGAATGCCGCGCTGCGCTTCGAGATCGCGCGGCTCGAGCGCAACGAAGAGATCGCGCGCACCGCGCGCAGCGACAGCCAGGCGCAGTTCGTCCAATTGCAGGCCGAAGTCGCCGGTCTCAGGCGCGAAATCGAGTTCTACCGCGACGTGGTGGGTGCGGCGGACAACGCCGCCGGACCGCGCGTCAAGGGCATGCAGCTGAAAGCCTTGGCGGACGCCGGGCGCTTCGGCTTCCGAGTCATCCTCGCGCACATCGACGAGAACGACAGGGAAGCCGAGGGCTCGGTGCGGCTCGCCGTGAAGGGCGAACTCAAGGGCCAGGCGAAGTCCTTCGGAGGCGAGATCATCGAGGCCGGTTCCAGCGGCCTCAACTTCAAGTTCAAGCATTTCCGCATGGTGGAGGGGGTTCTGCGTCTGCCCGAGGGTTTCGTACCGCGTCAGATCACGGTCGCCGTGCAAGGTAGAATGCCGGCCGCGAGCTCGTCGTCCGAAACCTACGACTGGGCGGCAGTGCTCAACTGAGGAGATCCAGATGCTCGGAAAGTCCAAGAAGCGCAAGCCATCGAAGATCGATTCCCTCATCGGACATCAGTCGCGAGTGGTGGGCGACATCCGCTTCGGTGGAGGTCTGCACGTCGATGGCCAGATCAAGGGCAACGTGTCCGCCGACGGCGATGACCGGGCGACGCTCACGGTGAGCGACCGGGGGGCGATCGAGGGCGAGGTGCGGGTGCCGTACATCATTTTGAACGGCGCAGTTCTGGGCGACGTATATGCCAGCGAGCACATCGAACTGGCGTCCAGCGCGCGAGTCGAGGGAGACGTGTACTACGCGCTCATCGAAATGGCGATGGGGGCCGAGGTCAACGGCAAACTGGTGCGAATCGCGGAAAGCCAGCGCGCACCGCTGGCATTGGACCACGACGGCCGGGTGACCCAGGTCGAATACGAATAGGCACAGGCGCTGCGCGGTTGAATAAGCGGGTCGGAATCACTACCTTGACCGCAAGCAACTGATTTACGGGAATTCGAGTCATGGAAACACAGGAAAATCCGCTGGTCTTCACCAATTCGGCGGCGCTCAAGGTGCGGCAGCTGATCGACGAAGAGGGTGACCAGGGCCTGATGCTGCGGGTGTTCGTCCAGGGGGGCGGCTGCTCCGGCTTTCAATACGGCTTCACTTTCGACCAGGCCGAAGGCGAGGGCGACACCGTGGTTGAGAACCATGGGGTGAAGCTGCTGGTGGACCCGATGAGCGTGCAATACCTGATGGGCGCCGAAATCGACTACACCGAGGGCCTCGAGGGCTCCCAGTTCGTCATCCGGAACCCGAACGCGTCGACCACCTGCGGCTGCGGTTCGTCGTTCTCCGTCTAACGCCCGCGGTCGCTTCAGACGGCGGCGTAGCCAGGCGTAGGCTCGTACACGCAGCCGAGTAGCAGCGCCCGCTGGCCTGTCCCGGTGGTCAGCGGCACCGGGCGGCCTGACAGACGCATCCATGCGAACCAGGCAAACGCGCTGGCTTCGACCATGTCGGGATCCAGGCCCAGCGCGGCGGTCGTCGTTACTGGTAGCGGCGAGAGCCTCGTTGACAGTGCGGCCATCAGCTGCCCGTTCCGAGCGCCCCCTCCGCATACGAAGACGCCCGATGCCACGTCCTGACCTGGCCGCCGGATGTCTCGCGCGATGGTTTCCACCGTGAGGCGCAGCAGCGTCGCCTGTACGTCGGCCGGGCTCAACCGGGCAAAGGCCGGCATCGCGAGCACTCCGTCCAGGTAATCGAGATTGAAAGTCTCCCGCCCGGTGCTCTTGGGGGGCGGGACGCTGTAGTAGGGCGCCTTCAGTAGCTCCTGAAGCAGAGCCTCATCGGGCGTCCCGCTTCCTGCCCATGCGCCGTCCGCGTCGAAGGCCGTGCCGCGATGGCGGGCGCACCACGCATCCATCAGGCAGTTGCCAGGCCCGGTGTCGTAACCGAGCAGCGGTACGCTACTGCCGGCCGGCAACAGAGAAAGGTTGGCGATGCCCCCGATATTCAGGATCACGCGGCTATCCGTCGAATGGCTCAGCACCCAGGCATGGAAGCCAGGAACGAGCGGCGCACCTTCCCCTCCATAGGCCACGTCCATGGCGCGGAAGTCGGCCACCGTTACGACGCCGGACCGAGCCGCGATCGTGGCGGGATTGCCGATCTGCAACGTGTAGGGATGGGCGCCGAGGGGTGCGTGGTAGACCGTCTGGCCATGACTGCCGATGGCCGCAATCTGCGATGCCGACGTGCCGGTGCATGTGAGCAGTGAGCCGACAGCTTCGGCAAAGCTCGCGCCGACTTCAACGTGCAGGCGGCTGAAGGTTGCGAGATCGAGCCGCGCCTGGGGCAGTATCGTGCGGTGCAGATCGCGGCGCAGTTCTTCCGGGTAAGGGTGCGTGAGCGCACCCAGGTGCTGTATCCCGCCGTCTTCGATCCTGACCAGGACGGCGTCTACGCCATCCATGCTGGTACCGGAAATCAGCCCGACATACAAACCGTCGGCCGACGCGCGGCGCGACGCGTTCAATTCGTGCCGTTGGCGTCGGCCGCCTGGAGGAACTTGGCGGAGTCGAGTTGCGCGACGTAGGTCGTACGCGAACTGTCGCGTCGAGCAACCATGGTGTCGAGCTGCTCGAGGAGCGGACCGGAGCGCTGACGGAAGTCCGCCATGTAGCGCTTTTCGAGCGGTAGAGAACGAGGAAGCGTCACGCGCAACGGGTCGCGATGGACACCATTGATGCGGAACTCGTAATGCAGATGCGGCCCGGTCGCCAGGCCGGTCTGGCCCACATAGCCGATGATTTGGCCCTGCTTGACGAATCCACCACGCTTGATGCCCCGCGCGAAGCGCGAGAGGTGGCCGTACAACGTGCTGTAGGCATCACCGTGGCGGATTTCGACGAGGTTGCCGTAACCCGCGCCGCCGCCCACCGTCAGCACTTTCCCGTCCGCCGTTGCGCGCACCGGAGTGCCTATCGGGGCTGCGTAGTCCACGCCTCGATGCGCGCGAATGGTATTCAGGATCGGATGACGACGCGCGAGGTTGAACCCCGAACTGATGCGCGTGAACTTGACCGGCGTCCGCAGGAACGCCTTGTGCATCGCCTCACCGTCCTGCGAGTAATAGGCCGAACGTCCGGCGGCGTCGTTGTAGAGCACGGCGCGCATGCGCTTGCCCTGGTTGACGAACTCGGCAGCGAGGATCCGGTCCTGCTTCACGAGTTGATCGCCCTTGTACACCTCTTCGTAGATGATGCTGAAATGGTCGTTCGGCTGCAGGTCGAGCGCGAAATCGATATCCCAGCCGAAGATGTCGATGAGCTTCATGATCACCGCATCAGACAGACCGACCTTCTGGCCATCCACGAATAGAGACTGGGTGATGGTGGTGGTGGCTGCGCGAACCTTGATGTCGGGCTCGATGGAATCCACGCGTGCTGCGAATTCCGAATTGGACTTGGTGACGACCAACGAATTCAATTGATCGAGTTCCAGCACCATTTCATCGATGGCGCCGTCGGTGGTCCGCAGACGCAGCGTCATGCCGGGCTTCAGGTCTTTCAGCGCCGCGGTATCGGGTCCGAGACTGACTATCTTCTGCAGGTCGTTCCGCGAAAGCTTGAGCCGGGAAAAAATCAGAGACAGATTATCGCCGGGGGCCACAGTGACATTGGTCCACGACTGCTGCTCGAGCGGGGCGGGTTCCGCGGCACCGCCTGTGTCTCCCACGAGCGAGTCCGCGGGTGCATTCAGAGGCGTGGCGGGCGGAAAGTCATGATTCGCAGCCGACCCGGTGTCGGGCTCGAAGGGCAGTCGGCCAAAGAGTCGGTAGGCTTCCTCGAGAACGGCCGATTCGTGATTCGGGAGCGCGATACCTATCTGCTTCTGGACGTGCTGCACGTCCACTTGAGGAGCAATCTTGGTGTTTTGCTGAATGGCAATCACGGCCAGCGCCGCGGGAACGAGGAAGGCCAGTGAGCGAAGTTGCGGACCCTGATGTGCCTGCAGGGACAAAAAACGCCGCCTTCTTGTGATCCCAAGATACTTCATGAATATTGTGTACTTATGCCGGGCGCGGGCGTGGACCTAGCTCGGGACCATAACTTCATAAACCTGATACGTCAATGTTTTTTAACATTTTTGTGTCGAGTCTCCGAGCCCCTAATGAGCGACACCAGAAGTACCTCCGCGATCGAAGATCAACTGTCAGTCATTCGGCGCGGCGCCGTTGAAATTCTTGTCGAAGACGAACTCAGGAAGAAGCTTGCGAGCGGACGGCCGTTACGTGTCAAGGCAGGTTTTGATCCGACCGCACCCGACCTGCATCTCGGGCACACGGTGCTTCTCACCAAGCTTCGCCAGTTCCAGGACTTGGGCCATCAGGTCATCTTCCTAATAGGTGACTTCACCGGAATGATTGGCGACCCGACCGGCAAGAACGCCACGCGGCCACCATTGACGGGCGATGCTGTGGCCGCCAACGCACTCACCTACCAGGAACAGGTCTTCAAGATCCTGGACGAAGAGCGAACCCAGGTCGTCTTCAATTCGGAGTGGATGTCGAAAGTCGATGCGGCGGGCCTCATTCGCATTGCCGCGCAACATACGGTCGCTAGGATGCTGGAGCGCGACGATTTCCATAAGCGCTACACCGAAGGACGGCCTATTGCGGTCCACGAATTCCTGTATCCGCTCATCCAGGGCTACGACTCGGTGGCTCTGCAGGCGGACGTCGAATTGGGTGGAACTGACCAGAAGTTCAACCTGCTGGTTGGGCGCCAGCTGCAGGCGGCGAACGGCCAGTCGCCGCAGATTGTCCTTACGATGCCCCTTCTGGAGGGCACGGACGGCGTCCAGAAGATGTCCAAGTCGCTCGGCAACTACATTGGAATCAATGAGCCGCCTGAAGAGATTTTCGGCAAGGTCATGTCGATTTCCGATGAATTGATGTGGCGCTATTTCGATCTGCTGAGCATGCGCGACAGTCGGGAACTGGCGCAGCTGCGTGAAGCGGCGCAATCGGGCCGCAACCCTCGGGATATCAAGATGGAGCTCGCCTGCGAACTTGTGGGCCGCTATCACTCAGTGCGCGACGCCGAGAGGGTGCGGGACGCATTCATCAGCCGATTCAGTCGAGGCGAAATGCCTGAAGATGTACCTGAAATCAGCCTTCAGGCGGAGGCCGGCAACCTTTTGCTTTCCACCGCATTGAAGGCAGCAAACCTGTGCGGCAGTACGTCGGAAGCGAGGCGGCTCATCGCCCAGGGTGCGGTGCGATTGAATGGTGAGAGAGTTGCTCAGATTGATGCGGTGCTGATCCCAGGCGGCGCAGTTACTATCGCCGTAGGTAAACGCAGAATTGCAAAGATTTCCGTAACTTGAGTTCAAGTCCAAGCTCTAGACGCTACGGCCTCCTGTCGCCAGGTTGAGTTTTTTTAAAAATAATCGGCGCAGGGGGTTGACGCCCCTTTCTCCCTCCCTATAATGCGCACCTCTCGCAGCGCACTACTAGCCTGCAGGTTCTTTAAAAGTCTGTCCAAACAAGCAATTTGTGTGGGCGCTAGCGATTAGCCAAGACGTCATCAGAAACCCTGATGAGTCTACTAAAACCTAGTGTCTTAATAGATCTCGTCAATGCAAGTATATGTTCGCCTTTCGGGGTGAACGCTGTGATTAAACTGAAGAGTTTGATCCTGGCTCAGATTGAACGCTGGCGGCATGCCTAACACATGCAAGTCGAACGGCAGCACAGTATGTAGCAATACATATGGGTGGCGAGTGGCGGACGGGTGAGTAACGCGTGGGAATCTGCCCAATAGTGGGGGACAACCCGACGAAAGTCGGGCTAATACCGCATACGCCCCATGGGGGAAAGGCTTCGGCCGCTATTGGATGAGCCCGCGTCCGATTAGCTAGTTGGTGAGGTAATGGCTCACCAAGGCGACGATCGGTAGCTGGTCTGAGAGGACGATCA
>JAIEQK010000274.1 GCA_019747795.1 Gammaproteobacteria bacterium | reverse complement strand
GTGCGCGGGCCGCAGCGCGCGGCGCGCGCCTGAGCGTCGCGCGCGGTCAACGCAGCAGCTGCCCCAGGGCGTCCAGGGGCCGCGGCCGGCCGAGCAGGTAGCCCTGCAACTGATCGCAGCGCACCAGGCGCAGCAGCTTGGCCTGCTCCTCGGTCTCCACGCCCTCGGCGATGACCTTCAGGTTCAGGGTGTGCGCGAGCGAAATGGTGGTCGCGACGATCGCCATGCTCTCGGGGCTGTCGGTCATGGTCGCGACGAAGGCGCGGTCCACCTTGAGCGCGTTGACCGGCAGGCGCGCGAGGTAGGCGAGCGAGGAGTAGCCGGTGCCGAAGTCGTCGATGGCGATGTCGATGCCCATCTCGCGCAGCGCGCGCAGCTTCTCGATCGAGAGATCCACGTCGCCCATCAGCATGCTCTCGGTGATCTCAAAGTCGAGCGCGGGCGCGTCGCCGCCGCTCGAACGCAGCGCGCGCCGCACCGCGTCGATGAACTGCGGATGCTGCAGCTGGCGGGCGGAGACATTGACCGCGATGCGCCCGGGACGCAGGCCGAGCGCGCGCAGGTGGCGCTCGTCCTCGAGCGCGCGTTGGATGACCCACAGCCCGACCTCGACGATCATGCCGGACTCCTCCAGGAGCGGAATGAACTCGCCGGGCGGCACCAGCCCGACCTCCGGGTCCTGCCAGCGCAGCAGCGCCTCGAAGCCCACGGTCACGCCGCTCGCGGCATCGACCTTCGGCTGGTAGTGCAGCACGAACTGCTCGGCGTCCAGCGCCTGGCGCAGACGTGACTCGAGGCGCATGGAGGCCGCGATGCGCGAGGTCATGTCCGGCTGGTAGAAACTGTAGCGCTCGCCAGTCGCGCGGCTCACGCTCAACGCCGCCTCGGCATGCTGGAACAGCGTCTCGGCCTCGTCGCCGTCCTCGGGATGCAGCGCGATGCCGATGGCGAAGCCGACGTCGATGTCGGCGCCCTCGAGGCGGACGGGATCGTGGCGATGGGCGCGCAGGAGGCCGTCCACGCAGCCGGCGACCGCGGCGCCGTCGGCCACGTCGAGCAGCACACCGGCGAATGCGTTCGCGCCGACCCGCGCCAGGTACTGCGGCTCTGGCCAGCCGTGCTGCAGCCGGCGCGCGAGTTCCTTCAACAGTGCATCACCCGCGGCCCGCCCGAGGCTCTCGTTCAGGTAGCGAAAGCGGCGCAGGTCGCCGATCACCAGCGCCACGTGCCCGCCGCGATCCGCAGCAGCCGCGAGCAGCGGCGCGAGCCGGGCGAGAAAGGCCGAGCGGTTCAAGAGGCCGGTCAGCGGATCGTGACTCGCGAGATAGCTCAACTCCTCGGAGTTGCCGATGAAGCGCAGCGCAAAGGCGATGTCGCCCGCGAGTTCCTCCAGGAGACCGAGTTCGTCGGCGTTGAAGACATCGGACTCGCGCGCGAACAGCGCGAGGCAGCCATGCAGCGCGTCGCCGACCAGGAGCGGCAGCGCGATCACCGCACGATAGCCGTGACGCAAGGCGCGCGCATAGCGCGGCGAACCCGGCGCGCATTCCTTCAACACGTCGTTGGTGTACACGATGCGACGCTCGTCGAGCGCGCGGCGGACCACGCCCGGGCCATCGTCGTCGGCATCGGTCTCGCAGGTCTCGGGGAACTCGAGGCGAGCCAGCGCCGGGCCGGCGGCCGCCAGCGCGCGCGGCGCCTCGCCGTCGCCCGCCTCGCCCACCCAGGCGAGATCGAAGCCGCCGAGCGCCACGGCGATGCGGCAGAACTCCTCGTACAGCCGCGCGCGATCGTGCACGCGCACGATGGTCGAGTTGACCGCGCTCAGCACCCGGTGCATGCGATTCAAACGCTCGATGCTGCGGTGCTGGGCGCGCCGCTCGAGGTACTGCGCGATGTGCGTGCCGATGGTCTGGCAGTTGGCCAAGAGGTCGGGCTCGGCCGCGCGCGCGACCTGGCTGCGCAGTTCGATGATGCCGATCACCTCGCCGTGCAGATGGATGGGAAAGGCGAGCGCGGTGCCGGCTGGCGCATCGCGCCCCATGCCGCTCGCGGCGTCCAGCCCCTGCGCGTCGTTCACCCAGCACGCCGTCCCTTCGCGCCACACGCCGAGCGCGACGCTCGAAGTAGGCGCGTGCTGCATGGCCGACCAGGCGCGATCGTCCGGCCAGGCGGCGGACTTGGTGAGCGCGCCGACGCCGCGATCCACTTCCCACAGCGCCCCGGTCACGAACTGCATCTCGGTGCACAGCGTCTTCAGGAGAAGCTGCGCGGTCACCGCCTCGGGCAGGGTCTCGGCCAGCACGCGCGACACCGCGTACTGCGCGGCCAGCCGCCGCTCGGCGTGGGTGCGGCGCAGGACCTCCTGTTCCAGGCGCGCGGCGTGGCGGCTCACGCTGCGGTACAGGCTGCCGTTCTCGTAGATGCGTCCGACCTGCGCGGCGAGGATGCCGAGGACCTCGGAGTCGTCGCGCGCGAACTCCTGTCCGTCCTCGCGCTCCGCCACGCAGATCCAGCCATAGTGGCGCGCGATGGAGACGATGGGCGCCGCGACGTAGCGCCGCATGGGCGGCAGGCCGAAGGGCAGGCCGAGATCGCCGGCCTCGGCGTCGCGCCTGCCCAGTACCAGGCGCCGCTCGCGCTGCACCCGCTCGAGGAGGCCGCCCGGGCGCGGCGCGGCGCGCAGGCGCTCCACGTCGCGCGAGTCCAGTCCGCTCGCGGCCACGTGCACGCCGTCCTGGTCCTCACGCTCCTGCACGCGCAGGAAGGCATGGCGCGCCTCGAGCAGGCTGCGCGCGCCGTGGCACACCTTGTCCAGCAGGGTCTCGGGCACGTGCTCGGACGCGAGATCGAGATTGAGCGCGACCAGCCGCGCGAGGCGATTGTTGGCCGCGGTGAGTTCGTCGGTGGCGCCGGCCAGCTTGCTCGACAGGAGCCGCAGGTGGTCGTCCGGAAAGCTGTCCGGCAGCGCCGCGCCGTGGGGCGCCGGCGCATCCAGTTCGGCGGCCACCAGGGCCAGGATGGCCGGCGGCTCGGCCGGCTTGATCAGCACCCGCGCGACGCCGGCTGCCGCGGCCAGGGTTTCGGCCTCCTCGGTGCGGTAGTGCGCGGTGTAGAACACCACCTTGGTGGCGGCGATGTCAGGGTCGGCGCGCAGCTGGCGCACGAATTCGTAACCGTCCATGGAGGGCATGACGATGTCGCAGATCACCAGCGCCGGGCGATGTGCCCGCACCAGCGCGAGCGCCGAGCGGCCATTGGCCGACTCCAGCGTGTCGTAGCCCGCGTAGCGCAGCAGCGTCACGAGGTAGTCGCGATTGCTGGCCTGGTCGTCGACGATCAGGAGCGTGGTCATGGCGGACGCGCGCGCTGCTGCACGTAGAAGGCGAGCACCTCCGCGCCGAAGGTCTCCGGCTCGAGCGGCTTGGTCAGGTAGCCGTCGAAGCCCGCCGCCAGCACGCGCTGCCGATCGCCCTGCATGGCCGAGGCGGTGACCGCGATGAGCGGCGTGGCGGCCAGCGCCGCGACCTCGCGGAAGCGTGCCGCGAACGTGTAGCCGTCCATCACCGGCATCTGCAGATCGCACAGGATGACGTCGGGCACGGCCTCGAGCGCGAGGTCGAGCCCGGCCTGGCCGTCGCCGGCTGTCAGCACGGTGTGGCCGGCGGCCGCCAGCAGGTAGCGCATCAACTCCAGGTTGGCGGCGTTGTCTTCGATGATGAGGATGGTCAGGGTCATGGCTCAGCGCAGCGGCAGTTCGAGAGTGAAGGTGCTGCCCTCGCCCGGACGGCTCGCGCAGGCGATCTCACCGCCGAGGGTGGCGGCGAGCTTGCGGCTGACGTGCAGGCCGAGGCCGGTGCCTTCGCGTGGTGGCGCGCCGGGCTCGACGATGCGCGAGAAGGCTTCGAACAGCATGGGGAGGCGATCGGCGGGAATGCCAATGCCGGTGTCCCGCACCTCGAAGATCACGCGCGCCGCGTCGGGGCGGCGCGCGGCGCGCAGCCGCACCTCGCCCGCGTCGGTGAACTTCACCGCGTTGCCGACGAGGTTCAGCAGGATCTGCTTCAGGATGCGGCGATCTGTCGCGAGCGTGCGCAGCGGCGACTCGAGTTCGGTGGTGAGGGCCAGGCCCTTGTCCTCGGCCGCCACGCGCAGCGGCGCCGCGACCTCGTTCAGCATGCTCGCGAGCTCCACCGGCTCGACGTGCACTTCGACCTTGTCGGCCTCGATGCGCGCGAGATCGAGCAGGTCGTTGATCAGCGCGAGCAGGTGCCGCGCGCTGCCCTGCACCACTTCGAGCTGCCGGGTCTGATCCTCGGTCAGCGGTCCGGGCAGACGCATGAGCAGCGTGCCGGTGAAGCCGATCACCGCGTTCAGCGGCGTGCGCAGTTCGTGGCTCATGCTGGCGAGGAAGCGATCGCGCGCCAGGATCGCCGCGGCGAGTTCCAGGTTCTTGTCGCGCAGCGCGCGTTCGATCCGCCGCCGGTCGCTGATGTCGCGCACCGCGGCGGAAATGAGCATGCCTTCGCTGGTCGCGAGCGGGCTCAGGCTGATCTCGACCGGGAACGCCTCGCCCGACTTGCGCTGGCCATTGAGTTCCAGGCCCACGCCCATGCGCCGCACGCGCGGCTGCACGTGGAACTGCGCGCGGTGGCCGAGGTGCGCCTCGCGATAGCGCGACGGCAGCAGCGCCTCGACCGGCAGGCCGACCAGTTCGTCCGCGCCGTAGCCGAACAGGTGCTCGGCCTGCGCGTTGGCGAGCACGATGCGCCCGAGCGCGTTGACCATCACGATGCCGTCCGGCATGGCGTCGAGCAGCGGGCGATAGCGGCTGGCCGCGCGTGCGCCGTCCTGCGCGGTCTTGCGCCGGGTGACGTCGCGACTGTGCACTACATGGCTGGACGGCGCGCCCGGCTCGCGCCGCAGTTCCACCTGGATGAGACCGCCGTCCTTGCGTCGACAGGTGCGCTCGAGCGCTTCGTCCGCGACCAGCGCCTGCGCCAGGGGCGGATGCTCGTCGTCGCCGGCGCCGCGCAAGGGCGCGAGCAGGGCATCGATGTCGCAGCCCAGCGCCTCGGCGGTGGCATAGCCGAACTGCGCCTCGGCGCCAGCGTCCCAGGCCAGCACGCGGCCCTCGTGATCGATCGTGACCCGCGCGTCGGGCAGATCGGCCGGGGTGGATTCGAGCGCGAGGGTCATCGCGAGGCGCGCGCGCCGCGGGGCGCGGACGGAAGGCAGGACCAGGTGCAACGCCGCATGTCGGCACACTCCCCCAAGACAAGGTCGCGAGCCTTCGCGCGGTGCGACGCCTCACTCGCGCGTGGCGCGCGGGCGTTACGTCGAGTCCTGGCGACGATTCTGCATGTTTACGCGCGGCCGGGGAAAGGCATTCCGCGTGCAGATCACCGGAATCGAAGCGCTTGCCTCGCATCGAGCGCATTACTACGACGGCAATCCCCTGCGCGCAGTGTGACAATCAGCGATGAAACGTCGCCGGGCCACGCTTGACCCGCGCGGCACGCGGCGTGCAGATTCAGCGCGGGCTGTCGATAACCGCAACGAGTGCGCGGTCATCCACCGCGACCCCTGATCGAACTTCTTGCCTGGAGCGCCCGTGTCGTCCGACGACGTCCTGTTTTCCGCGGTCATCCTGTCCTACAACTCGGCCAGGTACCTCGAGTCCTGCGTGGAGTCGCTGGTGACCTGCTTCGCGGGCTTCGACGGGCGGAGCGAGATCCACGTCTTTGACAACGGCTCACGGGACGGCAGCGCGGCGCTGCTCGGCGCGCTCACGGAGCGTCATCCCGAGGTGCTGAAGCCGCACTACAGCGCGGTCAACACCGGCACCACGGTGTCGCGCAACCGCGCGCTCGCCGCGTGTCGCGGCCGCTACGTGCTGGTGCTCGATTCCGACGCGACCATCGGCTTCGATGCGCTCGCGCGGCTGCGCGCGACCTTGGACGCGGCATCGGACATCGGCATGGTGGTCCCACAGCTCCGCTACCCGGACGGTCGCTACCAGCTCTCCACCGACCAGTTCCCGACCGTCACGCGCAAGCTGCAGCGTTTCCTGCGCCTGCGTTCGCTGGAACAGGCGGCGCAGGCGCCGAGCGCGCCGATCGACGTCGACTACGCGATCTCCGCCTGCTGGCTGCTGCCGCGCGCGGTGATCGAGACGGTCGGGCCGCTCGACGAGAACATCTTCTACTCGCCGGAGGACGTGGACTACTGCGTGCGGGTGTGGCTGGCCGGCTATCGCATCGTGTTCGAACCGCGCGCGGTGGCAATCCACGACGCGCAGGAACTGTCACGCGGCGCGAAGCTCGGCAAGTTCACCTGGCGCCACGCGCAAGGGCTCTTGTACTACTTTCGCAAGCACCGCTACTGCTTCAGCCGCGCGGGGCTCAAGCGGCGCTTTCCGCGTCGGGGGGCGAGCGCCTAGCGGCGCGCGCGCGCGAGCGCGCGCTCGTAGACGGCGGGGTAGCGCGCGACGCTGCGCGTCCAGGTGCGTTCGTTCTCCACGAAGGCGCGGCCGTTCTGCCTGAGACGGGCGGCGAGGGCTTCGTCGCCCAGGAGGCGCAACACCGTGCGCGCGAGATCCTCGGCCGAGCCGGCCTTGAACAGGAGCCCGGTCTCACCGTCTTCGATCAGCTCGCGATGACCGCCGACGTCGGACGCCACCACCAGGCGTCGCTGCACCATCGCCTCGAGCGGCTTGAGCGGCGTCACCAGTTCGGTCAGGCGCATGGCGAGGCGCGGGTAGACCAGCACGTCGATCAGGTCGTAGTAGCGCTCCACCTCGTCGTGCGGCACGCGGCCGGTGAACACCACGTGCCCGCTCAGGCCGAGCGCGGCGACGTCGGCGCGCAGCGCCGCGTCGTCATTGCCGCCGCCGACCAGCAGGAGGCGGGCATCCGGGCGCGCGGCGATCACCGCCGGCAGCGCCGAGACCAAGAGGCGCAGGCCCTCGTAGGCATAGAACGAACCGACGAAGCCGAGCGTCGCGCCGCGCACGAGGCCAAGGCCGCCGGCGAGGGACTCGTCGTAGGCTTCGTTCAGGGAGAACTGTTCGGGCTCGACCGCGTTCGGGATGACGGTGACCTTGTCCTTCGGCAGACCGCGCGCGAGCAGATCGCCGCGCAGGCCCTCGCAGATGCAGGTGACCGCATCGGCATGGGTCACCACGTAGGTCTCGAGCGCGCGGGTCAGCCGATAACGCAGATCGCCTTCGCGGCAGGCGCCCTTGTCGACCGCGGCGTCCTCCCAGAAGGCACGGATCTCGTAGACCACCGGCAGGCGGTGACGACGTCCGGCGCGCACCGCGGCGAGGCCCACCAGCGGCGGCGAGTGCGCGTGCAGCACATCGGGCCGCTCGCGCTCGATGAGTTCGTCGAGGCGCGCCCCGAGTGAAGTCACGACCGCCGCCTGGTCGGCGAGCGGCAGCCGCGTCCAGGCGGCGTCGGGCAGCGGCGTGCGTTCGAAGCTCATGCCCTCGAAGGTCTCGCAGAGCGCCGGGCGCGCGCCCTGCTTGATCGAGGTGAGCTGGCGGGTCTGCCAGCCGAGCGCCGCCTGCGCGCGCAGGATGTTCAGCGAGCGGTAGGCGTAGCCGTCCTGGATGGGCACGGAATGATCGAAGACGTGCAGGACCTTCATGAACGACGCAAGCCAGGTAGATTCGCGGCGTTCAGGGCGCGGCGGGCAGTTCGAGCGCGCCGACGT
The DNA here is from genome assembly GCA_019747795.1 of Gammaproteobacteria bacterium. Lineage (GTDB taxonomy): Bacteria > Pseudomonadota > Gammaproteobacteria > JADJYF01. Next base: position 41,711 of record JAIEQK010000274.1, on the reverse strand, counting down.
CGAGCGCCGCGCCGGCCATCACGCGCGGCGCCGGGCCGCTGGTCGCGGAAAACTCCCAGGTGGGCGTCAGGTCCGTGGCCGGGGTCGCCGGCATGGCGACAGCGGTATCGACCGCCGGTGATGCGGCTAGCGGCCGATAGTCGAGCTTGCCGCGGTCGCGCACCGTGATGGCTTCCACCACGCGGTTGTGGCCGCTGTCCGCGTCACCGTCCAGGTCGTCGTCGGCGCTGGTGTCGAAGCGCGAGTTGCCCATCAGCAGGTTGCCGATGAATTCCACCGGCCCGCCCGTGGCCGTCTCGGCGCGGCCGATCATAAGATTGTTCCAGGCGTGCAGCAGCACCTTGCTGTGGTTGTTGACGAAGATGCCGTCGAAGCGGTCGTTCACGAGCGTGTTGTGCGCGAGGTACAGGCTGTTGTCCTGCCAGCTCATCGCTTCCGCGCCGTAGCTCACGAAGGTGCTGTTGTTGGCATCCTTGGCCTTCTCGATGACATTGCCGACGATCACGGCCTGCCCGCCGTCGGTGAGGTCGAGCGAGTAGTTGCCGCTGCCCCGCGGGCCGTCGGCGATGAAGTTGTATTCGATGATGTTCACGGCCGCGCGCGACTTCAGCGCCGAGCCGGCGACCGTGCCGTAGACGTAGTTGCGGCGGAACTCCAGGCGGTCGAAGCGGCCGACGTAGATCTGGTGGGCCTGGCCGTCGACCCAGCCGTTGCGCGCGAACTCCGAATCCTCGACCACCAGCTCGGCCTTCAGGTGGGCCGTGCTCAGGATGCCTTCCTGGTTGTCGTGGAAGTAGCAGTTGCGCACGTGCAGGCGCGTGCCCTCGGCGCGGATGCCGGCGCCGTTGCGGTCCGGGCTCTCGGCGTTGGCAAACTCGAGATTCTCGATCAGGACATTGTGGGCGCGCGCGACGATGATGGCCTTGTTCTCTGCGAGCGAGCCGCGCTGGGCGTCCAGCACCGCCACGCCGCCACGGCCGCGTATCACGATGTCGTTCTTGATCACCACCGTCGTATTGCCGAGGTAGGTGCCGGGCTCGATTTCGATGATGTCGCCGGGATTGGCAGCGCGGAGCGCCAGGTCGATGCTGGCGTAGGGCTTGCCAGGGCCGACCGGCCGCACCACGCCATAGCCCTGCTGCGGATCGACCTGGCCGCCGTAATCATGGAAGGCGAAGCGCGAGCGAGGCTCGACCAGCGCGGTGAAGTCGGGGTCGGCGCCCACGCGCTCGACGTCTACTTTCAGGTCCTCCGCGAAGCTGCGGAGCTCGCCGATGCGGCCGGCGACCATGCCGCGCACATCGCCGAAGCCCATGGTGGCGAGCGCAACCAGCACCGCCAGCACGGCGAAATGCGCCGCGACGCCGGTCGCGACGAAATACAGCACCAGGAGCTTGCGCAGCGTGGCCAGCATCGCCGCGGGAACGGGCGCGACTCAGGCCGCCGCCGACGCGCGGCCGTGGGCCACGTGGCGTGCGGGTGAGTGGGCGAAAGTGCCGGGCTGGCGGGTCATGGCGGCGATCATGGCGCTATTCGTCGGCTCGGGGAAGCAAGTGCTGCGCTCTTAGCGGCGCGGCGTGGTGCGACTGAAGCATGCGCTTGCCTCGTCGGAGCGCAGTGCCTATGGTCGAGCGCAGTCTCTCCCCGGCTGGAGCACCGCATGCCCCTCTCCCTCGACAGCCTCGCCATCCATCGCCCGCAGGACTACGCCAGCAGCGGACCGCCGTGGGCGGCATGGGACCTGCTGCGCGAGCAGGCGCCGGTGTTCTGGTACGAACGCGAGGACATCGAACCCTTCTGGGCGGTGACGCGCCACGCGGACGTGCTCACGGTGTCAGATCACGCGGAGGTGTTCATCAACGGCGGGCCGCGCCTGCGCCTGGAACTCAAGGGTCGCGCGGAGCCGATGCGCGCCGGGGTCGACACCTTCGGCGCGTCGCGCGGCTGGGACCCGGACGAGCCGCCGGACATGGTGTTCATGGACAACCCACGCCACCGGCGCTACCGGCGGCTCAGCAGCTGGGCCTATACCCAGGGCGCGATGCGCGCCATGGGCGAGCACTTCCGCGCCCTGGCCGAGACCTTCACCACCGAGTACATGGCCGCGCTGACGGCCGCGAGCGCGTCCGGCGACAGTGTCGATTTCGTGCACGGCCTGGCGTGCAAGCTGCCGCTCGCGGCGGTCGGCGAGATCATGGGCCTCGAGCCGGACGACTGGCGACAGATCCTGACCTGGTCGCGCGCCCTGGTCGGCGAGGTGGACGACTCCGATCGCCTGCCCGGGGAGAGCCGCGGGCGCGCCGCCTATCGCTACATGTACGAACTGCGCAGCTACATCGAGGACCTGATCGAGGACTCGCGGGCCGTGGGCGCGACCCGCGGCGGGCTCATCGACCGCATGGTGCACACGCCGGTCGACGGCAAGCTGCTCACCAACCAGCAGTTGAACGGCTACATCCTGCTCCTGATCGGCGCCGGCAACGACACCACGCGGAACGCGCTCTCGGGCGGCGTCGAGGCCCTGCTCCAGCACCCCGAGCAATGCGCGCGGCTGTGCGCCGATCCGGGCCTGCTGCCGCTCGCGGTGGAGGAAATCCTGCGCTGGACCTCGCCCGTGGCGAGCTTCCTGCGCACCGCGACCCGCGATTTCGATCTGGCCGGCACGCGCATTCGCGAGGGCGACACGGTGGGGCTGTTCTACCCTTCCGCCAATCGCGACGAGCGCGTCTTCCCGGCGCCCTATCGCTTGGACATCGGCCGCAGCCCCAACCCGCACCTGACCTTCGGCTACGGCGCGCACTTCTGCCTGGGAACCAATCTCGCGCGGGTCGAACTGGCGGCGAGCCTCGCCGCGCTGCTGCCGTGGCTCGGACGGCTCGAACTGGCGGGCGAGCCGACCCGCCTTGCCCAGACCCACGTGATGGGCTATTCGACGCTGCCGCTTCGGCTGCGTGCGGCCTGAGGCGGCCGTGCGCCGCAGCCGGCCGTGGTTTCGCGGGCCGCGCCACGGCGCAGCAGTTGTTAACAGTCGCGCCCGTCCGCGCGTGCAATCTTTGCCGTCCCAGCGCCGCTAAGGCCTTGGTCCACTCGTCCGATACACCTGTCATGCAAAGGAAGGTCCGCCATTCGCGCCGCGCGCTCGCGGCGCTCCTGCTGTGCGCCACGCTCAGTCCCGCCGCCCATGCGCTGTCCTCGCCCTCACCCGACGCGGCCTACGAGAAGGCGGTGCAGATGAACCAGGCCGATGAGCCGGTATCGGCCATCATCGAGCTGAAGAACGCGCTCAAGGCGGATCCGAAACACCTGCCCTCGCTGGTGCTGGCCGCGGAGATCTACCTCGAACAGTCCCTGGGCCGCGCGGCTGAACTGTCGCTGCGCGAGGCGCTGGAGGCGGGTGGGGATCGCAACCTGCTGCTGCCCATGCTCGGCGAAGCGCTGCTGCAGCAGGGCAAGTGGACGCGCCTGCTCGGCGAACTCAATGCCGATGGCCTGGCGCCCGAGTCGGCGGCCAGCGTGCTCGCGCGTCGCGCCCAGGCGCACATGGGCCTCGGCGATGACAACCGCGCGCGCGAGGAACTCGATCGCGCGCTCAAGCTCACCCCACAGGGCCTCGACCCGCGCGTGGTGGAAGCGGCCTGGTTCATGCGCAACGGTGACGAGGCGCCTGCCTTCGCCAAGCTAGATGCCCTGGTCAAGGATTTCTCCACCAGCAGCTCGGCCTGGGCGCTGTACGCCGCCATCTACCACGCGCGCGGCGACTTCACGCGCGCGCTCGAGGGTTACGGGCACGCGCTCGAGGCCAATCCGCGCAACCTCGACGCGCGCATCGCACGCATCGGCATCCTGATGGACCTGAAGCGCGACGCCGAGACCAAGGCCGACTTCGAGCGCATCGAGAAAGACGTCCCGGGCGAACCGCGCGCCGCCTACCTGGCGGCGGTGCTGGCGGGCCGCACGGGCGACCAGGCGGCCGTGCGTAAGCACCTCGATCGCGTGCTGGAGCGCCTGACGCCGCTCGACGAGAAGTTACTGCTCGAGAACCCGACCCTGCTCCTGATCCGCGGTCTGGCGCACTACGACCTGCGCAACTACGAGGCGGCCATCGGCTCGCTGACGCCCTACGTGAAGCGCATGCCGCGCGACATCGGCGCGCGAAAGGCGCTGGGCGACGCCATCCTGCACGTCGGTGGCGGCGATGCGGTGGCGGTCCTGGAACCGATAGCGAGCCTCGCGCCGCAGGACGCGCGCGGCATGACCCTGCTCGCCACCGCCTATGCCGCCGCCGGCCAGGGCGAGAAGGCGACCCAGGCGCTCGAACGCACGAAGGGCGACGCGCGGGCGGGCGGCAACGCGCGCACCAAGCTCGCCATGCTGAACATCGGCGCGGGGCGCGTGGAACAGGGCCTGTCCGAACTCGAGGCCAGCGTGTCGGCAGACCCGGGCGACGCACAGGGCGCGCTGGCGCTGGTGGTCACCCAGCTCAATACCGGACGCACCGCCGCGGCGGTCGACACAGCGCGCAAGCTGCTGGCGACCGCGCCGACCAACGCGGTGTACGAGAACCTGCTCGGCGTCGCGCTCTACCAGGACGGCAAGCTCGACCTGGCGGGCCGCGCCTTCGGCAACGTGCTGGCGCGGGAGCCCGAGTTCCGGCCGGCCGCGATCAATCTCGGCAAGCTGGAGGTACGGCAAGGCAAGTTCGACGCCGCGCGCGCGCGCTTCAAGGCGCTCCAGGGCGGCGACACGGATGACGCGAAGGTGCTGCTCGAGATGTCGCGCCTCGAGCTCGCGGCGGGCGACGAGCGTAGCGGCACGAAGCTCGCCGAGCAGGCGGCGAAGGCCCCGGATGCCGGCCTGGACGCAGTTTTCCACCTGCTCGACCTGCGACTCGCCAAGGGAGACCTCGAGCAGGCGCTCGATCTCGCGCTCCGCGCTTCCTCCGGCGCGGAGAACAGTTTCGACGTGCAGCAGCGCCTGGCCATGGTGCAGATCCGCATGAAGCGCCTGGACGACGCTCGGACCACGCTGAAACGCATGTCCCAGCTCGCCGGCTACGACATAGGCCAGCAGATTCGCACGGCGGCACTACAGGCCGAGATCGGCGCCTTCGCCGACGCCGACTACGCGCTGTTCAAGGCGCTGCAGTCGGAGCCCAAGAACCTGGCGGCGCGGCGCGCGCAGGTCGAGCTGTCCTTGCGCAAGGGCGCCTGGCAGGAGGCAATGCAGCGCGCCGACGCGGTGCTCGCCGACACGCCCGACTTCGCCCCGGCGCTGGTCATGCGCGGGCATGCGCGGCTGAAGCTCGGGCAGCGCGACGCGGCGCTCGCCGACTACGACAGCGCCAACCGGCTGGTGCCGAGCAGCGCCGCGACGCTCGGCGGCTACCGCGCGCTGCGCAACGCGGGTCGCGCAGCCGAGGCGCGACAGCGACTGGCGAACTGGCTCGACACCCATCCCGACGACACCGAGGCGCGTCTCGCGCACGCCGAGGACTTCATGCTCGAGGGCGACTACGCCGGCGCGCGCCAGGCCTACGCCAAGCTCGTGGAGACCGTCGGCCGCGCGCCGGAGCTGCTGAACAACTACGCGGTCGCGACCCTGCAGAGCGGCGCACGGGACGAGGCGCTCGCGCTGGCCCGTGAGGCACACGGGCTGGCGCTCCAGGATGCCGCCGTGCTCGACACCCTGGGCTGGATCCTGGGGCTCGGCGGGCAGCACGAGGAGGCGCTGGGCTACCTGCGCGACGCGGTCACGCGCCGCTCGGGCGACGCCGAGATCCGCTTCCATCTCGCCTGGGTGCTGGACAAGCTCGGCCGGCGCAAGGAGGCCCTGGCTGAACTGGACAGCGCGCTCGGCAACCGGCAGCCGTTCGCGGCCCGTGCCGAGGCCGAGGCGCTGCGCGCCAGCCTGGCCGGCGCGGCGCGCTGACGGGTGCAAACCTTCGCGGCTGTCCAGCGGCGCCAGGCCCGACAATGTCAAACTTCGTCACAGTCGAGCAAATGCGTGCTATTACCGCTGTTCCGGTCCCTGAGACGGGGTAAGGTCGCCCGCAAGAGCAAGGCGTCCGACATGCGTGGCGCCCAGAGCCGGGAAGGCAGCGCTCGCCCACACCATCGCGACCAGGATTGGATGACGATATGAACAACACCAAGAACCTTCTTCGGCTGGCTGCCGGCGTGCTGGGCCTCGCCCTGGCCGGCGGCGCCCACGCGGGCCTCAGGTACCACACCTGCAGCGGCACCGGCGGCGGCACCGACCCGACCTGCACGGGCGAGACCTGGACCTTCGCTTCGAGCACGACCGTCACAGGCAACAGCTTCAGCACCCAGTCCAGGCCGAGCGGCGTGGTGTCCACGGCGACGGGCTATCACCAGGATTCTCTCACGCCCCTGATCACCGGCGGCCCCGCGGAAACCTACACGCAGCGCGCGCTGACCATCTACCAGCCGGACAACCTGTCGCTGAACTACAACAACGTCACGTCGACCGGCGCGGCGATTACCAACGGCGACCCGACCAACATCGGCGCCGGCAGGGAGTCCTCGCCGAACCACGCATTCGACAATGCGAGCGGCTACGACCTGGTGGTCTTCCAGTTCGACAAGGCGGTGACGCTGTCCCAGATCAAGATGGGCTGGCTGGGTTCGGACTCCGACTTCTCGCTCTTCGTGTGGACGCCGAGCACGCCGAACGCCGCGCCGCCCGGCAGCGATGGCTTCAGCATCGCGAGCATGGCGACCCAGGCGCAGACCGTCGCGCAGGACGGCTGGACCCTGATCGGCAGCTTCGACTACGACGCCTACGCGTCCACCAGCACCGCGCTGAACATCGAAGCGCTGACCAATGGCACCGCGACGTCGAACAACAGCCTGCGTAAGGCGGTCACCGACTACGCGTCCAGCTACTGGGCCATCGGTGCGGTGGTGGACACCATCGCGCAGTACGGCGCGAGGTACGGCAGCTCGGTGAGGGAGTTGACCTCGGGCTCGAGCACCGAGACCAACGACTACTTCAAGATCGCCCAGCTCTCCGGCTGCTACGACAACCCGCCGCCGCCGCCCCCGCGCGTGCCGGAGCCGATGTCGATGGCGCTGGTCGCGCTCGGCCTCGTCGGTGGCCTCAAGATGAAGCGCAAGGCGCGCGCCCAGGTCTGAAAGGCTTCACGCCATCGCCTGAACAGGAACCCCGCCTCGGCGGGGTTTCTGCTTTTCGAGGCTGGGGGCGTCGTGGCGCTCAGTCGATCGCCGCGAAGGCCGCCCGCACCAGCGCTTCCGAGCGCGGCCCGCCGATGATGCCGGGCCCCATCTTGTTCATCATGTAGCTGACGCAGAGCTTGCGGTCGACGTCCATCACCGCGAGCGAGCCACCCCAGCCGCCCCAGTAGCACACGCGACCGCTCGGCAGGCAGGGCATGGTGACGTCCTCGCGGAGCGCGAAGCCGATGCCCCAGCGCAGCGGAATGCCGAGCGCGAGGTCGATGCCGTTGGCCTGTTCCTGGAACACGAGGTCGATGGTCTCCTGGTCCAGCAGCTTCACGCCCTGGAACTCGCCACCGTTCGCGAGCGCCGAGAGCGCCGTCGTCACCGCGCGTGCGTTGCCGTGGCCGTTGGCCGCGCCGATGTCGGCGCGCCGCCAGGCCTCGCTCCAGGCGACGGTCGCGTCGGGCGCGGGGCCGGTGAAGGTCTTGTAGGGCACCGAGTCGGGGTCCATCGCCGCGAGATCGATGGGCAGGGGCGGCGGCGGCACGATGGGTGACACGCGGTGATCGTGTTCGGGCGCGAGCCCGATGTGGAAATCGGCACCGAGCGGCGCGGCGATCTCCTGGGCGAAGTACTGCCCGAGCTTCCTGCCGGTGACCTGGCGGATGACCTCGCCGACCAGGTGCCCCTGGTTCAGCGCGTGGTAGCCCGACGCGCTGCCGGGCGCCCACCAGGGCGGCTGCGCGGCCAGCATCGCGGTCGACTTGTCCCAGTCGTAGAGATCCTCCACGACCACCGGCTGGGCCCAGGCCGACACGCCGGAGGTGTGGGAGAGCAGGTGCCGCACGCGCACGTCGCCCTTGCCGTTGGCGCCGAACGCGGGCCAGTACTTCGCGACCGGCGCGTGCACGTCGATGAGTCCGCGCGCGTGCATGACCAGCGCGGTGAAGGTGGTGAGCGTCTTGGTGGTCGACCAGACGTTGGTCAGCGTGTGCTCGGTCCAGGGTCGCGTGCGCGCCTCGTCGGCCCAGCCGCCCCACAGGTCCACCACCATCTCACCCTTCCAGCTCACCGCCACCGAGGCGCCGAGATCCTCGCCCGCGGCGAGACTCGTGGCGAGCAGGTCCTTCATGCGCGCGAACTTCTTGGCGCAGCGTCCTTCGATGTTCGTCATGTGCGCTCCTCAGGTCGTCGCGCGCGGCAGCGCGCAGGATTGCCAGGCGATGAAGCGCCAGCCGTCTGGCGTCGCGGTCCACGCGCAGAGCGAGCGCAGATCGAGCGACTTGTGCTGGCCGCGCACCACCACTTCGATGTGCGAACCGGCGGTGACCAGCGCGACGTCGCCGAGGAAGCGCACGTGGCTGTCGCCCTGCGTGACCTCGAGGTAGCGCGTATTGCCGCTCTTGAGCGCCTCGATGTAGCTCGCCTTGCTGTCGACCACGCCGGAGGAGTGGGTGTAGATGAGTTCGTCGTGCAGCAAGGCTTCGAGCGTGGCGAAGTCGTTGCCGGTCATCGCGGCATAGCGCCGCGCTTCGAGTTGCAGGATGCCCGCGGTGTCCATGATCTCCCCCTGTTCGCGGCGGATGGGCCGCGGCGGGAGCATAACCCGCGGCGCTGTCGTCGCGCGGCGACGGTCGCGGGTGGATGCACGGTCCGGGCGCGCGCGGCGCGTGCGCGGGTCGAGCGATTCGAGCGGCGCGCGCTGCCCGCAAGAACACGGAGCGCGCGCGCAAAGTGTGATCGAGGCCACGGGCGGGGGCGGGTTCACGCGGCGAAACCCGCCACGCGCGCGGCTTGGCACCCCGCTTGCTGAACAACCTGGCATGCACCGCCAGGAGTCCCGCCCCATGAAACTCGTTGCCTCGACCTGTCTGCTCGTCCTGCTGCTGTCTGGCGCCCGGGACGACGTCCTCGACGTGACCGGGCCGCGGGTCACGTCGCGCGTCGACGTGTCGACACTGGACCTCGCGGCCCAGCGCCACGGCCGGCGCGCCGGCGAAGAGCGCGCCGAGAAGCGCTTCGTCTGACGCGCGCCGCTCGCGCTAGCCGATGGTGGGATTGGGATACTCGGCGTGCACCGCGTCGACGTCGGCCCGGGTCGCGGCATCGAGTTCGAGGTCGAACCAGGCGGCCTGCTCGTCCAGCTGCGCGAGGCTGGTGGCGCCGATGATGGTCGAGGCGGTGAACGGGCGGCCACGCGCGAAGGCGAGCGCGAGCGCGCCGGGCGCGAGGCCGTGGCGCTCCGCCACCTGGCAGTAGGCTTCCACCGCGGGCGCCACGCGCGGCTTGCGGTAGCGATCGCCGAAGTTGGGAAAGCGCGTCAGCCGCGCCGCGGGCGGCGCCGCGCCATGCCGGTAGTTGCCCGCCAGCAGGCCCATGGCGAGCGGTGAGTAGGCGAGCAAGGGCACGTTCAGGCGATGGCTGGCCTCGGCGAGGTCACCGTCGAAGGTGCGCGACACGAGGTTGTAGCAATTCTGCGTGGAGGCCGGCGGCGGCAGGCCGTGTTCGCGCGCGAGCCGCGTGAACTCGCACAGGCCATAGCAGGTTTCGTTCGACAGGCCGTAAGCGCGAATCTTGCCGGCCTCGATGGCACGCGCGAGCGCTTCCACCTGTTCGAGTATCGGCGTCGCGGGCCGATCCTGCGCGGCGTCGTAGGCCCACTGGCCGAACATCGGCACGTAGCGATCAGGCCAGTGGATCTGGAAGAGATCGATGTAGTCGGTCTTGAGCCGCGCCAGGCTGTCGTCGATCGCCCACGGAATGGTCTTGGCCGAGACCTTGGTATCGCCACCGCGGATCCAGTCGCGGCGGCCCGGCCCGGCGATCTTCGATGCCAGCACGAACTCGCCGCGTCGCCCGGGGTGACGCGCGAGCCAGGACCCGATGAAGGTCTCGGTCTGTCCCTGGGTCGCCTGGCGCGGCGGCACCGGGTACATCTCGGCGGTGTCGACGAAGTTGATGTCGTGGTCCAGCGCCCAGTCCAGCTGTGCGTGGGCCTCCGCCTCGCTGTTCTGCTCGCCCCAGGTCATGGTGCCGAGACAGATGTCCGTCACCGTGAGCCCGCTCTCCCCCAATGCTCGCTGCCGCATGTCGTTCGCTCCCGCGCTGTGGGCGGCAGCATAAACCAGCGCGAGCGTTCGTCAGTCGCGCGGGACCAGGCTGCGCTTCAAGGTTCGCGCGCGGGCGCGCACGCCCTTCGCCTGGGCGGCCTTGAAGGCGAGCACGCGCGCCTGCAGCGCGGGATCGCTCGCCCCAAGAATCTGCACCGCCAGCAGGCCGGCATTGCGACCGCCGCCGATGGCGACCGTCGCGACCGGCACGCCGGGCGGCATCTGCACGATGGACAGGAGCGAGTCCATGCCTTTGAGCGCACGGCTCTCCACCGGCACGCCGATCACCGGCAACGGCGTCAGGCTCGCGACCATGCCGGGCAGGTGCGCCGCGCCGCCCGCGCCGGCCACGATCACGCGCAGGCCGCGCGTGTGCGCCTTGCGCGCGAAGCTCAGCATGTCGAGCGGCAGGCGGTGGGCGGACAGCACCTCCACCTGGCAGGCGACGTCGAACTCGGCGCAGGCCAGGACGGCGGCTTCCATCGTCGGCCAGTCCGAGTCGCTGCCCATGATCACCGCGACCGGCGGCTTGGCGTTCTTCATGGCTCTGCCTCCGCGCCGAAGCGAATACATGCCGCCGCCCGCTCGGCGCGCTGCCGGGCGGTGTCGAGGTCGGGACCGAGCGCGGTGACGTGGCCCATCTTGCGGCCGCGCGCCGAGAGCCGTTTGCCGTACACGTGCAGATGGGTCTCGGGCACCGCGAGCGCCGCCTCGCGACCCGCGGGCGCGCCCTCGCCGGCGGCGGCGCCGAGCAGGTTCACCATCACCGCCGCGGGCATGCGCATGGCGGTCGAACCGAGCGGCCAGCCCATCACCGCGCGTACGTGGTTCTCGAACTGCGAACAGGCGCAGGCTTCGATGGTGTAGTGACCGGAGTTGTGCACGCGAGGCGCGAGTTCGTTGACCAGGATCGCGCCGTCGCGGCTGACGAAGAGTTCGACGCCGAAGCTGCCGACGCCCTCCACCGCGCGCACCGCGCGCTCGGCCAGCGCCGCGACCTCGGCGCGCTGCAGCGCCGGCAGCGCCGCCGGCGCCAGCACGCGATGACAGATGTGATCGCGCTGCACGGTCTCCACCACCGGGTAGAGCACGCACTCACCATTACGCGCGCGAGTGACGATCACCGCGACCTCGGCGACGAAGGGACACCATTGCTCGACGTACACGCCGCCAGGGGCGCCGCCCAACGCGGCCCAGGCGTCGGCCACCGCCTCCGGCCCGCGGAGCGTCAGATTGCCCTTGCCGTCGTAGCCGTTGCGGCGCGTCTTCAGCACCACCGGCCAGCCGAAGGCGCGGCCGGCGTCGGCCAGTTCGGCCGGCGTGGTGACCGCGCGAAATGCCGGCGTCGCGATGCCTTGGCTCGCGAGCAGCGACTTCTGCACGAACTTGTCCTGGACCAGCGCGATGCTGCGGGCGCCGGGGTGGAGCGCGATGCCGGCGGCTTCGACCTCGGCAAGCACGCCGGCATCGACGAATTCGTTCTCGAGCGTCACCACGTCGACCTCGCGCGCGAAGGCGAGCACGGTGGCGGCATCGTTGGCCGAACCGAAGGTGGCGCGCCGGGTCAGCGCGCAGGCCGGCTCCTCGGCGGCATTGGCCAGGATGCTGATCTCGCAGCCGAGCTGCAGCGCGGCCTGCGCGGTCATGCGCGCCAACTGGCCGGCGCCGATGATGCCGAGGCGCGGCGCGGCGCCGGCGCGCGGCCGGACAGACACCGGGACAGCGCCGGCGGGGGGTGAGGCGACGGTGGTCGTCATGCAGAGCGCTCCTGCCCCGCGACGCGCGGGCCCGCCATGCTAGGCGGGCACCGCTCGCGGGACCAATCAGTAAATATCGAAGTCGGAATCAGGCGCGACCGACCGCAGCGATGATCGCACAGGCCGGTGCCGCGCGGCGCGCTCAAGCCTCCAGCGCGCTCTTGGCGGTGGCCAGTACGGCGAGCGCGGCGGCGTTCTTGATGCGCCGCTCGGCGGTGATCGCGTAGTAGGTCTCCTTGACCGCCGTCACGCCGACTTCGCTCACCCCGTACTGCGGGCCGATGTCCGCGCCGATGGAGCGCGCGGCCGGGAAACAGCCGAGACCCTCGGCGCCGAACACCTTCAGCAGCGCAGAGTCCTCGAACTCGGCGACGATGAGCGGCGCGATGCCCTGGCTCTCGAACCAGCGCTCGAGATCGCGCCGGACCAGGGTGTTGGGGGTCGGCAGCAGCATGGGCGCGCCGTCCAGGCTGCGCGGAAAGCCGCGCTTCAACTTGCGCGCACGCTCGGTGAGTGCGAACACGCACACGTCGGTGGTGCCGAGCAGGTGGGAATAGGTCTTGGCCGCCTGCGACTCGTGGGACGCGCGGTCGGAGATCACCACGTCCAGCCGGTGCGCCGCGAGGTCCGCCACCAGTTCCTCGTGCTTGCCCTCGTAGACCGACAGGAAATAGTCGTCAAAGGCTTCCACCGCCTTGTGCAGGAAGCGGTAGGTCAGGAGCTTCGGCACCACGTCGCTGACGCCGATGCGCAGCCGGCCCAGGCGTCCCAGCCGACGCCCCTCGAGGATCTCGACCAGTTCCTGCCCGGCGTTGAACATCGAATCGGCGTAGTCGAGCACCAGCTGGCCGGTCTCGGACAGCGCCAGGCTGCGGCCGCGCCGCTCGAACAGCGGCGACCCGACATAGTCTTCGAGCTTGGCGAGCTGCCCGGACAGGGTCTGCGGCGTGAGATGCAGGCGCTCGGCGGCGCCGGTCAGGCTCTTCTCGTGGGCGATGACCCAGAAGTAATAGAGATGCTTGTAGTTCGGGTGTTGCATGGCGCTCGACGGTCACCGGCAGCGTTGACGGGCGCACCACCGCGGGACAGGCGGCGCGAAGAGGTCGGCGTCCCTGCTCGGCGCGCCACGCGCCAGGTGGCCGCGGACTCGCGGCTCGCTGCCGATGTTCATCCCAGTCCTTCCTCGTTCCGACCGCGTGGCCCGCGACCCGGACTATAACCGCCCGGGCCCCACGCCTAGAAGGCGCATCGGCGCTGGCCGCTCCCACGCGCCGCCCCTATCATCGGCCGCACCGTCCAGCGGAGCGCCGCCATGTCCGATGTCATCCTGCACCATTACGCACTGTCCCCGTTCTCGGAGAAGATTCGCCGGCTGCTGGCCGTGAAGGGGCTGCCCTGGCGGGCGGTCGACCAGCCGATCATGATGCCCAAGCCGGACCTGGTGGCCCTGACCGGCGGCTATCGCCGCATTCCGGTCATGCAGCTGGGCGCGGACGTGTATTGCGACACCGCGCTCATCGCGCGGCGCATCGAGGCGCTGCGGCCCGCGCCCGAGACCGTGCCGGCCGGCGCCGCCGGTCTCATCGCGATGCTCGAGGACTGGGCCGATCACCGCTTCTTCTTCCAGTGCGTGCCGCCCGTCATCGTCACCTTGTTCGACCAGCTGCCGCCGGGTTTCCTCGACGACCGGGCGCAGATGTCACCGGCCATGACCAAGGAAGGCATGTTCAAGGCGGCGCCCCAGGCCTGGAGCCAGGCGCAGCTCGGCCTGGACCGGCTGGCGCGCCAGCTCGCCGACAAGGATTACCTGCTGGGTGAGCGTTTCACGCTGGCCGATGCCGCCTGCTACAACCCGGTCTGGTTCCTGAAGAACGACCCGAAGCTGTTCGCCGCGGTGCTGGCGCGGCCTCGGCTCGCCGCCTGGTTCGAGCGCATCGAGCGCGTGCCGGACGCCGGCATCACGACGCTCGCGCCCGCCGACGCGCTGGCGATCGCGCGCGATGCCGAGCCCGCGACGCCACCGCCGTCGCGCGTGCCGGAGGGACTCGGTTACGGGCTCGGCGACCAGGTCGCGGTGGTGGCCGACGACTACGGCCAGGAGCAGACCGCGGGCCGCGTGACCTACATCGACGACGAGCGGCTCACGGTGGAGCGACAGGACGCGGCGCTCGGCCGCGTGGCGCTGCACTTCCCGCGGGCGGGTTACCGGGTCATCAAGCGTTGAGGAGGAAGCGGGACCGCCGGGCCGGGTGAAGTTCCCGGCCGGCGGAGCGGGACGAGACTCAGGCGGCGCGCGGCAGGTTGTGACGCTCGGGGAGCTGCTCGACGTTGCCCGTCGGATAGCTCTCGACCAGCGGGGTGGCGGGGGCGGACTTCTCCTCGCGCAGCAGACGCAGGATCTCGAGGCTGCGAGCGGAAAGGAAGGCGCCGACCGCGCCCATCAGCGCGATGCGGAAAGTGGTGAGGAGCGTCAGCTCCAGGGTCGCGCCGCTCATCCAGCGGGCCCCCAGCAGTGAGAACAGGGCGGCGAGGACCAATGCCATGCCCAGCATGTCCAGCGAATAGCAAAACCAGTTGCGGTCTTTCATAACTCTTCTTCTCGTTCCGTTTGGCGCCGGTCCGCGGGTCACGGCCGGCATTTCTCGTGTGTCGGTGGCCAATATAGTTCGCATGCATGGCGATACTGTTAATTGGTCGACAGTGACCGGCGAATTAACACTCTGAAAAACTTCGCCGTTCCCGCCCGGCGTGCCATGCCGGCGAGCCTCTTCGGGTCTCGTCCGGCGGGGGAGGCATTAAACGCCAGGCACGCGCTCGCGGGCATTGGCGTGCGTCACACAAATTCGAGTGAATTGTGTGAAATTGTTTCTAAGTCGTGATTGAAGATTTCGCCGGGATGGACGCCGGCGCGTGGCAGGTCGCGCGCGCTCAGCGGCGGCGCTCGTCCATCATGCGTTGCAGGGTGCCTTCGACTTCCTCGAGACGCGCGACGATCTTCTGACGCTGGTAATTGGACAGCCCGGGGGAATCGCGCGCGATGCGCAGCTGCTCGGCGGCGTAGGGCACCTCGCCGACGCTGTAGTAGTACTCGGCGAGGAAGCCGTGGGCCGAGGAGTCGTCGCCGAGCCGGGTCTGCGCGTCGGCCATCAGCTTGTAGAAGCGCGGGTCGCGCCGCTCGGACAGGCCCCAGCTGCTCAAGAGTTCCTTGGCCTCCCTGGCGCGATCGACCAGCAGCAGGCCGTTGACGTAGTTGTAGACCGCCGCGCGGCCTTCCGGGTCGAGCTCGTAGGCGCGCGCGAAATGCGGCACGGCCGCGGCGTACTGGTTGGCGCGCTGCTCGATCTTGCCGGCGGCGATGTGGAACGAGCCGATGCGCGGGTACTTGGCGATGAGCTTGGCTATCTCGTTGCGCGCCTTCTCGAAATCGCCCGTTTCCATGTAGGCGAGCGCCAGGCCGTAGCGCAGGGCCTCGGGGTGCCCCTCGTCGTTGCCCGCGGCGATGGCCTCCTGGAAGTAACGCACCGCCTGGGTCGGATCGGCCTCGCCCATGACGCGGAGCTTGGCCTTCACCAGGTGGTACTGCGGGCTGTCCTCGCGCACCCCGTCGGCCTTGATCTGGGCTGCGCGGTTGCGCGCCTCGGCGATGCGGTTGACCGTCACCGGGTGGGTGCGCAGGTACTCGGGAATGAAGGATGGATCGGTGTAACGCGACGCGCGCTGCATGCGCTCGAAGAACGACGCCATCATGTCGGTGTCGTAGTGCGCCTCCTTCATGAGCTCGATGCCGATGGCATCGGCTTCCTTCTCGTTGGCGCGCGTGAAGTTGATCTGCATCTGCTGCGCGGCGGCCTGGCCGGCCATGAGCGCGCCGGCGCCCATCTGCGGGTTGACCGCCATCAGCACGATGCCCGCCACCATGGAGGCGATCATCGGCGCGGTCATGTGCGAGGCCTCCTCGATCATGCGCGCGCCGTGGCGCTGGGTGACGTGGGAGATCTCGTGGCCCATCACCGAGGCGAGCTCGGACTCGTTGCTGGTCTCGAGGATGAGGCCCGTGTGCATGTAGACGTAGCCGCCCGGCACCGCGAAGGCGTTGATCACCGGGCTCTCCATCACCGCGAAGCGAAAGCCGAGCTCATAGTTGGTGTACTTGGCCATGCTGTTGCCGAGCATGGAGATGTAGTCCTCCACCTCTTCATCGTTGACCAGCGGGGCCTGGCGGCGGATCTGACGCGCGTATTCCTCGCCCAGCCGGCGCTCCTGCTCGGGCGAGATGATCGCGCCGGCGGAATCGCCGATGTCCGGCAGATCGATCTGATCGGCGACGAGCGCCGCGGGCAGGCCCCACAGGGCGGCGGACAGGCAGGCGAGAGGGAACAGGCGTCGGGTCATGCAGTGCATCCGGCGGCCGGGCGCCGCGTCTTACGGTAACACAAGCCTCGTGGCTGCCCTATCATTCAAGGGCGACCCTGGGACAGAGCGAGGGCGCCACGAGTTCATTCAACCCCGCGCCGGGGGAAGCGGCACGGTCCCGACCCATGTAACGGGGGAACCATGCGATGACTGTGGAGAAGAAGAACGCGTTCTACGCGCAATCGGGCGGCGTCACCGCCGTGATCAACGCCACCGCCTGCGGGCTCATCGAGACCGCGCGGCGCCACGGCGACCGCCTGGGCAAGGTCTTCGCCGGCCGCAACGGCATCATCGGCGCGCTGACCGAAGACCTCATCGATACCAGCCTGGAGTCGGACGCCGCCATCGCGGCGCTGCGCCACACGCCGGCCGGGGCCTTCGGTTCGTGCCGCTACAAGCTGAAAGACGTGGCCCGCCAGCACGCCGAGTACGAGCGGCTGCTGGAAGTGTTCCGCGCGCACGACATCGGCTATTTCTTCTATAACGGCGGCGGCGACTCCCAGGACACGACCCACAAGGTGGCGGAGTTCGCCCAGGCCGCGGGCTATCCCCTGACCTGCATCGGCATTCCGAAGACCGTCGACAACGATCTCGCCATGACCGACAGCTGCCCGGGCTTCGGCTCGGTGGCCAAGTACGTGGCGGTGTCAATTCGCGAAGCGGGCTACGACGTCGCGTCCATGGCCAAGACTTCGACCAAGGTCTTCGTGCTCGAGGTCATGGGCCGGCACGCCGGGTGGATCGCCGCCGCCGGCGGGCTCGCCGCGCGCGGCCCGGGCGACGCGCCGCAGCTGATCCTGTTCCCGGAGATCCCGCTGGACGAGGCGGCCTTCCTCGACCGCGTGCGGGCCACGGTGGACGCCCAGGGCTGGTGCGCGGTGGTGGTGTCGGAAGGCCTGCACAACGCGGCCGGCGGGTTCGTGGCCGAGGCCGGCACGCGCGACGCCTTCGGCCACGCGCAGCTCGGCGGCGTGGCGCCGGTGATCGCCGGGCTGGTGAAGGACAAGCTCGGCTACAAGGTGCACTGGGCGGTCGCGGACTACCTGCAGCGCGCCGCGCGCCACATCGCTTCGCGCACCGACGTCGAACAGGCCTATGCCCTCGGCCGCGCCGCGGTGGAGATGGCGCTCGCCGGCGAGTCCGGGGTGATGGTCACCATCGTGCGCCTCGCGGACGCCCCCTACCGCTGGGAGATCGGCCGCGCGCCGCTCGCCGCGGTCGCCAACCTGGAACGCAAGCTGCCACGGGATTTCATCACGCCGGACGGCTATGGCATCACCGAGAGCTGCCGGCGCTACCTGGCGCCCTTGATCGTCGGTGAGGACCCGCCGCCCTATGTCGACGGCCTGCCGGACTACGTCAGGCTGCGCAACGTGGGCGTGCCGCGACGCCTCGCCGCGTCCTTTGCCGTGAAGGGATAAGCCAGTACAATCGGCCCGCCCGCCGCAGGGGATTGGCGGGCATAAACGGCTGAAATCGGCCGCTTTCTCTCAAACTTCAAAATTCACAGCAATGCTTAGCTGAGGGGTTAGCTCATGTCCGCTCTCTGGTTCTCCATACTCTGCGGGGTCGGCGCCGTACTGTACGGCGGCTGGTCCGTACGCTGGATCCTGGCCCAACCACAGGGCAACGCCCGGATGATTGAAATCGCGACCGCGGTTCAACAGGGTGCATCGGCCTATCTGAATCGGCAGTACACCACCATCGGCATCGTCGGCGCGGTGCTGTTCGTGGCGCTGTGGGTCGCGCTCGACAGCCTGACCGCCATCGGCTTCGCCATCGGCGCGGTGCTGTCCGGCGCCACCGGCTACATCGGCATGAACGTTTCCGTGCGTTCCAACCTGCGCACCGCCGAGGCCGCCAACAAGGGCATGAACGCCGCGCTGCAGGTCGCCTTCCGTGGCGGTGCCATCACCGGCCTCCTGGTGGTGGGCCTGGGCCTGCTCGGCGTGGCCGGCTACTACGCCTTCCTCACCAGCGGCAACCCGGACGCGAGCCTCGCGCCGCTGGTCGGCCTGGGCTTCGGCGGCTCGCTGATTTCGATCTTCGCCCGTCTCGGCGGCGGCATCTTCACCAAGGGCGCGGACGTCGGCGCGGACCTCGTCGGCAAGGTCGAGGCCGGCATTCCCGAGGACGACCCGCGCAACCCGGCGGTGATCGCCGACAACGTCGGCGACAACGTCGGCGACTGCGCCGGCATGGCGGCGGATCTCTTCGAGACCTACGCGGTCACCGTGATCGCGACCATGCTGCTCGGCCACCTGGCCGCGGCGCAGGTCGGCGTCAACGGCGTCATCTTCCCGCTGGTGCTGGGCGGCGTGGCGATCATCGCCTCCATCGTCGGCACCTTCTTCGTCAAGGCCAGCGAAGGCGGCTCGATCATGGGCGCGCTGTACAAGGGCCTGATCGTCGCCGGCCTGCTGGCCGCGGCGGCCTACTACCCGGTCACCAAACACCTGATGGCGGATTCCAGCTACGGCGTCAACGCGCTGTTCGGCTGCGCGATGGTCGGCCTGGTGCTGACCGCCGCGCTGGTGTGGATCACCGAGTACTACACCGGCACCCAGTACGCGCCGGTGAAGCACATCGCCTCGGCCTCCGAGACCGGTCACGCGACCAACATCATCGCCGGCATCGGCGTGTCGATGAAGGCCTGCGCGCTGCCAGTGCTGGTGATCTGCGCGGCGATCTACTTCGCCTACGAGTGGGCCAACCTGTACGGCATCGCCATCGCGGCGACCTCCATGCTGTCCATGACCGGCATCATCGTCGCGCTTGACGCCTTCGGTCCGATCACCGACAACGCCGGCGGCATCGCCGAGATGGCGGAGCTGGACGAGAAGATTCGCGGCATCACCGATCCGCTGGACGCGGTCGGCAACACCACCAAGGCGGTGACCAAGGGCTATGCCATCGGCTCGGCCGCGCTGGCGTCGCTCGTGCTGTTCGCGGACTACACCCACGAGCTCGAGAAGGCCATGGGCCAGACCGTGGAGTTCCTGCTGTCCGATCCCAAGGTCATCATCGGCCTGTTCATCGGCGGCATGGTCCCCTACCTGTTCGCCGCCATGGGCATGGAGGCCGTGGGCCGCGCCGCCGGCTCGGTGGTGGTGGAAGTGCGTCGCCAGTTCAAGGAAATCCCCGGCATCATGCAGGGCACGGCCAAGCCGGACTATTCCCGCGCGGTCGACATGCTGACCCGCGCCGCGATCAAGGAAATGATCGTTCCCTCGCTGCTGCCGGTGCTGGTGCCGATCCTGGTCGGCTTCATCCTCGGCCCGCTGGCGCTCGGCGGCCTTCTGCTCGGCACCATCATCACGGGTCTCTTCGTCGCGATCTCCATGACCACCGGTGGTGGCGCGTGGGACAACGCGAAGAAGTACATCGAGGATGGTCACTGCGGCGGCAAGGGTTCGGAAGCCCACAAGGCGGCCGTCACCGGTGACACCGTCGGCGATCCCTACAAGGACACCGCCGGTCCGGCCGTGAACCCGCTGATCAAGATCATCAACATCGTCGCGCTGCTGATCGTGCCGCTGATTGTGTGATTCTGCGGCGCCCGCCCCGCAACGGGGCGGGCGCCAGTTTGCTTCCGCGCGTTCCGTTTCCCTCGCCTCGTGTTCCCAGACGGCGTGCACAGCGGGCTGACACCCGCCCTGTAGGTCGGACTTGCACGCCGAGTCACGCTGACCGCAGCGCCGTGCCGATACCCGCCCGCGCCAGCATCTCCGCCGTCTCCGCCAACGGCAGTCCCACCACCGCGCCGTAGCTGCCCTCGATGCGCTTCACGAGCGCACCGCCCACACCTTGAATGCCGTAGGCGCCGGCCTTGTCGGCCGGTTCGCCGCTTGCGACATAGGCCGCGATCACGGCCCCGTCCAGCGGCATGAATTCGACCCGCGTCGTGATCACTTCGGCCGCGAGCGACGCGCGCGTGCCGACCACCACCGCGGTCAGCACTTCGTGCGTCCTGCCGGACAGGCGCGCCAGCATGCGCCGCGCGTCATCGGCATCGAGCGGTTTGCCAAGGATCTCGCCGTCCAGGCACACGGTGGTGTCCGCGGCGAGCACCACGGCGTCGGACGGCAGTGCGGCCGCGCCCACACGTGCCTTGTCCTCGGCCACGCGGCACACGTAGGCGGCGGGCGCCTCGCCCGCGAGCTGACGCTCGTCCACCTCCACATCGACCAGCACGAAATCCACGCCGATGAGGCGCAGCAGTTCAGCACGGCGGGGCGAGCGGGAAGCAAGGTGCAGCATGGGCGAACTCACGGACGGTGGTAGGGATGGCCGGCGAGAATGCTCGTCGCGCGGTAGAGCTGTTCGGCGACCAGCACCTGCACGAACAAATGCGGCAGGGTGAGGCGCGACAGCGACCAGCGCGCGTGCGCCGCGGCGAGGAATTCGGCATCGAATCCGTCGGCGCCGCCGATGACGAAACTCAAATGGGCATGACGCTCGCGCCACTCACCGAAGCGGCGCGCGAACTCGACGCTGGTCCATGCCTCGCCGCGCTCGTCGAGCGCCACCACGAACGTGTCCGCGGCGAGCGCCTTGCGCAGGCGCTGCGCCTCGTCGCGCCGGCGAGTCGCGCTGTCGGCGCCGTCCTGGCCCGGGGTGATGAAGCGGAAACGCAGTTCGAGCGGGCGGCCGAGCCGCCTGGCGTAGTCGGCGCAGGTCTCGGTCACCCAGGCGGGCGGCCGGCGGCAGACGCCGAGCACCTCCACCAGCACGGGCTCAGGCCTCCACTTGCGCCGCGGCGCGCTGCTCCCAGAGTTTTTCCAGCTGGTAGAAATCGCGCGTGGCGGGCTGCATGACATGCACCACCACACCGCCGAGGTCGATCAGGATCCACTCGCTCTCGCGCTCGCCTTCGATGCCGAGGGTCGTCACGCCGAGTTCGCGCGCGGTGTCCATCACGCGCTGCGCCAGCGCGCGCACCTGCCGGTTGGAGCGGCCCGAAGCGATAATCATGTAGTCGGTGATGACGGTCAGCTTGCGCACGTCCAGCACGCGGATGTCCACCGCCTTGCCGTCGTCGAGCGCCGTCGCCACCTTGTGGGCGAGGTCGGCCAGGGACTGGTCTTCTTTCTTGCTCATGGGCGGTAGAGTCGCTGTTCGGCTATGTAGTCGTCGACCGCGTCGGGCACCAGGTGGCGAATCGAGCGGCCCGCGGCGAGACGCGCGCGGAGTTCACTGGAGGCGATGGGCAGCAGGGGAATGTCGAGAAAGTACACGCGCCCGGCGCGCGCTTCGTGCAGTGCTGTCACGCGGTCAGCCTGCGCATTCGCGGTCAGTTCGTCAAGCGCGGCGGACGGCGCAACGCCGCTATCGGGTCGCGAGGCGACCACCAGGTGGGCGAGGCGCAGCAGGTCCGCGGGGCGCTTCCAGCTCGGCAGGCCGTGGAAGGCATCGCGCCCGATGATGAGACACAGCGGTCGATGCGGCCAGCGGGCCCGCAGCGTCTCCAGGGTATCGACGGTGTAGCTGACGCCGCCGCGCGCGATCTCGACGTCGTCCACGCTGAGCGGCGCGCGGACCGCAGCGCGCAGCATGGCGAGCCGCGCGGTGGTACTCGCGAGTGGCGCGGCGCGGTGCCCGGGGGAGTTCAGCGGGATCAGCCGGACCTCTTCCAGTCCCAGCGCCTCGGCCGCTTCCAGCGCGACGCGCAGGTGGCCGTTGTGCACCGGGTCGAAGGTGCCGCCGAGCAGGCCGATGGGGCGTCCGACCGCGCCCGCATCGGCCCGGCCTGGATCAGGCGCGGATATGACCGTCTCCCAGCACGATCCACTTCTGTGAGGTGAGCCCCTCGAGGCCCACCGGCCCGCGCGCGTGGAACTTGTCGGTGCTGATGCCGATCTCGGCGCCGAGTCCGTACTCGAAGCCGTCGGCGAAGCGGGTGGAGGCGTTGACCATCACCGAGCTGGAATCCACCTCGGCGAGAAAACGTCGCGCGTTGACGAACTGCTCGGTGACGATGGCGTCGGTGTGCTGCGAGCCGTAGCGCGCGATGTGCGCGAGCGCGGCCTCGAAGTCATCGACCACGCGCACGGCGAGGATCGGCGCGAGATACTCCGCGTACCAGTCGTCCTCACTCGCGGGCCGCACGTCGGCGTGGAGCGCGCGCGTGCGCTCGCAGCCGCGCAGCTCCACGCCGGCCGCGGCGAGCGCGGCGAGGATCGTGGGGTAGAGACGCGTCGCGGCCGAAGGAGTCGCGAGCAGCGTCTCCACGGTGTTGCAGGTGCCGTAGCGCTGGGTCTTGGCGTTCATGACGATGGCGAGCGCCTTGTCGGCATCGGCGCTGTCGTCCAGGAACACGTGGCACACGCCGTCCAGGTGCTTGATCACCGGCATGCGTGCCTCGCGGCTCACGCGTTCGATGAGGCCCTTGCCGCCGCGCGGCACGATGACGTCCACCAGGCCCGCCTGCGCGAGCAGTGCACCGACCGCGGCGCGATCGCGCGTGGCGAGCACCTGCACTCCCACCGCCGGCAGGTCGGCCGCCTCGAGACCGGCATGCACGCAGGTGGCGATGATCTGGTTCGAGCGCAACGCCTCGGAGCCGCCACGCAGGATGGCTGCGTTGCCGGACTTGAGACACAGCGCGGCGGCGTCGGCGGTGACGTTGGGCCGCGCCTCGTAGATGATGCCGACCACGCCGAGCGGCACGCGCATGCGCCCGACCTGGATACCGCTCGGGCGAAAGTCGAGATCGGTGATGCCACCTATCGGATCGGCCAGCGCCGCCACTTCGGCGACGCCGGCGGCCATCGCCTCGACGCGCGCCGGGTTCAGGCTCAAGCGCTCGATCAACGCGGCGTCGAGACCCGCGGCCGTGGCCGCCTCGACGTCGGCGCGATTGGCCGCGAGGATGGCGTCCGCCTCGGCGCGCAGGCGCGCGGCGATGGCGAGCAGCGCGGCGTTCTTCTGCGCGCTGGTCGCGCGCGCGAGCAGGCGGCTTGCCTCGCGCGCGGCGCGCGCCACGCCCTCGACGTAAGCGACCACGTCGCCCTGCGCATCCAGTTGTCTCACTGCCTCGGCCATGGCTGGGTCCTACAGGCGCCGCAGCAGGCCGTTCGCCGCCGCTGCACCCGAAAGTTTCATGCTCAGTATCTCGATCTCGTCCCAGGGATCGCCGCTGCGACCGCCCTTGACCACCGTGTCGATGAAATTAGCGTACGCCAACAGGTCCATCAGGTCATCCTTGGAGAAGCGCTCGAGCACGCGGCGGATTGCGGGCTTGCGTCCCTGCCACACGCGGTATTCGTCGAGCACCGCGGGGAGCGCCTTGCCGCGCTCGATGGCCGCGGCCATCGCCACCAGCGTGCGCAGTTCGCGTCCCAGGGCCCAGTTCAGCAGCAGCGCCTCCGTGCCCTCCTCGCGCAGACCGCGCACCATGCGCAGCGCGCGCGCGAGATCGCCGGCCAGCACCGCGTCGGCGAACTGGAAGACGTCGTAGCGCGCACTGTCCCGCACCGCGGCCAGCACGTCGTCCTCGGTGATGGTCTCGGCATCGACCAAGAGCGCGAGCTTCTCCACTTCCTGCGCGGCGGCCAGCATGTTGCCCTCGACGCGCTCGGCGACCAGCTCCGCCGCGCCGCGCTCCAGCCGACGCCCGAAGCGCGCCGCGCGCCGCGCGAGCCACTCGGGCAGCGCGGGGCCGCGCAGATCGCGGGTCGCGACGCACACCGCGTCGGCCTCCAGCGCCTTGAACCAGCGCGCATTGCGCGCGGACTTGTCCGGTTTGCCGGCGGTCACCACCACCACGTCCTCGGCCAGCCCCTGGCTCGCGAGACGCTCGAGGATTTCCGGGCCACCCTTGTCGGGCTTGCGTTCGCCGAGCCGGATCTCGAACAACCGCCGCGTGGCGAACAAGGACAGCGCGTTGCCTTCCTCGGCCAGCGCCTGCCAGTCGATGCCGGTGTCGGCGTCGTACACGCAGCGCTCGTCGATGCCCTCGGCAAGCGCGCGCGCGCGGACCGCGTCGGCGCACTCGAGCAGCTGCAGGGGTTCGTCGCCGTGAAAGAAGTACACCTTGGCGAGCGGCTGCGCGCGCAGCCGCTCCATCAGGCGCTCGACGGTGAGCTGCATCAGCCCGCGCCGGCGTCGGCGTCGCTGTCCGCGGGCGCGTCCTCGGGCGAGAGATCCTCGGTGCCGGGCGCGCCCTTGGCGGCCGGAGGCGGCACTTCGATGGACTCCAGGCGAAACACCAGCGAGGTGGCGGCGGACTCTGCGAGGTCCTGCTGCACGGTGTTGTCCTGCTCGACGGTGCCGAGCAGCGAGCCTTCGTCGAACACGTAGTCGAGCTGGAACTGCAGCGGCTCGCGCGGCACCAGCAGCCGCCCGTCGCCGGCGCGCACGGTGAAGTGCGCGAGCAGACCGAGCTCGATCTCGCGCACCTTGCCGGTGCCCGGGTCGACCGACAGGATGCGCCGCTCGAAGCGCTCGTCTTCCAGCTCGATGACCAGATCCGCCTGGCGGCGGTTGCGGGTCACGCGCAGGCCACGATTGAACAGTTCGCGGCGCACCGCGAGCAGCACCTGGCCGGCGTCGTCGCCCTTGAGATAGACGCGCTGGAAGTTGTGCGTGCTGGAAGCGGCCGCGCCGCGCAGCTGCCAGCCGCCGCAGGCCGCGAGCAGCGCGCAGGCGAGCAGCAGCAGCGACAGGCGGGCGAGGCGGCGCATCGCGCTACTCCGCCACCACCACGTTGACGAGCTTGCCGGGCACGACGATCACCTTGCGCAGCGCCTTGCCGCTGACGAAACGCTGCACGTTGTCCTCGGCCAGCGCGAGCGCCTCGCAGGCGGCCTTGTCGGCATTGACCGGCACGCGCACCACCGCGCGCTTGCGACCGTTGACCTGCACCACCATCTCCACTTCGTCGCGCGCGAGCGCGGCCTCGTCCGCCACCGGCCAGGCGGCGAGCGCGAGATCGTCGGCGTGTCCGAGCGCCTGCCACAGCACCGCGGTCACGTGCGGCACGATGGGCGCGAGCAGGAGCACCACGGTATCGAGACCTTCCTGGCGCACGGCATGCGCCGCGGCGCTGTCCACCGTCATGCGCGAGAGGTGGTTGACCAGCTCCATCACCGCCGCGATGGCGGTGTTGAATTTGTAGCGGCGGCTGATGTCGTCGCTGACCTTGGCGATGGTCTCGTGGATGTGCCGACGCAGGGTCTTGAGATCCTCGGTCTGCTCGCCGGCCACGGCCGGCGGCGTAGTTCCCGCATGCTCGTTGACCAGCCGCCACAGCGACTTCAGGAAGCGGAACTGGCCCTCGACCGCCGAATCGGACCATTCGAGCGATTGGTCCGGCGGCGCGGCGAACATCGTGTAGAGGCGCACCGTGTCGGCGCCGTAGCGATCGATGAGCGCCTGCGGGTCGACGCCGTTGTTCTTCGACTTCGACATCTTCTCCACCGCGCCGATGGTCACCGGCTGACCATCGGACTTGGCGCGCGCCGACACCGCGCGGCCCTTGGCATCGAGTTCGACGTCCACCTGGGTGGGATTGAAGTACTGCTTGCGACCGTTCTCGGGGTCGCGGTAGTAGGTCTCCTTGCACACCATGCCCTGCGTCAGCAGGCGCTTGAAGGGCTCGTCGGACTTCACGAGGCCCGCGTCGCGCATCGCCTTGTGGAAGAAGCGCGCGTAGAGCAGGTGCAGCACCGCGTGCTCGATGCCGCCGATGTAGATGTCGACCGGCATCCAGTAGTCGGCGCGCGCATCGACCATGCCGTCGCTCGCGTCCGCGCAGGCGAAGCGCGTGAAATACCAGGACGACTCGAAGAAGGTGTCAAAAGTGTCGGTCTCGCGGCGCCCCGGTCGGCCGTCCGGCAGGGTCGCCTGCTGGAATTCCGGCATGGACTTCAAGGGCGAGGTCACGCCTTCCCAGTTGACCTCCTCGGGCAGCACCACAGGCAGGCGCTCGTCCGCCTCCGGCACCACGCTGCCGTCGTCGCCGTAGAGCACCGGGATGGGACAACCCCAGTAGCGCTGGCGGGACACCAGCCAGTCGCGCAGGCGGTACTGGGTGCGGCGCTCGGCGCGGCCCTGCGCCTCCAGCCGTTTCGCGATGGCGTCGAACGCGCTGGCGAAGTCGAGGCCGTCGTACTCGCCGCTGTTCACCAGCACGCCGTGCTCGGTGTAGGCCTCGCGCTCGAGGTCCATCGCCGCGCCGTCGGCGGGCGCGATCACCTGCTGGATGGGCAGGCCGTGCTTCTTTGCGAACTCGTAGTCACGCTGATCGTGGGCTGGCACGGACATCACCGCGCCGGTGCCATAGCCCATCAGCACGAAGTTCGCGACCCACACCGGCAGCGGCTTGCCGGTGAGCGGGTGGTCGACGGTGATGCCGAGATCGAGCCCCTTCTTCTCCATCGTCTCCAGCACGGCTTCCGAAGTCGACTGCCGGCGGCAGGCCTCGACGAAGGCCGCGACGTCGGCGTTGCGCGCGGCGGCCGCGAGCGTGAGCGGATGCTCGGGCGCGACGGCCATGTAGGTCGCGCCGGCGAGCGTATCGGGCCGCGTGGTGAAGACTTCGAGATCGCCGCTGCCGTCACTGAGGGCGAACTTGATCTGCAGGCCCTGAGAGCGGCCGATCCAGTTGCGCTGCATGGTCTTGACCGCATCGGGCCACTCGTCCATGCGGTCGAGTTCGTCGAGCAGTTCGTCGGCGTAGGCGGTGATGCGCAGGAACCACTGCGGCATCTCGCGGCGTTCGACCGGCGCGCCGGAGCGCCAGCCGCAGCCGTCGATCACCTGCTCGTTGGCGAGCACCGTCTGTTCGACCGGGTCCCAGTTGACCGCGGCGGTCGCGCGGTACACCAGGCCCTTCTCGTAGAGCCGCGTGAAGAACCACTGTTCCCAGCGGTAGTAGTCGGGGTTGCAGGTGGCGAGCTCGCGGGACCAGTCGTAGGCGAAGCCCAGGCGCTGCAGTTGGCCGCGCATGTAGTCGATGTTCGAGCGCGTCCACTTCGCCGGCGGCACGTTGTTCTCGATCGCGGCGTTCTCCGCCGGCAGGCCGAACGCATCCCATCCCATCGGCTGCAGCACGTTCTTGCCCTGCATGCGCTGGTAACGCGAGATCACGTCGCCGATGGTGTAGTTGCGCACGTGCCCCATGTGCAGGCGCCCGCTGGGATAGGGGAACATGCACAGGCAGTAGAACTTCTCGCGGGCGGGGTCCTCGCTGGCCTTGAAGGTCTGGCGCTCGTGCCAGTGGGACTGCACGGCCGGTTCGATCCTGGCCGGTTCGTAGCGCTCGGTGAGGAGTTCGCGCATCTGGTCTTCGCGCACGTCGAATGCCCTTGTGGAGTACGGGTCGGCCGCCGCCTCGCGCAGCACGGGCGTGACGCCTGCAGGCGCCGGGTCGGGTCGGTTGGCCGAACCGCAAAGGATAGCAGGGCGGTCCGTGGGCGGGGAACAAAAAAGACGGCCGGTTCAAGGGTGAACCGGCCGCGAAACCTCGGCGAACGAACCGAGGAGGGTTCAGGGCGCGGAGGCGGAGGCAGCCGTCAGGCGGTCGCGGTTCTTGTCCAGCGTGGCGGCGCCGATACCCTTGATCTGCAGCAGGTCGTCGACCGTCTTGAACGGTCCGTGGGCATCGCGGTACGCGACGATGGCCTGGGCCTTGGCCGGGCCGATGCCAACCATGCCGCTGGCCAGGGCCTCGGCGCTGGCGGTGTTGATGTTGACCTGCTCGGCGGCGCCCGCGGCGCAGGCGAGCAGGACGAGCAGAATGGCGAGAAGGCGTCTTGCGGTGGACATTCCATGTCTCCTTGAGGTTGGGCAGGGTGCCGCCGGCCACTCCCGGCCGACGGCGAGGCAAGCTTAGGCGGCATGGGCCGGCGACCGCGACGGCGGCCCGCGCGACCCCGCCCGGCGGGGCCCGGGATTTTTTCCTGGATGCTGGGTCTGGCCGTCAGCGGGCCCTAGAATGGCCCCTCGTTTCACGAAGACGTCACAAAACGCCCGTAAAACGGTCACGCTATCGGACCGGTCGGTCCGCGGGTACTTTGATGGCTGCGAACATTCTCATCGTCGAAGACGAGCCGGCGATTCGGCAGATGCTGGGCTTCACCCTGCAGGGCGACGGCTACCATTTCCTGGAAGCCGGCGACGTGGAGGAGGCCAACCAGGCGATGAGCACCCTCATTCCCGACCTCATCCTGCTCGACTGGATGCTGCCCGGCATCAGCGGGGTGGACTTCGCCCGGCGTCTGAAGCGCGACCCCAAGACCAGCGGCATACCGATCATCATGCTGACCGCCCGCGGCACCGAGAACGACAAGGTGAAGGGGCTGGACACCGGGGCCGACGACTTCATCACCAAGCCCTTCTCGACCCGTGAACTGCTGGCGAGGGTACGCGCCGTCATGCGCCGCACCCAGCAGACGATAGACCAGGACGTGATCGAGGTCGGCGCCATCAAGCTCGACACCCAGACGCACCGTGTGCTGGCCAACGGCCGCACCGTCGAGATGAGCCCGACCGAGTTCCGCCTGCTGCAGTTCTTCGTCACCCACCCCGAGCGGGTTTATTCGCGAAATCAACTACTTGATAGCGTCTGGGGCAACCACGCCTATATCGAGGAGCGGACCGTGGATGTGCACATCCGGCGCCTGCGCAAGCTGCTCGAGCCGCATGGTTGCGAAGCCTACATCCAGACCGTGCGCAGCGTGGGCTACCGCTTCTCCTCGACCGTGGACTGAGTCCGCGGGGCCGGGCGGCTTCTGTCGGCCTCGCGAAAGTAAGATAATCCCGGGCCACGCTTTCCAGATTTCACGCCCATGCAGCAACGCGATGCCTGGCGCCTTGCAGCACTGCTCCTGACAGCGCTCCTGATCGGCACCCTGGTCGGCAAGACCAAGTGGTGCCTGCTGGCAGCGCTGCTCGGCTATGTCGCGTGGCTGCACACCCGCCTCGAACTGCTGCTCTCGTGGTTACGCGATCACAAGACCCATGAGCCGCCGGAGGCACCCGGCGCCTTCGAGGAGATCTCGCTCGAGATCGACTACCTGCGCGAGCGCCACAAGAAGCGCAAGAAGAAGCTCGCCAATTATCTCAAGCAGTTCCAGCAGGCGACCCGCGCCCTGCCCGACGCGACCGTGGTGCTGGACGCCCACGGCGAGGTGCGCTGGGCGAACGCCGCGGCGCGCCGCGACCTGGGCGTCCGCTGGCCCGAGGACGTCGGTCAGCGCGTCACCAACCTGGTCCGTCTGCCGGCGCTCCGCGCCTTCATCGAGCGCGCGCAGGAGGGCGAGGCCATCGAGATCCCGAGCCCCACCGAGAACCAGCGCTACCTCTCGGTGCTGCTCTCGCCCTACGGGCGGGATCAGCAACTACTGGTCGCGCGCGACATCACCCAGCTGCATCGCGCGAACGAGATTCGCCGCGACTTCGTCGCCAACGTCTCCCATGAGCTGCGCACGCCCATCACTGTATTCCAGGGCTACCTCGAGAACCTGGTGGCCCAGGCCGAGCAGGCACCGCCGGCCTGGCGGCCGGCGCTCGCGCAGATGAACGCGCACTCGGAGCGAATGCGCCAGCTGGTCGAAGAGCTGCTGCTGCTCTCGAGTCTCGAACGCGAAGACCGCGTCCCGCGTCCGGAAGTGGTGGACGTGGCGGCGATCGTCGCCGAGATCCAGTCCCGCGCGCGGGACCTGTCGGGGCAACGCGAACACCTGTTCGCGCTCGAAATCGATCCCCAGCTCAAGCTCGCCGGCGCGCGCGGTGAACTCTACAGCGCGTTCTCCAACCTGGTGTTCAACGCCGTGCACTACACGCCGGAGCGCGGCATCATCCGCATTCGCTGGTACGGTGACGAGGCCGGCGCGCATTTCGAGGTCGAGGACAACGGCGTCGGCATCGCGCCCGAGCACGTGCCGCGCCTGACCGAGCGTTTCTACCGGGTGGACCAGTCGCGCTCGCGGGCCAACGGCGGCACCGGGCTCGGGCTCGCCATCGTCAAGCATGTGCTGGTGCGCCACAACGCCAGCCTCACCATCGAGAGCCAGCCGGGCAAGGGCAGCAAGTTCCGCTGTGATTTCCCGCCGTCGGAAGTGGTGGACGCGCGTCGCCTGCCGGACATGCGGCCGTCGCTACGCGACGCCGGCTGAGGCGTTCAGCGAGTCAGGCTCAGTCCTCGCCGCCGCGGCGCAGTTCCTGTTCGACCTGTTCCAGCGCCACGTGGCGCACGTCCTTGCCCTCCACCAGGTAGATCACGTTCTCGCAGATGTTGCGCGCGTGATCGCCGATGCGCTCGAAGGCGCGCACCGACAGCACCGCGTCCAGCACGCGCGTGATGGAGCGCGGGTCTTCCATCATGTAGGTGATGAGGTAGCGCATGATGGCGTCCGTCTCGGCGTCGATCTCGCGGTCTTCCTGCGCGATCTTGAACGCCGCCTCGGAGTCCATGCGCGCGAAGGCGTCGAGCGCCGCGCGCACCATGCGGCGCACGTGGTGGCCCATGGACAGCATGCCCATGTAGTAGGTGCTGATGCCGCCACCCTCGCGCAGGTTCAGCACCAGGCGCGCGATCTTCTCCGCCTCGTCGCCGATGCGCTCGAGATCGGTGATGGTCTTGCTGACCGACAGCACCAGGCGCAGATCGGTGGCCGCCGGCTGGCGGCGCAGCAGGATCTCGGTGCAGTCGTCGTCGATCTCGACTTCCAGCGCGTTGACCTTGTAATCGCTGATGGCGACGTACTCGGCTTCGTCGAAGTCGCCCTTCGCGAGGCACTCCAGCACCTTGTGGATGTGCTCCTCGACCAGGCCGCCCATGGCCAGCACCTTCGAGCGGGTGTCCTCCAGCTCCTTGTCGAACTGGTGCGAGATGTGATGGGTGAGGCGCGACATGGTCATGGCGATGGATCTCCGGTGGCGCTAGCGCCCTCGTACGACGATGGCCACGCGGGCACGTGGTCGATGGGCGCGCGGTTCAACCATAGCGGCCCGTGATGTAGTCCTCGGTCTGCTTGCGACGCGGATTTGTGAACAGCGTCTTGGTCTTGCCGAACTCGATGAGGTCGCCCATGTACATGAAGGCGGTGTAGTCGGACACGCGCGCCGCCTGCTGCATGTTGTGGGTGACGATGACGATGGTGTAGTCGCGCTTGAGCTCGTAGATCAGTTCTTCGATCTTGAGCGTCGAGATGGGATCGAGCGCCGAGGCCGGCTCGTCGAGCAGCAGCACCTCCGGCTCGATGGCGATGGCGCGTGCGATCACCAGGCGCTGCTGCTGGCCGCCGGACAGGCCGAGGGCACTGTCGTGCACCCGGTCCTTGACCTCGTCCCACAGCGCAGCGCCGCGCAGCGCAGCCTCGACCGCCTTGTCCAGCACGCGCCGGCTCTTCACCCCCTGGATGCGCAGGCCGTAGGCCACGTTCTCGTAGATCGACTTCGGAAACGGGTTCGGCTTCTGGAACACCATGCCGACCTTGCGCCGCAGGGTCGCGACGTTGACCGCCGGCGCGAAGATGTTTTGCCCGTCGAGCACCACCTCGCCCTCGATGCGCACGTTGTCGATCAGGTCGTTCATGCGGTTGAAGCAGCGCAGCAACGTCGACTTGCCGCAGCCGCTCGGACCGATGAAGGCGGTGACGCAGCGCTCGGGGATGCTCATGTGGATGTCGTGCAGGGCCTGCTTCTCGCCGTAGTAGAGATTCAGGCCCTTGACCGCGAGGCACTCGCGCGGCTCGGCGGCGCGCTCGTGCGCGACCTCGTCGCGCGGCAGCGCGCTCTTGATGTCGACGGCGTGGGTGGGCGTGCCGCCGTTTCCGGTCGAAGGGTCGGACATGGGCGGCGCTTCGCGATCAGGTTTCGGCAGCATTGTACTTTTCCCGCAGCCGGTTGCGAATGGTGATGGCGGCGAGGTTGAGCGCGACGATGATGATCACCAGGAGCAACGAGGTGGCGAACACCAGCGGGCGCGCCGCCTCGACGTTGGGGCTCTGGAAGCCGACATCGAAGATGTGGAAGCCGAGATGCATGAACTTGCGGTCCAGGTGCAGGAACGGGAGGTTGCCGTCCAGCGGCAGGGTCGGCGCGAGCTTGACCACGCCGACCATCATCAGCGGCGCGACCTCGCCCGCGGCGCGCGCCACGGCGAGGATGAGGCCGGTCATCATCGCCGGCGTGGCCATCGGCAGCACGGTGCGCCACAGGGTCTCGGCCTTGGTCGCGCCGAGGGCCAGGCTGCCCTCGCGAATGCTGCGCGGAATGCGAGACAGGCCTTCTTCGGTCGACACGATCACCACCGGCACGGTGAGCAGCGCCAAGGTCAGCGACGACCACAGCAGGCCCGGGGTGCCGAAGGTCGGCGCGGGCAGCGCCGCCTGGAAGAAGGCCTGGTCGATGGACGCGCCGAGGAAATAGACGAAGAAGCCCAGGCCGAACACGCCGTAGACCACCGACGGCACGCCGGCCAGGTTGTTGACCGCGATGCGGATGACGCGGGTGAGCAGGCCCTGGTGGGCGTACTCGCGGAGATACACCGCGGCGATGACCCCGAAAGGCGTGACGAACACCGACATCAGGAGCACCATCATCACGGTGCCGAAGATGGCCGGGAACACGCCGCCCTCGGTGTTGGCCTCGCGCGGCTCGGTGGACACGAACTCGCCGAGCTTGACCGCGTAGTGGCCGAGCTTGTCGGTCAGCGACATGGCGTTGGGACGGAAGGCCCGCACGATGTCGCGGAACGGGATCTTGCCGGGCTCGCCATTGACCGTCTCGACAGTCAGCACGTCGCGCGCGATGCGCTCGTTCAAGGTCGCGAGGCGCTTCGCGAGTTCGTCGTACTCGGCCTTCAGCCGCCCGCGCTCGGCTTCGATGGCCTCGAGCGGCGGGCCGCTGGTGATGCCGTCCAGCTCCAGGCGGCGCGTGTCGAGACGCAGGCGCTCGAGGGCGTAGTTGATCGCGCCCATCTGCTCGTTCTGCACTTCGTCGATGGCCTTGCGCAGCCGTTCCGCGCGCGCGATGCGCTTGCGCAGCTGCGGCCAGGGGCTGGTCTTGTAGGTCACCGGCTGGTCGCGCTCGAGGATGCCGGTCACGAAGCCGTAGTAATTGCCCCATTCCTCGCGCTCGATCACCACCGCCTTGCGCGGCCGGCGCACCTCGTCGTACTCGGTGTCGTTGAACCACTGGAAATCGAAGCCGTGTAGATCGCGGTTGCCTATCTTGAGCAGCACGCGATGCACGGTCAGCTGGCCGGCCGGGACCTTGATGCCGTTGTCGAGGAGCCGTTGCGCGGAGACGGTCTCTTCGTCCACCACTTCGCCGAGCGCGTACTTGGTGTCGCCGCCGTTCAGGCTTAGACGCACCACCTCGGCCGGCCAGAAGTGGCCCATGCCGCGCACGGTGATGAGGAACAGGAGGCCGAACACCATCACCAGCGAGAAGCTCACCGCGCCGGCGGTCAGGTACACGCCCGGGGAGCCGGAGCGGAACCAGTCGGCGAGCCACGTGGGCATGCGGGTGTTCGCGTTCACAGGCTCGCGTACTTGCGGCGCAGGCGCTGGCGCACGAGTTCGGCCAGGGTGTTGACCACGAAGGTCACCAGGAACAGCACCATCGCGGCCAGGAACAGCACGCGGTAGTGCGAACTGCCGACCTCGGACTCCGGCATCTCGACCGCGATGTTGGCCGACAGCGCGCGCAGGCCCTGGAACAGGCTCACATCCATGATCGGCGTGTTGCCGGTCGCCATCAGCACGATCATGGTCTCGCCCACCGCGCGGCCCATGCCGATCATGATGGCGGAGAAGATGCCGGGGCTCGCCGTCAGCAGGACCACGCGAATCGCGGTCTGCCACGGCGTGGCGCCGAGCGCCAGCGAGCCCATGGTCAGCGAGCGGGGCACGCTGAACACCGCGTCCTCGCTGATCGAGAAGATGGTCGGGATCACGGCGAAGCCGATGGCGATGGCGACCACCAGCGAGTTGCGCTGGTCGTAACCGATGCCGTACTCGGCATTCATCCAATGGGTCAGGCTGCCGTCGAACAGGAGTTCCTCGAGCCCGCGACCGAGCGCGAGATTCAGCCAGATGGCGAATACCACCACCGGCACCAGCGCCGCCGCTTCCCAGCCGTCCGGCACCAGGCGCTTCAACATCGGCGTGCGGCTGACGAAGAACGAGGCGGCGATGGTCATCACCGGCACCAGCGGAATGCACAGCAGCACGCCGAGCAGCTCACGCTCGACCAGCGGCGCGAGCCACAGGCCCGCGAGAAAGCCCAGGATCACGGTCGGAAGCGCGGCCATCAGCTCGATGGACGGCTTGACGATGCGACGCATGGACGGCGTCATGAAGTAGGCGGTGTACACCGCGCCCAGCACCGCCAGCGGCACGGCGAAGATCATCGAATAGATGGCGGCCTTCAGCGTGCCGAAGGTCAGCGGCGTGAGACTGAACTTGGGCTCGAAGTCGTTGCTGGCCGAAGACGACTGCCAGATGAATTCCGGCCGCGCGCGGTTCTCGTACCAGACGTCTTCCCACAGGGCCGAGAACGACACCTCCGGGTGGGGGTTGTCGATGTCGAACAGGCGCACGTGCCCGCCGCTCGAGGCCAGCACCGCGGCAGTCGCGCGCGGCGAGAAGGCCATGGCGGTGATGTCCTCCAGTCCGCTCGGAACGGTCAGCAGGTGGCGGTCGGCCGTGGCGTGGTAGAGGCCGACGTCGCCGCCCGCATCCACCGCCAGGAAGCCCTTGCGCTGGAACTCGGGCGCGATGCGGGCGACGGCCTGGGGCAGCGGTTCGAAGCGGCGCACGCGCTTCAACTGCGCGTTGTTGTGCGGGTCGCGCACCGGGAACCACTGGGACAGTTGACCGGCATCGTCACCGACCACCAGCGATATCCCGCCGGACAACATGCCGAGCGCGGTGATGCGCTTGGCGTTGCCGATCACGCTCGCGCGGTCGACCAGCGCCGGCTTGCTCTTGTCGCGCACGTCGAAGTAGCTGAGGGTGCCATCGTCCGCGGCCAGGAACAGCTCGCGCTGCTGGTTGTCGAGCACGACATGGGTGACGCGCGCGCCATCGACGTCGAGCAGGGTGCGGCTGGTCTCGACCGATACGGAATCGTCCAGCATGTTGGTGGTCTTGGTGGCGTTCAGCAGCACCACGCGGCCGCTTGCACCGACCGCCACCAGCGTCGCCTCCTCGTCGCCGGCCTGGCCGGCCAGCAGGCGCACGGCGTCGCCGGGCTCGGTGGCGCGCAGACGCTCCTCGCCGAAGGGGAACTCGAGCTTGGGCTGGATGCTGCGGTGCTGCTGCTCGTCGAAGCGGATGGTCCAGCCGACCTGCGCGAGGAGCACTTCACCGGCGGACGTGCCGGCGAGCAGCACGTGGGTCGCCGGGTCGCCGGCCGCCACTGCCGTCACGGTGCCGGCCGCGGCCGGCACCAGGTCCTTTTCCTCCAGCGTCGCGCCGTCGGACGCCTTGAAGAAGCGCAGGCGCCCGGCCGGCGAGAGCATGAAGCCGGTCTCGGCGTACTCGTCCAGTCCGAGGGCCGCGGCGGCCGAGGGCGGCGTGTCGAAACTCGTGCGAGGGGTGACCTCGGCGCCGCCGAACAGGGGCACCACGACGTAGAAGAGATAGAAGAAAATCAGCAGGATGGCGACGATGACCGAGACCCCGCCGACGGCCATGACCAGCGCGAACAGGCGGTCCTTCAGCAGTCGCCAGCCCTCGCGGGACGTGAGGCTGGCTTCGCGGGCGGGCTTCATCACGGCCGAGCGACCCGAGGCGCGCGAACGGGCCGGCTGAGCGAGGCTGGTTGTGACATAGAACGGCCGCTGGTCTCGCGGGCCCGGCCCGCTGCAATCGGATTCTCGGGGTCGATTATTACATTATCGTGCCAGTTCACGGCCCGCTACGCGGCGGCTCCGGCCGCCTACTTGCGCGCGCTCAGGTAGCAGATCCAGCCGGCGTCGGCATCGGCCTCGGTGACCGGCGTGAAGTCGGCCGTGCCTTCCTGCTTCTTTTCGTCCCAGCCCTGCCAGTAGACCATGATGTCGCGAAAGCCGGCCTCGTCCAGGATCTCGCGCACCTCGGGCAGGGTCCACAGGCGCCAGTCGTAGGTGAACGCCTGCTTGAGCTTGGAACCGTCGGGAAAGCTGAAATGGATGTGGCAGAGGAAGTCCGCGGTGATCGGGTTGTAGCGCGCGTGTTCCCAGGTGTAGGTGAAGCGGCGGTGCTCGGTGTGCTCCTTCAGCTCGCGGAAAGAGTCGTAGCCGCCGAAGCAGTCGAGGAAGAACACGCCGTCGTCGGCCAGGTTGGCCCGCACCCGGCGGAAGTAGTCGCGCATCTGCGCGCGCTGCTTCCAGATCCAGTAGCTGAAGTTCATCGCGAGGTTGATCTGCACCGGCTCGTCGGCCGCGTCGAGCACGTTGCCCTCGACCAGGGTGATACGCCGGCGCTGCGCGGGCTTCAGCCCGGCCACGTGGTGGCGGCGTCCCCAGTCCAGCACCTCGGCGTCCAGGTCCACGCCCACCGCGACATTGCCCGGCCGCCGGCGCACCCACTCGCAGGAGGTGTTGGCGGTCCCGCAGAAGTCTTCCCTGAGGCGCTTGGCGTGGTAGCCCCGCAGGCGCTTGAACTCGGCATCGACGAAGTCGATTTCGTGCTCGACGCACTGCACCGCCTGCTCGTAGAGGGCGTGCCTGTCGGCCTTCTCGGCCATGGTCGGTGGACGGGGGCGCGCCGCGCGCCGTGACTTCGTTGTCTGTGCTTTGACCATGGTCAGATTGAGCGGACCCGCGCTTGCGATGCTGTGAAGTGGCGGGCGATGATAAAGACTCGATGGTGCAAATGCACCCGTAACCCAGTCCAAGAGCGCGCCAGACCCTACCCACGCGCCGCGAGCCCAGCACACCATGGACGCGAAATCCCTGCGTATCGGCGACCCCGAGCTCTACATCAACCGCGAGCTCTCGCTCCTGGAGTTCAACCGGCGCGTGCTGGAGCAGTCCAAGGACCAGGGCAACCCGCTCCTCGAACGGCTCAAGTTCCTGTGCATCGCGAGCAGCAACCTGGACGAGTTCTTCGAGATCCGGGTGGCCGGGCTCAACGAGCAGGTGGCCTTCGCCGCGGGCCAGACCGGTCCCGACCAGATGTCCGCCCAGGACCAGCTGCGTGCCATCAGCGCCGGCGCCCATGCCCTGGTCGCCGAGCAGTACCGGGTGCTGAACGACGAACTGCTGCCTGCGCTCGCCGAGCAGAACATCCACTTTCTGAAGCGCAGCGAATGGAACGCGCGCCAGGCCGCCTGGGTTCGACGCTACTTCAATCGCGAACTGCTGCCGATGCTGAGCCCCATCGGCCTCGATCCTTCGCACCCCTTCCCGCGCATCCTGAACAAGAGCCTGAACTTCCTGGTCTCGCTGGAGGGCACCGACGCCTTCGGCCGCAACAGCGTCATTGCCATCGTGCAGGCGCCGCGCTCGCTGCCGCGCATCATCAACATTCCCGAGGACTACGCGAGCGGTCCGCACGAGTTCGTGTTCCTGTCCTCCATCATCCACGCCCACGTGGACGACATCTTTCCCGGCATGGAGGTCAAGGGCTGCTACCAGTTCCGCGTCACCCGCAACAGCGATCTGTTCGTCGACGACGAAGAGGTCGACGACCTGGTGAAGGCGCTGGAAGGCGAGCTGCAGCAGCGCCGTTTCGGTGATGCGGTGCGCCTCGAGGTGGCATCGGAATGCCCGCGGCAGATGATCACGTTGTTGAAGCAGGAGTTCGACCTGCAGGATCCGGACATCTACACCTGCCAGGGGCCGGTCAACCTGACCCGCCTGATGGCGGTATTCGACATGATCGACCGTCCGGACCTGAAATTCCCGAGCTTCACCCCCGCACGTCCGAACCGCCTGCCCCAGGGCAGCGATCTGTTCGACGTCATCCGGCGCGGCGACGTGCTGCTGCACCATCCCTTCCAGTCCTTCGCGCCGGTGCTGGATTTCCTCTACCAGGCGGCGCGCGATCCGGCCGTGCTGGTGATCCGCCAGACGCTCTACCGCACCGGCCCGGATTCGCCGGTGGTGGAAGCCTTGCTGGAGGCCGCGCGCAAGGGCAAGGAAGTGACGGTGGTCATCGAGTTGAAGGCGCGCTTCGACGAGGAGGCCAACATCGAGCTCGCCACGCGCCTGCAGGAAGCCGGCGCGCACGTGGTCTACGGCATCGTCGGCCACAAGACCCACGCGAAGATGATCCTGGTGGTGCGCCGCGAGGGCAAGGTGCTCAGGCGCTACGTGCATCTCGGCACCGGCAACTACCATCCGCGCACCGCGCGGCTGTACACGGACTACGGGCTGTTCACCTGCGACAACGCCATCGGCGTCGACGTGCAGAAGCTGTTCCACATGCTCACCGCGCCGGGCCGTGCGGGCAAGCTGAAGAAGCTCCTGCAGTCGCCCTTCACCATGCATCGCACGATCATCGAGCTCATCCAGCGCGAGACGCGCCGCGCGCGCGCGGGCCTGCCGGCGCGCATCATCGCCAAGATGAACGCACTGTCCGAGGTGCAGGTGATCGACGCGCTCTACGCGGCCTCGCAGGCCGGGGTGAAGGTCGACTTGATCGTGCGCGGCGTGTGCGCGCTCCGGCCCGGCCTGCCCGGCATTTCGGACAACATCCGCGTGCGCTCCATCGTCGGGCGCTTTCTCGAGCACGCCCGCGTGTTCTATTTCCTGAACGGCGAGGACGACGAGATCTACCTCTCCAGCGCCGACTGGATGGGCCGCAATTTCTTCAACCGCATCGAGACCTGTTTCATGGTGGAGGATCGCCGCCTGCACCAGCGCATCCTCAAGGAATGCCTGAACAACTACCTGGCCGACAACACCCGCGCCTGGCTTTTGCAGAGTGACGGCGGCTACGAACGGGTGAAGCCCGGCAAGGCCAAGCCGCGCGACGCGCAGCAGGTGCTGCTGGAGGAACTGGCGGGCGGGTGAAGCCGCTATCCTTGTAGGTCGGACTTCAGTCCGACATTCCATCCCAGTGCGTGCGTAGAGCCCGCGTACCGAATGTCGGACTGAAGTCCGACCTACAGGGAACGTGTGCCGCGCGGCGCGGCACATCCCGTGTCATTTGAACTTGAGCTTCAGGTTGGCGGCCTTGAGATACACGGCCTCCTGCTCGAGATCCGCGCGGGTCAGCGCGTGCGCTTCCAGCCAGTGCGGGGGGAAGCGCAGGCGCAGCGTGCCGTTCTCCACCTGCGCCTCGATCCTCGGCAATGGTTCGGTACTGCGCCGCCGGTGCAGCACGCAGGCGATGCGCAGCAGGCAACACAGGCGCAGCACGCGTTCGCGCTGCGCGCCCGGCAGCTTCTGCCAGTCGGTGAGCGGCACCTTGCGGCGATGACCGCGCACCAGCGCGGCGAGCGTCTGCTGTTCGCCGGTGGCGAAGCCCGGCATGTCGAGGTAGGTGAGCAGGTAGCCGCCGTGCTTGTGGTACTGCGCGTGACTGATGGCGAGACCGATCTCGTGCAGGGTCGCGGCCCAGGCCAGCAGGCGCTGCTGTTCCTCGCCCGTGAGCAGCCACGCCGGCGCTACCTGCTTGAGGAGATCCACCGCCGTCCGTTCCACCCGCGTCGCCTGGGCGCGATCGATGTGGTAGCGCAGCGCGAGCTCGTCGACGGCCCGCTCGCGCACGTCCTCCTGGTGGATGCGTCCGAGCAGGTCGTAGAGCAGGCCCTCGCGGATCGCGCTGTCCGCGACCCGCATGCGCGAGATGCCGAGCGCGTCGAACACCGCGCACAGGATGGCGACGCCGCCGGGAAACACCGCGCGGCGCTCCTCAGCGAGGCCCGGCAGCACGAGCTTGTCCACATGCCCTGCCTCGACCAGGGCGTGACGCAGGCGGGCGAGATCGGCGGCGCCGATGCCGTCGTGCCCCCAGCCGAGCTGCCGCACCACGTCACCGGCCGCCATGACGGTGCCCGAGGCGCCGATCACCGACTGCCAACCGATGCGGCGAAAGCTGCCCTCGATGGGCTCGAGTTCCTGTCGGGCGGCGAGTTCGGCGGCCTTGAAGCGCGCGAAGGTGATCTGCCCATCGGCGAAGTGGCTGGCGCTGTGGCTCACGCAGCCCATGTGCAGGCTTTCCATGTACAGCGGGTCGAAGCGCCTGCCGAGGATGAACTCGGAGCTGCCGCCGCCGACGTCGACCACCAGGCGCATGTCGGCATCGTCGTCCAGGCCGTGGGCCACGCCGAGATAGATGAGTCGCGCCTCTTCGTGGCCGCTGATGACGTCGATGGGGTGACCGAGCAGGGCCTCGGCCTGGGCGAGGAAACCCGCGGTATTGCGCGCCTTGCGCAAGGTGTTGGTGCCGACCACCCGCACCGCCTCGTGGGGCAGGCCGCGCACGCGCTCGCCGAACAGGGCCAGGCAGTCGAGCGCGCGAGCGATGGCCTTGTCGTCGAGCCGGTTGTCCGCCGACAGCCCGGCGCCGAGCCGCACCGGGCGGCGCATGCGATCGACGATGCGGAAGCCGTCGCCGACGGTGTGGGCGACGATCATGTGGAAGCTGTTCGAACCCAGGTCGATGGCGGCGATGGTCGCGGGGCTGGCGTGGCTCATGCGGATCGCGACGACGTGGGACTAGGGAACAGGCCTGATTATACTGCGCTGCGAGATCCTGTGATCGCGGAGACCCGCCATGAGCGAACCGAACATCAAGCGCGTCACCCCGCCCGAGGCGTGGCGGATCCTCAATGCCGACCCGCGCGCGGTACTCATCGACGTGCGCTGCAAAGTCGAACACGACTTCGTCGGCCATCCGGCCGGCGCCGTCAACGTGGTGTGGAAGGACTACCCGAGCGGCGCGCAGAACCCCAACTTCGTCGCCGAAGTGCGCGCCGCGCTGGCCGCGCGCGGCGGCGACGATGCGGCGCGCCCGATACTCGCGCTGTGCCGCAGCGGGGTGCGCTCGCTGGCCGCGGCGCAGGCGCTGGCCGCCGCCGGCTATACCGATCTGACCAACGTCGAACAGGGCTTCGAGGGCGACAAGGACGCGGAGGGCCACCGCTGCTCGGTCGGCGGCTGGCGCTTCCACCGCCTGCCCTGGGAGCAGACTTAAGGAAACTCTGATTAAGGCCATGTCGCCGCGTGATGGCGGCGTGGTCGGTAATCGGTTGGGCCAGGTGGGGCTGTCATGCGGTCCCGTCGGCCGCTGTCGGACTGCCAGGGTGGCCCTCGAAGCGTCATCGCGGTGTCTCAGTCCATC
>JAIEQK010000261.1 GCA_019747795.1 Gammaproteobacteria bacterium | reverse complement strand
CGGCCGCGTGGGTGTCGCTGCTGGCGAGCGCGGCCTCCGTCTGCTGCGCGTGTTCGAGCATGTCCAGCAGCGGCAGCGGCGCATCGCGCAGCGCCAGCACCGCGCCCGCGTCGTGGCGCAGGAAGCGCGCGCGGGGGGCGTGCTGATCGAGATAGGGCCGGTAGTCCGAATTGCGCGGCGCGTGGTAGCTGGCGAAGAAGGGTTCGAGCACGTGCGCGCTCGCCACGCGCAGAGCGCGCAGGTCAGTCAGGTCGCGCACCCCCACGCGCTCGAGTTCAGCGGCCATCGCCGGCGCTTCGAACAGCCGCGCCGACAGAGACTCGGGGACGCGCGTGCGATGCGCGACGATGAACAGGTTGCTGTCGTCGGCCTGGTAGATGACATAGTGCGGAAAGCGCGTGGTGAGCGCCTCGATCACGCTCGCCAGCAGGCGGGTGTCGAACTCGTAGAGCTGCAGCCACTGCACCAGCAGCCCGTCCTCCGCCAGGTAGCGCGACACCATCGCGTAGAACTCGACAGAGAACAGGCTCGCCACACCGCTGACCCAGGGATTGGAGGGCTCGGACAGGATGAGGTCGTAGCGCGTGTTGCGCGCCGCGAACCAGGTCTTGGCGTCGTCGATCACGATCCGGCTGCGCGGATCGTCGTAGGCGCGCGCCACGCGCGGCAGGAACT
Organism: Gammaproteobacteria bacterium; assembly: GCA_019747795.1. Lineage (GTDB taxonomy): Bacteria > Pseudomonadota > Gammaproteobacteria > JADJYF01. Next base: position 48,390 of record JAIEQK010000261.1, on the reverse strand, counting down.
GGCGCGCGCCCTCGACCATGCGCGCTTCGATCTCGATCGTATCGACGCGCTCGAGGCGCGGGTCGGCCAGCAGCGTGGCGGTGGTGAGCCCGGAACCGAAGCCGATATTGGCCACCCGCCGCGCCTCGGGATGGAGCGCGAGCGGCACGGCGCCGAGCAGCACCATGGTAGCTTCGTCCGGCGACGGGGCGCGGTCCAGGGGGCCGATGGCCGCGTCCGGCTTGCCGTTGGTGAGGATGGTGCGCTTGCCACCGCCGGTGCCGAGCACGTCCACCGAGGCGGTCTTGCCGTCGGCATGGAACAGCACCTCGGCGTCGGCTGGCCAGCGCGCGACGCCGTGACGATAGACGCCGGACGCCATGCGCCGGACATCGAGCGGCACGGCGCTGACGATCAGGGCGAGCAGCGCGAGGCTCGCGAGCGCGGCACCGAGCGCGCGGCGCATGCCGGCCGTGCTCATCACGAGCAGCGCGACGCCGAGAATCAGGTCGAGCGCCGCGCCGGCCACCAGGGTGTCGCGCAGCCCGAGCGCCGGCATCAGCACGTGCACGGTCGCCAGCACGCCGACGATCGCGCCGAGCGTGTTGGCCGCGTAGACCCCGCCGATGGCGCGCTCGCCCTGCCCGTCGCGCTGCAGTACATGGGTGATGAGCGGCAGGGTCGTGCCCGCGCAGAAGGTCGCGGGCAGCATGAGGCACAGGGCGAGGCCATGGCTGCCGACCAGGAACAGGTCGTAGCCTGCCGGCGAGCGCGCGAGGCCGCGCAGCAGCCACGCCATGGCCTCGAAGGTCTGGGCGTATAGCGCCAGCGACAGCAGCGCGCAGGCGCCCATCGCGAGCTGCAGGAAGGCGAGCCAGGCGAGCGCATCAGCGAGCGCGTCGATGCGCCGTCGGATCCAGGCGCCGCCGAGCGCAAGACCGAGGATGAAGGCGCTCAGCATGAGTTCGAAGGCATGGGTCGCCGCGCCCAGCACGAGGGACAGCATGCGGATCCAGCACAGTTCGTAGATGAAGGACGACAGTCCCGTGAGCGCGGCGACGGCGAACAGCAGGCGGGACGGCGCGAGACGCGCGGACGACACGCTGATGACGGGAGACGCGGGCGGCGTCCTGCGGCCGCGGTCCGCCAGCCACACCACCGCGGCCAGCGCCAGGTTCAACATGCCGGCCAGCGCGATGGTGCCGGGCAGGCCCACGGCGCCCACCAGCCACAGCCCGCTGACCAGCACGCCCACGGCCGCGCCCAGGCTGTTCAGTCCATAGAGCGTGGCGAGCACCCGGCCATGCGCGCGCGTGACGCCGCGCAGCAGACCGGCGGAGAGCAGTGGAAAGGTCATGCCGAGCAGGAAGGATTGCGGTGCGATCAGCGCCGCGCCCAATGACCATTTCACCAGGTCCAGCGCGCGCGGGCCGAGCGCGGCCTGGGCGGCGAAGTCGAGAAAGGCGTCGCTGGCCGCGACGAAGACCGGGTGGAACACCAGCGCGCAGACGCCGATGGCCGCCTCCACCGCCGCGTAACCCAGGAGCAGGCGCGACCAGCGCGCGCTGCGTTGGCCCGCCCACCACGAACCGAGCGCGAGGCCGCCCATGAAGATGCCGAGCACCACGGTCTGCGCGTGGGCCGCGTGGCCGAGCAGCAGCTTGAGATAGTGCGACCAGATCGATTCGTAGATCAGGCCGGCAAAGCCGGAAAGGGTGAAAAGGAAGTAGTAGAGGGGCAGCGCGACGCTGCTTGCGGGTTGAGCGTTCTCCGTCGCTCGAGACATGGGCAGAGAATTCCGATGGCGAAGGCCGCATTGTAGGGCCGATTTCAATCGGCCGACGACAGCGTGAGGCCCTGGAAGAAATGTCGGACTGAAGTCCGACCTACAGGTCTCGCAGCGCCTCTTCCAGGCGCGTCACCACGCGCACCTCCATGTCGGCGGGCAGCGGCTTGGGCGCGTTGCCGCGCGGCACGATGGCGCGCTTGAAGCCGTGCTTGGCCGCTTCGCGCAGTCGCTCCGGGCCACCCGGCACGGGGCGTATCTCGCCGGCCAGGCCGATCTCGCCGAAGGCGACCAGGTCCATGGGCAGCGGCCGGTTGCGCAGTGATGACATCACCGCCAGCACGATGGCGAGGTCGACGCCGGTCTCGGACACGCGCACGCCGCCGACGATGTTGGCGTACACGTCCATGCCGGCCGTGGACACGCCGCCGTGGCGGTTCAGCACAGCGAGCAGTAGCGCGAGGCGGTTCTGATCGAAGCCGACGGTCAGCCGCCGTGAATTGCCGAGCTGGCTCTCGTCGACCAGCGCCTGGACTTCCACCAGGAGCGGCCGCGTGCCCTCGCGGGTCACCATCACCACGCTGCCCGGCACCGGCTCGCCGTGGCGCGAGAGCAGGATGGCGCTCGGATTGCTCACTTCGCGTAAGCCCCCGTCGCTCATCGCGAACACGCCGAGTTCGTTGACCGCGCCGAAGCGGTTCTTGATCGCGCGGATCATGCGGTAGCGGCCGTCGGGGTCGCCCTCGAAATAGAGCGTCGCGTCGACCATGTGCTCGAGCACGCGCGGACCGGCGATGGAGCCGTCCTTGGTGACGTGGCCGACCAGGTACACCGCCGTGCCGCTGGCCTTGGCGAAGCTCACCAGCCGGCCTGCGCACTCGCGCACCTGGGCGACACTGCCGGGCGGCGATTGCAGGGCCTCGCTGAAGACGGTCTGGATGGAGTCCACGACCATCACCGCGGGCTTGAGCTTCTTCGCTTCGTCGAGAATCCGATCGAGATCGGTCTCGGTCAGCAGCAGCAGGTCCTGGGCCTGCAGCTTCAAGCGCTCCGCGCGGAGCGCGATCTGCGACGCGGATTCTTCACCGCTCACGTACAGCGCGGTCACCCCGGCAACGCTCTTCAGGGCTGCAAGGCTCTGCAGCAGCAGCGTGGTCTTGCCGATGCCCGGGTCGCCGCCGAGCAGCACCACCGAACCCGTCACGAGGCCACCGCCGAGAACGCGATCGAGCTCGGAGAGACCAGTGGCGAGGCGCGGCGTCTCCTCGCGCGCGACGTCGGCGAGCGCATGCACGCGCGCCGGCGCGCCGACTGCGCGACCGCGCCGCTCGTTGCCGCTGGTCACCACGGTCTCGACGATGCAGTTCCACTGCCCGCACTCGGCGCACTGCCCGGCCCACTTGCTGAAAGTCGCGCTGCAGGCCTGGCACTGGAAGGCGCGCTTGGCCTTCATGGCTTGCCCTCCTCGTAGAGCGCGCGCATGCGCACGCGGCACAGGAGTTCATAGGGGATGGTGCCCGAGGCGCGCGCGACTTCTTCGATCGGCAGCCCCACGCCCCACAAGGTCACCGGATCGCCGAAGCGTGCGTCCGGCACCGGGCGCAGGTCGACCGTCATCATGTCCATCGAGCAGTGGCCGATGACCTGCGTGCGTACGCCACGCACCAGCACCGGCGTGCCGGTGCCGCCGTGGCGCGGATAGCCGTCACCATAACCGTAGGCCACCACACCGACCGGCATGTCCTCTGGACAGACGTAGGCGCCTCCGTAGCCGACCGCCTCGCCGGCGCGCACGCGGCGCACGGCGATGAGCTTGGAGCGGAGCGTCATGACCGGCTTGAGTCCGAGCGCCGTTCCGACCTCGCCGTCGAAGGGCGACACGCCGTAGAGCATGAGCCCCGGCCGCACCCAGTCGCCGTGCGCGGCGTCGTAGGCCAGCACCGCGCCGGAATTGGCCAGGCTGCGCTCACCCGGCGTGTCACCGAGCAAGGCCTCGAAGCGCGCGATCTGCGCGGCCACGCTCGCGTCACCGCGGTGGTGGGTGTTGGCGAAATGGGTCATGAAGCGCAGCGGTACGCCGAGCGCGCGCGCCCGCGCGATGGCGCGCGGCGCGTCGGCGGGGTCGAAGCCCAAGCGATGCATGCCGGTGTCGAACTTGAGCCACAGCGCGCGCGGCAGCGGACCGCGTTCCAGCATGTCGAGCTGTTCCTCGGTGTGCACCACGCTGTCGAGGCCGAGCGCGGCCGCGAGCTCCAGTTCGGCGTGCTCGAAGGGTCCTTCCAGCAGCACGATGGGCTTGGCGATGCCCGCTTCGCGGATGGTCACCGCTTCCTCGATGGCGGCGACCGCGAAGGCATCGGCGCCATCGAAGATGCGTGCCATGCGCGCGATGCCGTGGCCGTAGCCGTCGGCCTTGATCACCGCCAGCACGCGCGCGCTGGGCGCCAGCGCCCGCACCCGCGCCAGGTTGTGACGCGCGGCGTCGGCGTCGATCACGACCCGCGCGGGTCGCGTCATTCGCGCGACTCGGACACGTAGTCGTGGGCGAGATTCTCGAAGGTGGTGTACTCGCCGAAGAAGCGCAGCTTGCGCGAGCCGATGGGCCCGTTGCGCTGCTTGCCGATGATGATCTCGGCGATGCCCTTGTCCGGGCTGTCTTCGTTGTAGACCTCGTCGCGGTAGATGAACATGATCACGTCGGCGTCCTGCTCGATGGCGCCGGACTCGCGCAGGTCCGACATCACCGGCCGCTTGTCCTGGCGGTTTTCCAGGCTGCGGTTCAGCTGCGAGAGCGCGATCACCGGGCAGGACAGTTCCTTGGCGAGCGCCTTCAGCGAGCGCGAGATCTCCGAGATCTCGGTCGCGCGGTTCTCCTTCGAGCCCGGCACCTGCATGAGCTGCAGGTAGTCGATGACGATGAGGCCGATGCCGTGCTCGCGCGCCAGGCGCCGGCAGCGCGCGCGCAGATCGCTCGGCGTCAGCGCCGGCGTGTCGTCGATGAACATCTTCGCCTCGGACAGGATGCCGACCGAGTGCGTGAGCCGCGGCCAGTCGTCGTCCGACAGGCGGCCGGTGCGCACGCGGTGCTGATCGATGCGCCCGAGGGACGACAGCATGCGCATCGCGAGCTGCTCGCTCGGCATTTCCATGGAGAACACCGCGACCGGCAGCTCGCCCTTGATCGCCGCGTGCTGGGCGATGTTGAGCGCGAAGGAGGTCTTACCCATGGACGGGCGGCCGGCGATGATGATCAGGTCCGAGCGCTGCAGCCCCGAGGTCATGTTGTCCAGCTCGTAGTAGCCGGTCGACACGCCCGTGATCGGGTTGTCGCGCTGGAACAGCATGTCTATCTTGTCGAGCGCGTCGACCAGCAGGTCCTTGATCGGGCGAAAGCCGCGCCGACCCTTTGATTCGCGCTCGGCGATTTCGAACACCAGGCTCTCGGCGAGATCGAGCAGCTCGTCGGAATTGCGGCCCTCGGTGCGGAACGCGCTCTCGGCGATCTGCGTGCCGGCGCTGACCAGGTGCCGGAGAATGGAGCGCTGGCGCACGATGTCGGCATAGGCGGCGATGTTGGCCGCGCTCGGCGTGTTCTCGGCGAGCTGCGCGAGGTAGGCCATGCCGCCCACCTCGCCGAGCTGCTCACGATTCTTCAGCCACTCGGCCAGGGTGACGACGTCGAACGGCTTGCTGTCGTTCGCCAGCATCTCGATGGCGCGGAAGATGTTGGCGTGATCGCGGCGGTAGAAGTCCTCGAAACCGATGCGCTCGACCACGTTGGGCCAGGCCTCGTTGTCGAGCATGAGACCGCCGAGCACGGCCTGCTCGGCTTCGATGGAGTGCGGGGGAACCTTGAGCGCGTCGAGCGCGGGGTCGTAGGGCGCGCGCGCCGCAGGGGAAAAGTCCGCCGCCATCGGCTGTGCACCTCGTCGGGCGGCGTCGCGCCGCCCAGCCATTTCTCGACTGCGGAATCCGCGGCTCAGGCGGCCGCCGGCGCGTCCTCGTTCACCACCGTGACCTTGACGGTGGCGTTGACGTCGGGATGCAGGTGGATCTCCACCTCGTACTCACCGACCTCACGCAGCGGACCGTCGGGCAGGCGCACCTCGCGCTTCTCGCACTCGGCGCCCTGCGCGACCAGTGCATCGGCGATGTCGCCGGTGCCGACCGAGCCGAACAGCTTGCCTTCGGCACCGGCCTTGGCGGCGATGGTCACCGCCATCTCGTTCAGCTGTGCGGCGCGCGCGTTGGCGCGGCCGAGCGCATCGGCCTGCACACGCTCGAGTTCGGCGCGCTGCTCCTCGAACTTGGCGATGTTCTCGGCCGTGGCCGGCACCGCCTTGCGGTTCGGGATCAGGAAATTGCGCCCGTAGCCCGGACGCACGCTGACCTTGTCGCCGAGGTTGCCGAGCCGGTGAATCTTTTCCAGCAGGATGACTTCCATCACTTCGTCCTCAATCGAAATCGTGTCAATGCTTGCCGCCGCGGCCGCGCCGCGTCACGGTGTCTGACGCCGGCGCAAGCGCCGGAAGTCAGCGATGTTGTCCGCGAGCCCGGTGGTTGCGAGCAGCGGGCCGGTCACCTGGGGAACCAGGACCAGCATCACGTACATGGTCGCCAGCCAGCCGACGGCCAGCGAGCGCATGCGCGCCAGGAAGTGGATCACTGCAAGCCCTTGAAGGGCGAACAATACCACCAGTATCACGCAGGCGTCACCGGCGACCGCGAAGCCCAAGGCCTCGCGACCGCCGAAGCCGTAGGCCAACGCCGCCACGCCGCCGGCGATGGCGAGCCCGCGCGGCAGGCGCAGTTCGCGGAACTCCGCGCCGAAGCCGCCCGGGTTGTACAGCACCGCCTGCCACCAGCGCGCCAGCAGGATCTCCGCCGCCAGCATCATCTGCAGACCCGCGAGGCTGCCCGCATGCAGCAGGCTCGCGAAGGCCGCGAGCTCGGCCTGGTCGAACTTCGTGCCGCTGTCCTTCTCCAGCGCCGCGAACACCGGCGCGAAGACCTCACGCCAGTAGGCGACCACGTCGCCCACCGCGAGCCGCATGGCGACCGCGAAGCCGAGCACCAGCGCGGCCGCGAGCAAGAGCGGCCAGGCCTGCGCGCGCCGTTGCCGCAGCAGCTCGGCCATCAACCAGGCCGGCAGCCAGGCAACCAGGCAGAGCAACAACGCGGCGGGCAAGGCGTGGCCCATTCCGAGCCGAACCGCGACCACCAGCGAGGCGGCGATCGCGGCGACCTTCAGGCCTTCGCGCGGTCCGTGCCTCAGGGTGGTCAGGGCAACGAGCGCGCCCGCCGGGATCAGCAGCACGCCCAGCAGCAGCGAAGCCAGCACCAGGGCCGCGGCGAGTCCCGCCGCGAACAGCGGGCCGCGCATCGCCAGGCGCGCGAGCGAGATCATCGCGCCCGCCCTGGCGTCAGCGACGCCTCAATGCGCGTCGCAATAGGGCAGCAGGGCCAGGAAGCGCGCGCGCTTGACCGCGATGGCGAGCTGGCGCTGGTAGCGCACCTTGGTGCCCGAGATGCGGCTCGGCACGATCTTGCCGTTTTCCGTGATGTAGGCCTTGAGCGTGGCGAGATCCTTGTAGTCGATCTCCGTGACGCCCTCGGCGGTGAACTTGCAATAACGCTTGCGGCGAAAGAACTTGGCCATGGTGTGTCGGGCTCCGAAGGTCAGGCGGTCTGCGGCGCTTCTTCGGCGTCGCTGGCGGTGGACTCGGCGGCACCCTCGGCCGGCGCGGCGTCGCCACGCGGCGCGCCGCGGTTGCCTTCACGGTTGCGGCGACCGCGCTCGTCGTCACGCTCGGACTGTTCGTCCTTGGCCTGCGCGATGGGCGAAGGCGTGGTGACGGCGGCGTCGCGCTGCACGATCAGGTTGCGCAGCACCGCGTCGTTGAAGCGGAAGGCGCTGTTCAGTTCGTCCAGCGTGGGCTGATCGCACTCGATATTCATCAACACGTAGTGCGCCTTGTGCACCTTGTTGATGGGATAGGCCAGCTGGCGGCGGCCCCAGTCCTCGAAGCGGTGGATGACGCCGCCGGTGGACTCGATCATGGAACGGTAGCGGTCGACCATGGCGCCGACCTGCTCGCTCTGGTCAGGGTGGACCAGGAACACGATTTCATAATGACGCATTTGCGCTCCTCATGGATGAAGCTTCCCGACGTGGCGGTGAAGCAAGGAGTGGCCTCGCCTGGGCGAGGGGCGCGTATTGTAGGCGGAGGCGCCCGGCCGGCGCAAAGGAAATCTGGGCGGCGCGCCGGCCTCAGCCCGCCGCGCGCTGGCGGCAGGCCTCGAACAGGCATACCGCCGCGGCGGTCGCGACGTTCAGGCTCGCCACCGCGCCGTGCATGGGGATGCGCACCAGGCGGTCGCAGCGTTCACGCGTGAGTCGCCGCAGCCCCTCACCTTCATTGCCGAGCACCAGCGCACTCGGCAGGGTCAGATCCGCCTCCCAAAGCGGCACCGCGTCCTCGAGCGCCGCGCCGAGGGTCCAGACCCCCGCCGCGGACAGGGCCTTCAAGGCCGCGGCGAGATTCGGTACCGACACCAGCGCCACGCTGTCGAGCGCGCCGCTCGCGGTCTTTGCCACCACGCTGGTCACCCGCGCGCTGCGATCGCGGGTGAAGACGACGCCGTCCACGCCCGCGCCGTCGGCGACGCGCAGGCAGGCGCCGAAGTTGCGCGGGTCCTGCACGTTGTCCAGCACCAGCAGCAGCGGGGCGCGGCCCGCGGCCGCGGCGCGCGCCAGCACCGTGTCCAGTTCGACGGTGGCCGGCGGACGGCGGCGCACAACCACGCCCTGGTGATGCTCGTCGCCGTAGAGTCGCGCCAGCGTCGCCGGCTCGACGAACTGGACGGTCACGCCCTGGGCACGGGCGTCGCGCGCCAGCGCCGCGAGCGGCCCGTCGTCGCGATCGCGCCGAAGCCACATCTCGAGCACGTCGCCCGCGGCGCGTTCGAGGGTGGTGCGCGCGGCGTGCAGCCCGCCGATGATGAGATCCTTGCTGCTCGCCGCCATCAGCGTCGGCGGCCCTTGCGGCGCGGCCGAGAACGGCTCTGCTCCACCAGGCGGAAGTCGATCTTGCGTTCGTCCAGGTCCACTCGCGTGACCTGCACCTCGACCGCCTGGCCGATGCTGAACTGCCGCCCGCCGGCGCGGCCGCGCAGCGCGTGACGCACGGCGTCGTACTGGTAGTAGTCGTCGGGCAGCGCGGTGACGTGCACCAGGCCCTCGACGAAGATGTCGTCCAGTTCGACGAACACGCCAAACTCGGCCACGCCCGACACGATGCCGCCGAAGCACTCGCCGACCTTGTCCTGCATGAACTCGCATTTCAGCCACGCGACCGCATCGCGCGTCGCTTCGTCCGCGCGGCGCTCGGCCATGGAGGTCTGGCTCGCGATCTCCACCATCGACTGGCGCGCGTCCTCGCTGACGGCCTCCTCGGCGAGCGCCGCGCGAATCGCGCGATGCACGACGAGATCGGGGTAGCGACGAATGGGCGAAGTGAAATGGGTGTAGGCCTCGAGCGCGAGGCCGAAGTGCCCGAGGTTCTCCGCGCTGTAGACCGCGAGCTTGAGGCTGCGCAGCACCATGGTGTCGATGAGCCGCTTGTCGAGTCGCTCGCGCGCGGCCACCAGGATGGCGCCGAGATCGGCCGGCTCGGGGTCCGGGTCCAGGGTGAAGGACAGGCCCAGTTCGCGCAGGAACTGGCCGAGCGCCTGCACCTTCTCGCCGGCCGGCGGCTCGTGCACCCGGTACAGGCCGGGCTGGCGACGCTTGAGCAGGAACTTGGCCGCGGCGACGTTGGCCGCGATCATGCATTCCTCGATGAGCTTGTGGGCATCGACGCGGGTGCGCGCTTCGACGCTCTCGATCTTGCCGTTCACACCGTAGAGGAAACGCGGCTCGATGGTGTCGATGTCGAGCGCGCCGCGTTGCTCGCGCCGCGCGCGCAGCACCTCGTAGAGTTCGTACAGGCACTCGATGTTCGCCGCCACCTCGGGCTGGTCGGCCAGCGGCTGCGCGCGCTCGCCGCGATACCAGGCCTCGACCTTCTCGTAGATCAGCCGTGCGTGGGAACGGATGGTGGCGGGGTAGAACTGCGCGCGCCGCACTTCGCCGTCTTCGGCCAACGTGAGTTCGCACACCATCGCGAGCCGGGGCACACCGGGATTCAACGAACAAATGCCGTTGGAGAGCTTCTCCGGCAGCATTGGAATGACGCGGTCGGGGAAGTAGACCGACGTGCCACGCGTGTAGGCCTCCGCATCCAGCGCCGTCCCTAAGCGCACGTAGTGCGAGACGTCGGCGATGGCGACGTGCAGCACGAAACCCTTGGCCGTACGCCGCGCGTGCACGGCGTCGTCGAAGTCACGCGCGTCGGCGCCATCGATGGTGACCAACGGCAGTTCGCGCAGGTCGCGACGCGCGGCGATCTCACTGGCCTGCACCTCGTCCGGGATCGCCTCCGCGTCCTTTAGCGCGGCCGCGGGCCATTCCGCGGGCAGGCCGTAGGAGCGGATCGCTATCTCGATCTCCATGCCGGGCGCCATGTGCTCGCCCAGCACCTCGGTGATGCGGCCGATGGGACGACTGCGCTGATCGGGCTGCTGCTCGATGCGCGCGACCACGATCTGCCCGTCCCGCGCGCCACCGCTGGCGTCCTCGGGGATCAGGATGTCCTGGTTGATATGACGATTGTCCGGCACCACCACGCCGATGCCGTGGTCGCGGAAGTAGCGGCCCACCACCACCGTCACGGCGCGCTCCAGCACCTCGACCAGGTTGCCGTAGGGACGGCCGCGCTGATCGAAGCCGGCCACGCGCACCAGCACCTTGTCACCGTGCAGGGTGCGACGCGCCTCGCGCTGGGCCAGGTAGATGTCGTCACCGCCCTGGTCGGGCCGTACGAAGGCGAAGCCGTCGCGATGGGACAGTACGTGCCCGGCGATGAGGTCCATGCGACTCGCCAGCCCGAAGCGCTCCGCGCGGTTCTGCACCAGCTGGCCGTCGCGGGTCATGGCGAACACGCGCCGTTCCAGCGCGTTCAGCGCCGCCGGGCCGCGCACGTCGAGATGGGCGGCGAGATCTTCGAGACGCTGTGGTGTTTCGAGCGCTTCGAGCGCGGCCAGGATGGCTTCGCGCGAAGGCAGGTCTTCGACGTGTTCGTACTCGCGATCTCGATCGCGCTGGCGTGGTCCGTTATTGGGGGAGGATGGGCGTGCTCTTCGACGCATTGACTCGCTCAGGTGGGTTCGATTAGATTGCGCGCTCTTGCCGAGGTGGCGGAATTGGTAGACGCGCTGGTTTCAGGTACCAGTGGGGGAGACCCCGTGGAGGTTCAAGTCCTCTCCTCGGCACCAACGACGGACATGTTCGCATAATCCGTCGGCTCACGCCCCAAACGATTCACTCCCGAAGAGTCTCCATCGCTCGCTGACGCGAACTCGCGCGCGCGGGCGCTCACCGTCCGTGGTCACGGACGGTGAGGCGTGGTCACGCTCAGGCCTGACCGGTCTGCTGCGCCCACAGCGCCTGGGCCTGCTGCCAGCCGACCACGGCGCGCGGGCTGCCGTCCGGATGGATGAACTGCAGCGGACCGAGGAAGGTCATGTAGAACTCGCTCGGCTCGGGGAAGTAGGTCTTGTCGTGGCGCGCGTTGCACGACTCGTAGCCATAGCCGAGCGCCAGCGCCGTCGCGCCGCCCTCCTCCACGCCGCCACGCACCTCCATCTTGCCCTTCGTCAGCAGGTATTCGCCGGGACCGATATGAATGTGCGCCGCGAAGGACGAACCCTGCGGGCAATCGAAGATCGCGGTCCAGGCGCCCACCTCGGGCGACACGTGCAGCAGCTTCCAGCGGATGCCGCCCTCGGAGAAGGCGTCGGGAAAGGGCTGCCAGGCGAGATCCTGGATCTGGACGTATTCCTGTGGGACTTGCGGCTTCATCGGTCTCCCCTTGGTGAGTTGTTGGATGGCGGAGTATAGATCGCGCGCCCGTTGCCCGCGCCTCGCGGTTTCACCCGCGCGCCGACTTGGCTACCATTCGCCCGGTCCCGACACGCCCCGCTCCAGCCCATGACCGCACCCGGCTTCGCCAGCCTTTCCGTGATCCCGGTGACCGACGGCCGTTCGCTGGACGAGTTCATCGCCGTGCCGCGCAGCGTGTTCGCCGACGACCCCAACTGGGTGCCTCCACTCACCATGGAACGGCGCGACGCGCTGAAGGCGGGTCACCCGGTGTTCAAGCACCTCGAGTGGCAGGGCTTCGTCGCCTATCGCGACGGACACGCGGTGGGCCGCATCAGCGCGCAGGTCGACAGGCTGCATCTGGAATGTCATCGCGACCAGACCGGTTTCTTCGGCTTTCTCGACGCCATCGACGATCCGACCGTGTTCGCGGCGCTGTTCGAACAGGCCGAGGCCTGGCTCCGCGCGCGCGGCATGCGCCAGGCGCGCGGGCCCTTCAGCCTCAACATCAACCAGGAGGTTGGTCTCCTGGTCGACGGCTTCGACTCGCGTCCCTATTTCATGATGGGTCACGCGCGGCCCTGGTACGGGCCGCGGGTCGAGGCCTGCGGCTATACCAAGGCGATGGACATGTTCGCCTACCTGATCAGCGCGCACTTCCAGCCGCCGCCGGTGATGAACTCGCTGTTCGAACGCTTGCAACGCAAGGTCACCATCCGCGCGCTGGACAAGCGTCGCAAGGATGCGGACCTGGATCTCGTGTGCGACATCTTCAATGACGCCTGGGCCGACAACTGGGGCTTCGTACCCTTCACCCAGGAGGAATTCCGCGCCATCGGCCACGAGATGCTGATGATCATCCCGCCGGACTTCATCCAGATCGCGGAGATGGACGGCGAAGGCGTGGCGTTCATCGTGCTGCTGCCGAACGTCAACGACGCCATCGCCGATCTCGACGGCCGCCTGCTGCCCTTCGGCTGGGCCAAGCTCGTCTCGCGGCTCTTCATCGGCTACCCGCGCACGGCGCGCATTCCGCTGATGGGCGTGCGTCGCCGCCTGCATCACACCCGGCTCGGTCCCGGCCTCGCACTGTCGGTGGTGCAGGCGCTGCGCGAGCCCGGCATTCGCAAGGGCGTGGAAGAAGTCGAGATGTCCTGGATCCTGGAAACCAACGAGGCGATGAAGGGCATCATCGAGATCCTCGGCGGGCGCCAGTCCAAGCATTACCGGGTCTACGAGAAAGCGCTCGCGTGAACGACAGCCGGCGCGCGACCGAAAGTTGGATCGCCGATGCGGCCCACAGCCGGGATCGCGTGCGCCTGCCGGCCATCGTGCTGGCCGGCGAACGCTCAGGGGGCAACGCGCTGGCGCGCGCGCATGGCCTGCCGTCCAGCGTGCTTGTACCGGTGGCGGGCACGCCCTGCGTGACCCGCGTGCTGCACGCCCTGCGCGCGAGCCGCACGATCGACGGCGGCCTGCTGGTCGGGCCGGATGAAGCCATCGCCCACGGCGAGCCGGTGTTCCAGGCCTTGCTCGCGTCCGGCGACTTCCGCTGGCTGGCGCCGGACGCGGGTCCCTCGGCCAGCGCGCTGCGCGCCAGCGCCGCGCTGCATCACTACCCGGTGCTGCTGACCGCGGCGGATCACGCGCTGCTCGACGCCGGCATCATCGACCGCTTCGTCGGCGCCGCGCTCGCGAGCCGCGCCGACTTCGTCGTCGGCCTCGTGCCGTGGCCGACGGTGCATGCGCGCTTTCCCTACACACGCCGCACCCTGCTGCGCTTCGCCGACGGCGCCTTCTGCGGCGCCAACCTGTTCCTGCTGCGCACCCACGCGGGTCGCGCCGCGCTCGAGTTCTGGCGACGGCTGGAGGCGGATCGCAAGCGCCCCTGGCGCATGGCGAGCCGCATCGGGCTCGGCTTCCTGGCGCGCTACCTGACCCGCAGCATGCGGCTCGCCACCGCGCTCGCGCACCTGTCCGCGCGCGCCGGCTGCGAGGTCGCCCACGTGAGCCTGGACAGCGCGCGCGCGGCGGTGGACGTGGATTCGAGCGCGGACCTCGCGCTCGCCGAAGAGGTACTCAAGCATGGCTGAAGAGATGGCCGCGACGCGGGTCGGCAAGGGCGGCTGGCAGCGCGCCCTGGTGCATCGCCTGGGCAAGCGCTTCCTGCGCGCGGTGACCGATTTCCAGGGGCGGCACTCACTGATCCCCGCCACGCCGGTGCTGGCCAACGAGACCTTCGACTGGCTGCCGCGGCTCGCGGCGGGCTTTCCGCAGGTGCGCGCCGAGTTCGACCGGGTGTGGCAGCATCCCGAGGACATCCCCGCCTTTCACCAGATCTCCCCGGACCAGGCGCGCATCTCCCAGGGCACGAACTGGAAGACCTACGCGCTCTACATCTTCGGCCAGCCGGTGGCGGACAACTGCCGGGCCTGCCCCGAGACCGCCGCCCTGCTCGCCAGCCTGCCCGGCCTGCTGAACGCCTGGTTCTCGATCCTCGCGCCTGGCTATCACATTCCGGCGCACAAGGGCCCGACCCGCGCGCTGGTGCGCTGCCACATGGGGCTGCGCGTGCCGCGCGACTGGCAGAAGTGCTGGATCCGCGTCGACCAGGAGATCCTCAACTGGCGCGAGGGCGAGCTGATGCTGTTCGACGACACCTACGAGCACGAGGTGCTGAACGGCACGGACGAGTACCGCGCGGTGCTGTTCATCGACATCGACCGGCCGATGGACCGGGTCGGCACGCTGTTCAACCAGTTCGTGCTGAAGCTGATGCAGGCCACCCATTACGTCAAGGATCCGCTCAAGAACCTTGCCGAGTGGAACCGCGCCGTCGCGGCGCGCCGACGCGGCCCCTGAGGCCGGGCGGTCGAACCTGACCGGCGGTTCGTGCTAGAGTCGCGCGGCCCTGGCCGGCCCCCCGCGTGGGTCATCCCCTCCATCGGAACATGAGTGCATGAAAGCGATCATCCTGAGCGCCGGCCAGGGTCGGCGGCTCCTGCCGCTGACCGCGGACAAACCCAAGTCGGCCATCGCCGTGCTCGATCGCTCGGTGCTCGAGTGGCAGCTGAACGAGATCGCACAGTGCGCGGTCGATGAAGTGGTGGTGGTCACGGGCTTCGCCGCCGACGTCATCGACGACATCGCGCGCCGTCAGACCGAGGTGCGGGTACGCACGCTCTACAACCCGTTCTTCGCCCAGTGCGACAACCTCGGCACCTGCTGGATTGCCCGCCACGAGATGCAGGGCGACTTCATCATCGTCAACGGCGACACGCTGTTCGAGGCCGCCATCATGCAGCGGCTGCTGGCGACCGACGTGGGCGCGGCGGTGACGCTGGTGACCGACAGCAAGCCCGCCTACGACGATGACGACATGAAGGTCGTCGTGCGCGACGGGCGGCTGCGGCGGGTGGGCAAGAAGCTCGACACTGCCGCCGTGAACGGCGAGTCCATCGGCATGATGTGTTTCCGACGCGAGGGCGGCGCGCGCTTCACCGCGCAGCTCGACCACATGATGCGCTACGGCACTGGGCTCAAGCAGTGGTACCTCGCGGCGGTCGACAAGCTGGCCGACGACGGCCTGGTCGCGACCTGTCCGATAGACGGCCTGTCCTGGTGCGAGATCGACGACCGCGCCGACCTCGAGCGCGCCGAGCGCGTGGTGTCGGCCTGGTACCCGGCGCGCGGCGTCAGCGCGGCGGGCTGAGGCGCGATCATGAACCCGACCATGCGCAAGTTCGGCTATCCCGGCTCGCTGGTCGCGGACTACGAATACTGGGCGGTGCTGCTGCGTCCGCAGCAGGTCACGCTCGGCGCGCTGGTGCTGGCCTGCAAGGAGAACGTCACGAGCTTCGGCGCGGTGTCGCCGGCAGCGGGCGCGGAGCTGGTGCAGGTCGCCGCCGACATCGAACAGACCCTCGCCGCGGCGTTCGCCCACGAGAAGATCAACTACCTGATGCTGATGATGGTCGACGCGGACGTGCACTACCACGTGCTGCCGCGCTACGGCAGCATGCGCGCGTTCGAAGGCCAGGCCTTCACCGACGCCGCCTGGCCCGGACCGCCCCGTCTCGACCAGGTGAATCCCACCGACGACGCGCGCAACGCGCGCATTCGCGAACAGCTGCTCAAGCACTGGCCGCGGCGCTGAGCGCGCGCCGGCCCGCGCTCAGTCCCGCGACTTCGACGGTAGCGACGTCACCACCTTCACCCGCCCACGCGCGCCCGCCGCCAGCGTGCGACTGTCGAGCTCGTAGCGAATCGATTCACTGGTGATCGACTGCTGGCCCTTGACGATGGTCGCCGCGCCCTCGAGCCTGACGGTCTTGGCCTGCGGCCTGAATTCGAGATGACGACTGTGGCCTTCGAAGGGTTGCGAATCGTCTTCCGGAGTCACGACCAGACGCGCCGGCGTGCCGTCCACCACCACGGTGTCGGGCTTGCCGAGCTTGCCCTCGATGCGCGCGGCATCGGCCTGGATGCGCCAGCGCGTGCCGCGCAGTTCCAGGTTGCCGCGAATGAACATGGTGCCGCCGTCGGGCGACTCCCAGGCCTCGTGCGCGCGGGCGATGATGGTCTCGCGGTAATCGTCACCGCGCTTGTTCGCGGTCTCGGCCGCGCCCGCGCCCAGGCTCACGCACAGGAGAAGCCACGCCAGCGGTTGCGCGTGCTCGAAGCGCTCCGCATCATAGCCGGCTGGTCCGCCCTGCTGGTTCACCGGTTCGAACATCGTGCTGCTCGATCGCTACCTTCTGCGTGAAATCGGCGCGAGCTTCGCCGCCGTGGCGGCCGCGCTCACCGTGGTGTTCCTGGCCTACAGCCTGACCCGCTTCCTGACCGATGCCGCCGGCGGTCTGCTGCGCGCCGACGAGGTCGCGCGCCTGACGCTCTACAAGTCGATCATCGCGCTGGAAGTGCTGCTGCCGCTCGGCCTCTACTTCGGGCTCATCGTCGGCTTCAGCCGCCTGAACAGCCACGCCGAACTGACCGCCATGCAGGCCTGCGGCTACGGCAGGCTGCGTCTGCAGCGGCCGCTGTTCATGGCCAGCCTGCTGCTCGCGGTCGCGATCGGCGCGTTCTCCTTCACCGTGCGGCCGTGGGTCTACTCTGCGATGTTCCAGCTGAAGGCGCAAGCCGACGCGTCCTCGGAACTCGATCGCATCAAGGCCCATCGCTTCTATCTCTACGACAACAACGATCGCGCGGTGTACGTCGAGCACATCGATCGCGACGGCCGCGGACTGCGCGGCGTGTTCATCCGCGAGCGGCGCGGCGACGGTGTGGTGGTGGTGTCCGCGCCGAGCGGCAAGCTCGAGCCCTTCACCACGCGCGATCGCCACAGCCTCACGCTGTCCGAGGCGAGCATCTACAAGAACATCGCCGGCGGCTCGGACTTCTACGGCAATTTCGACACCCTGACGTTGTCAATCAAGGCCGCGCGCATCCTGACCCGCGAGTACCGCACCAAGTCCGAACCGACCGCCGCGCTGCTGCTGTCCGACGCGCCCGACGACCGCGCCGAGCTGCAGTGGCGGCTGTCGACGCCGATCTCGACGGCCCTCCTGGCGCTCACCGCGCTTGCGCTGGCCGAGACCCGACCGCGCCAGGGCCGCTACGCGCGGCTGCCGATCGCGCTCGCGGTCTACGCGGTGTACTACAACCTGCTGGGCGTCGGCCGTACCTGGGTCGAGCACCAACTCGCGCCCAGTATCTGGTGGGTGCCGGCCCTGCTCGCCGCGGCACTGCTCGTGCTGTGGCGCGCCACGCCCTTTCGCCGCCTCGCGTGGGCCGCGCCGTGCCTCGCCTCACGCTGATCGATCGCTACGTCCTGCTGCACTTCTGCAAGTCCGCGGTGGTGGTACTTGCGCTGTTGCTCGCGCTGTTCGGCTTCATGTCCCTCACCGAGGAACTGGACGATGTGGGTGTCGGCAGCTTCACCACCATCGACGCCATCGCGGTGGTGATCCTGACCACGCCCACGCGCATCATCGACCTGCTGCCGGTGACGACCCTGCTGGGTTCGGTGCTCGGCTTGGGCACACTGGCCAATCACGGCGAACTGCTGGCGCTGCGCGCCGCGGGCCTCTCGCCCTGGCGCATCGCGCGCGGCCTGCTGGTCGCGACCGTGGCCTTGATCGTGCTCGCCATGGCCGCGCGCGCGACGGTGGTGCCGCTGGTCGAGCGCCACGCGCAGGAGTACCGCTCCAAGACCCTGCCGCAGACCGCCATCGGCGGCGCGGAATTCTGGAGCCGCAGCGACAACCGCTTCCTGCGCGTCGGCGGCGTGGATTTCGGACGCATCCCGCGCGAGATAGAGATCTACGAACTCGGCGTGCGCGGGCGCCTGCAGCGCCTGCTGCAGGCGGACAAGGCCGACATCGTTGACGCGCGCACCTGGCTGCTGCACGACGTGGACGAGCGCGTGCTGGGCGACGACTCGGTCGCCCATCGACGCATGGCGACGCTCGAGTGGCAGAGCTTTCTCACGCCCGAGCAGCTCGCCACCCTGATCGCGCCGGCGCACGCGCTGTCGGTGTTCGACCTCTACGCCTACATTCGCGAGATGCGCGGTTCGGGGGTGGACACGCGCGAGTACCAGGCGATGTTCTGGCAGCAGCTCGCCCTGCCGGGCGCGCTGCTCGCCATGACCCTGCTCGGCCTGCCCTTCGTGCTGGCCGGGACGCGCAGCCGCACGCCCGGCACGCGGGTGGTGGCCGGCGGCGTGGCCGGCGTCGGCTTCTATCTCTTCAACCAGATCACGAGTCACCTCGCCACCTTGCTCGACCTGCCGCCAGCGCCGACCGCGCTCGCGCCCTCGGCGCTGCTGCTGCTGGTCGCGGTGCTGGCGATCAGGCGCGCGAGGTGACGCTCAGGCGGTCAGCACGGGCAGGCGCCAGCTGTGCGCCTCCACGGTGCGCATGACGCCCTGCGCCTCCGCCTTCAAGGTGGCGTGGACTTGCCACTCACCATCTTCGCGGCTGATGTCGAACAGGCGATAGGCCGCGGGATTGCCGCGCGAACAGCTCGAGGCAGGCGCGCTGACGAACACCCGCGTGCGACTGCCGAGGTGACGTTCGTCGTTGTGATGCAGATGACCGTGCAGCACCAGTTCAACGCCGTGGCGTTCCAGGAGCGAGGCGAGTTCGCCCGCATCGTCCAGCGCCTTGCGGCCCGGCGCCTGGCCGGGCAGCGGCGCGTGATGGAGCATCACGCAGCGGAAGCGGCCAGTGGACGCCGTCAGCAGTCGATCGAGCGCTTCGCGCTGCGCGTCGCCCAGGCGGCCGCCGGCCGACCACCAGGGCCGCGGTTCGGCCGAGGACAGCGCGATGACGGTGACCTCGTCCCGCGTCACCAGGCGCGGAAAGCCTTGCGGGGTCGCGGTCGCGTCGGAGAGGAAAGGTTGCCAGGCCGCGCCGATGCCGGCCGCCGTGTCGGCGCGGTAGCAATCGTGATTGCCGGGCGCCAGCACCACGGGCACGCGGGCTGCGAGACCGTCCAGCCAGCGCCGCGCTTCGGCGAGTTCCGCTGGGAGTCCGATGTGCACGAGGTCACCGGTGACCAGCGCGAGATCCGGCGCGTCGTCGCAGGCGGCGGCGGTGACGCGCGCGAGCGTCGCGGCGTTCAACTGGTGCCGGCGCTTGCGCCACCACGAGAGGTAGCCCAGGCGCCGCTTGCCGCGCAACGACCAGAGCGACACGCCGGCCAGCGAGCTTAGGTGAGGGTCGGTGAGATGCAGCAGGCGGACCGTCACGAGGCTTTACCGCTGATCGCTGAAATTTCTATAATTCAAGGATTTACTAATCGATCATCGAGGCTCGCAGTATAGCCCATGGCCATCCTTGCCTACATCGTCGGCGACCACCCGCTGCGCCTCTGGGGACTCAGTTCCCGCGAACGCCTGGCGCGCCAGCTGCGCGCCGTGGGGATCCACGACATCGTCGACGACATCGGCCTCGCGGCGAGCGCCGAACAGGTGCTCCTCGTCCATGCCGGCTATCTCTTCGAGCAGCGCACCGTGAGCGCGCTGCGCCGCCAGCAGGAGGCGCTGCTCGAATGCCCGACCGACGGCGGCCTCGCGGGTGCCGTGTGCGGCGGGCCGCGCGCGGCCGAGTTCGCCGCGGCGATGAGCGACCCACAGGCGCCGCGACCGGCCGCCCCCGTGCTGCGCCCGGCCGAACTCGAACAGTTCGACCGGGCGCTCCGCCGCGTCGAGCCGCCGCTGCTCGAGCCCATGGGCGCGGAGCGGCGCCAGGCGCTGGAGAGCGTGCTGTACGGCAACGCCTACAAGGGCATCACCGATCTCGTCACCAAGTTCGTGTGGCCGCGGCCGGCGCGCACCGTGGTCGGGTGGTGCGCGAGCCTCGGCATCACGCCCAACATGGTGACCCTGACCGGGCTGGCGCTGGTGATCGCGGCCGGCTGGCTGTTCGCCGTCGGCGCCTGGCTGCCGGGCCTGGTGTGCGGCTGGATCATGACCCTGCTGGACACCGTGGACGGCAAGCTCGCGCGGGTCACGGTGCAGTCCAGCCGTCTCGGTCACTGGCTCGACCATGGCATGGACATCATCCATCCGCCCATCTGGTACGTGCTGTGGGCCGAGGGCCTGGGCGACGCCCTCTCGCCCGCCACCCACAGCCTCATGGTCTGGCTCATCGTCGGCGGTTACCTCGCGGGCCGCGCCCTGGAGGGGTTGTTCCATTCGCTCGGCGACTGCAGCCTGTTCGCCTGGCGCCCGTTCGATGCCTACTTCCGCCTGGTGACCGCGCGGCGCAATCCCTGCCTCGTCATCATGAGCGTCGCGCTCGCCTGCGGACGCGCCGACTGGGCGCTCTACGGCGTGGCCTGGTGGACCGCCGGCAGCAGCGCGCTGATGGCGCTGCGGCTCATGTACGCGTGCAGTGAGCGGCTGCGTCACGGACCGCTGCAGTCCTGGCTCAACGATCCCGCCGCCGCCGCGAACCACGCGCGCGCCTATCGCACCTTCGCCGGCACGCGCGGTGCGTATGGCTGAGGCCGACGACGCGAGCGCCGCCACGCCTGACGAAGATCCGCTGCTCGCCGCCTTCACGCGGCAGTTCGAGCAGCGCTTCGGCGCGCACCTGCTGGCGGTGCTCGCCTACGGCTCCTACCTGCGCGGCAAGCGCGACACGGTGCTCGACTTCTACGTGCTGCTGGATGACTACCGCGCGCTGCCGGGAATCGCGGGATTCGCGAATCGCCTGTTGCCGCCCAACGTCTACTTCGTCACGGTGGGCGACGGCGCCGCGCGCCAGGCGGCGAAGTACGCGACGCTGACGCTGGACGCCTTCGAGCGCGCGCTCGACCACGACTTCCATTCCTATTTCTGGGCGCGCTTCGCTCAGCCCTACATGGTGCTGATGGCGCGCGACGAGGCCGTCCGCGCGCGCGTCGCGGGTCTCGGCCGATGCGCGGCGCGGCGCATGCTGCGTGCGAGCCTGCCGCTGCTGCCCGAGAACTTCTCCGCCGCCGAGTTGTGGACCACCGCCTTCGGCCGCAGCTACGGCGCGGAACTGCGTTCGGAGGATCGCGACGCGGCGGCGCGCCTGTACCAGGCCTATGCCTCGACCCTCGACGCCCATCTCGCCGCGCTGGCCCACGAGTTCGCCCTCGATGCGCTGCCCGATGGTTGCTGGCGGCACACGCCCGCCGCGCTCGCCTGGCGTAGGGTCGAGCACGAATGGCGCGCGCGCCGCGCGCTCGGCAAGCTCTTGTCCATCGCGCGCCTGCTGAAGGCCGCTTTCACCTTCAACGACCCGCTGGACTACGTGGTGTGGAAGGTGGCGCGGCATTCCGGCGTGGTCGAAGTGCCCTCGCCGCGCGCGCGCCGTCACCCCCTGCTGTTCGGCTGGGGCACGCTGTGGCGCCTGTACCGGCGCGGTGGCTTTCGCTGATGCTGAAACGCGCGCTCGCCCTGCCTGCGCTCAAGCGCGTGCTGCAGAACTTCGCGGTGCTGGCCGGCGGCCGCGCCGTGGGCGGCGTGCTCGGCTTCCTGTCGACCTTGCTGAGCGCGCGCGCGTTGGGACCGGACGGCTTCGGCACCGTGGCGATGATCGGCGCCTACATGCTGGTGGTGCGGGCGTTCTGCAACGTGAAGCCCTTCGAGGCCATCGTCCGCTACGGCGTGGCGCTGGACGAGGAGCGCGACCTCGACGGGCTGGCACGCCTGCTGCGCGTCTCGCTCGCGCTCGACTGCCTGAGCGCACTGTCCGGCACGCTGCTCGCGACCGCCATCGCATGGTGGGCGCGGGAGCCGCTCGGCTGGTCGGACGAAACCGCGCGCATCGCGGTCGGCTACTGCTCGGTGCTGCTGTTCTCCGGTACCGCGACCGCCAGCGGCGCGCTGCGCATCTTCGATCGCTTCGACGCGATCAGCATCGTGCAGGCGGCGAGCGGGCTGTGGCGGCTGCTCGGGGTGGGGCTCCTGGTGCTGAGCGGCCATGCCAGCATCGAGACCGTCGCTGCGGTGTGGGCGAGTTCCCAGCTCGTGCAGTACCTGGGCGTGCTGTGGTTCGGCGCGCGGGAAGTGGCGGCGCGCCTGCCCTGGTCGCGGCTGCGGGGTCCGCTGGAACTGCGGCGCATGGGCCAGGAGCATCCCGACCTGTGGAGCTTCTTGAACGTCATCTACTGGCAGGCGACGCTCGACATGGTGCCGAAATCGCTGGGCACGCTGTACGCCGGCGCGCTGCTCGGCGCCGAGGGCGCGGCCATGTATCGAATTGCGCGGGAGTTCGCCAACGTGGTGGCCAAGCCCGCGGTGCTGGTGCGCCAGGCGATCTATCCCGATCTCGCGCGCCTGCGTCACCGTCGCGATCACGCGTTTCGCCACGTGGTGGTGAGCATGGCGGCGCTGATGGGTGTGCCCGCGCTGCTGCTGGCGGTGGTGTCGGCCTGGTGGGGTGACACGCTGCTGGCCTTGACGGTGGGCGCGAGCTTCGCCCCGGCGTCGGCAGTCCTCACCTGGCTCATCGCCGCGGCCACGCTCGAACTCGCGGCGGCGCCGCTGCGCCCGGCCGGCTACGCGCTCGGCGTGGCGAAGGCGATGCTCGGCATCCAGGCGCTGGCCTCGGTACTGTTCATCGCCACCTTCCAGCTGCTGACGCCGAGCCTCGGACTCATCGCCCCCGGCATCGCGACGCTGGTGCTGTGGGCCACGTCGCTCGCCGGCATGGCCTGGACGGTACGCCGCGCCCTGGCGGACTGAGGCGCGAGCTCAGGCGGCGGCGTGCCGGCCGACGCCGATATCCCGGCAGACCTGGGCGAAAGCCGCGGCGATCTGGTCGATCTGCGCGCGGGTGTGCGCCGCCGTGACGCTGCAGCGAATGAGGCTGCCGCCGTCCGGCGCGGCGGGTGGGAGAATGAGATTGGTGTAGACCCCGGCGTTGAACAGCGCCTGCCAGCAGGCGAACGCCACTTCGCGCTCGCGGAGCGAAATGCCGATCACCGGGCTGACGTCGGGTCCGAGCTCGAGCCCGAGTTCGGCCAGCGCGGCGTAGAGCCGATGGGCGTTGTCCCACACGGTCTTGCGCAGTTCCGGCCGCGTCCGCAGCTGTTCGAGCGCGACCCGCGTGGTGGCGATCACCGACGGGCAGGGCGAGGCGGTGAAGATGTAGGGGCGGCTCGCGTAGCGGAACAGCGGCAGCTCTTCGCGCGCGCTGACGCAGAAGCCGCCGATGGACCCCAGGCTCTTGCTGAAGGTGCCGACGATGAAGTCGACGTCCTCGGCCACGCCCTCCTGCTCCACCAGGCCGCGGCCATGATCGCCGTACAGGCCAAGCGAATGCGCCTCGTCGACGAACAGGATGGCGCCGAACTCGCGCTTGACCGCCGCGAACTCGCGCAGGGGCGCGCAGTCGCCGCGAATGCTGTACAACCCCTCGGCGACGATCAGCGCGGAACTTGCGCGCTCGCCCAGGCGACGCAGCCGACTGGCGAGACTGTCGGCGTCGTTGTGCTTGAAGCGGAAGATGTCGGCGCCGGACAGCCGGCAGCCATCGAACAGCGAGGCGTGGGCCTCGGAATCGAGCAACACGGCGTCACCGGGCGCGAGCAGCGCGGCCAGCGAACCGAGGTTGGCGGAATAGCCGGTCGAGAACACCATCGCGTAGGGCAGATCGAAGAACGCCGCGATCTCGCGCTCGAGCAATAGATGATCGCGATAGGTGCCGTTCGCCATGCGCGAGCCGGTGGTGCCGGTGCCGCTGGCCGCGAGCGCCGCCTGGCCGGCGGCGATGGCGCCGGTGTCGAAGGTCAGGCCCAGGTAGTTGTTGGTACCGGCCATGATGGTGCGGCGCCCCTGGATCATGGCCTCGGTGGCGGAGAGCACCTCCTCGATCACCACGTCGGTGGGATTCAGCGGCAGCGCGGCGAGGGTGTCGCGCGTGCGTCGCGCGGCGTCGAACTTGTCGAGCAGGGCCATGGGTCTAGTCCTTGCCGAGCTTGCGGATCACGGCGGCCAGGTCGCCTATGGTTTGTACGTCGGCGAGCGTCGCCTCGTCGATGGCGAGATCGAAATGGTCCTCGACCTCGCACAGGTACTCGATCACCTGGATCGATTCCAGGCCGAGATCACCCACCAGGTTGGTGGCGGGTGAGAGGACCGCGTCCGGTCCAAGGGTCTTGCCGAGCAAGGCTATGAGCCGGTCTTCGACCGCCAGTTCAGTACCCACTACGTGATTCCGGTGTGATTAGGAGGAATGTGCGGCGAACAAGCGTTCGATGCCGACCTGCAATGCCACGCGTGGGCGCCAGCCCGTCGCGGCGTGGAACTCGGAATTATCGCAGAGCCACTCGGGCTCCGAAAGCTCGCGGACCTTGCCCGGTGTCAGCATGGGTGCATGCCCGGTGACACGCGCGAGCATGAGGTTCAGGCGCCCGAGCGCCGCGAGCAGCACGCGCGGTACGTGCAGGGACAGCACCGGCAGCCGGCCGCGGCCCGCCGCGACGATCGCCGGCCAGCCATGACCGGCGGGCGTGCCGTCGTCGAGGCCGAACACCCCGCCCCGGCAGGCATCACGGTGCTCGAGCACCGCGAGCGCCGCGCGCGCCAGGTCCTCGACGTGCAGCAGTGACAGCCGCTGTTCCGCAGGACCTACGATCACGGCGAGCCCGAAGCGCATCGCGCGAAACAGCGGCAGGAGTTCCTTGTCGCCGGGCCCGTAGACCGCCGGCGGACGCAGGATGCACCACGCCAACCCCGGCACCGCGCGCAGCACCGCCTCGCCGGCGGCCTTGCTCCCGGCATAGTCGGACAGCGTCGGGCGCGTGGCGGCGAGCGAGGAAATGTGCAGGAAGAAGGGCGGATCCGACTGCGCGGCGGCGGCGGCGGCGAGATTCGCTACGCCTGCCACGTTGGCCGGGCCGAAGTCCGCGGGACATGCGCCGCGCACGGCGCCCGCGCAGGAGATGACCGCGTCGACCCCGCGCAGGGCGTCCTGCAGCGCGGGCGGATCGTCCAGTCCGACCGCCACGCGCTCGACACCCGGCAACAGGGCGTCGGCGCGGCGCGATCCGGGTCGTTGCAGTGCCCGCACCGGGTGCCCGGCCGCGAGCAGCTGGCGCTGCAATTCGCGGCCGATGAACCCGGTGGCCCCGGTCAGGGCGATGGGTCGCTTCAGGAGGGGCGCTTCTTCAGCCGTGGGCGCCCAGGGCGCTGGCGCCCTGTGGCGCCTCCGCGCGGGCCAGGAAGTCCTGCTTGGCCTTGGAACGCGAGAGCTTGCCCGAGGAGGTGCGCGGCAGGGTTCGCGGCGGCACCAGGTCGATGTGGCAGGTGATGCCGAAGTGCGTGTTGATCAGCGACTTGAGTTCGTCGATCAGGCTGCGCATCTTGGCCGGATTGGTTTCGCGCGACTCGACCACCATCACGACCTGGTCGGCGCCGCTGTCGTCGGCGAAGGAAAAGGCCGAGACGTTGCCGAAGCGCACGCCGGGCAGGCTCTCGGCCACGTATTCGAGGTCGTGCGGCCAGATGTTGCGGCCGTTGACGATGATCACGTCCTTGCGGCGCGCGGTCACCACCACGTGGGTGCCAACCCGGTAGCCGATGTCACCGGTGTCGAGCCAGCCATCCTTGGACAGGACCTCGGCGGTGGCGGTCGGGTTCTGGAAGTAGCCCGACATGACGCTCGGCCCCTTGAGGCAGATGCGACCACACTGGTAGTCGGGCAGGTCGCGGCCTTCGTCGTCACGAATGGCCATCTGGAAGCTGGGCAGGATCTCGCCGCAGTCGACGAAGGTCAGCGTGTCCTCGGCGCGCTCGTCGGCGCCCTCGGGCAGGGGTTCCACGCGACCGGTGGTGGCCATGGTTTCCTTGTCGACCTTGATCGCGCTGATGCCGGCGCCGAGATCGGCGAAGCTGATGGCGAGCGCGCACTCCGCCATGCCGTAGCAGGCGACAAAGGCGCGGGGATCGAACTTGGCGGGCGCCAGCACATGGGCGAACTGGCGCAGCGGCTCCGGATGGATGCGCTCCGCGCCGACGCAGGCAACGCGCCAGGAACTCAGGTCATAACGGTCCTGGTCGGTCAGGCGCAGGCGCTTGGCGCACAGCGCGTAGCCGAAAGGCGGGCTGGAAGAGATGGTGCCGCGGTTCTGCGAGATGACCTTGAGCCACAGGCGCGGGCGCATGGCGAAGGTGCGCGGGCTCAGGTAATCCGCCGACAGCTGGCTGCCCAGCGGCAGCAGGACGAAGCCGACCAGGCCCATGTCGTGGTACAGGGGCAGCCAGGCGACCATGCGATCTTCACGCGTGATCTTGAGGCCATGCACCGCGATATCCCGCAGGTTGGTCATCACGCAGTGCTGGGAGATCTCGACGCCGCGCGGGAAGCGCGTGCTGCCGGAGGTGTATTGCAGGTAGGCCGTCTCGTCCGCGCGCAGCGGCTCGAGCACGCAGTCCGCTTCCGGCAGGGCATCGAATTCGTCGGGAGTGCCGGCCTTGACCAGGTTCAGGCGTTCGACCGCCTGGCGCAGGAAACCGACGTGGGATTCGGGGGCGACGGCCAGGTCGGCGCCGCAGCTGTCGAGCATGCGTTCGAGCTGCTCGACGTAGGCCTTGCGCGCGCCGAGCTGGAAGCCGGCGGGCAGGGCCACGGGGATGTAGCCAGCATACTGGCAGGCAAAGAAAAACCGATGAAACATCGGTTCGGTCTCCGCCACTATGGCGACGCGTGCGCCACGTTTGCAGCCCAGTCCGCGCAGGCGGCGGGCCAGTGCCATCGCCTCGACACGCAACTCGCGATAGCTCAGCACCGCGAACAACTCACCACGGCCGTCGTAGAAGTTGTATCCCGCCTCGCCCTCGGCAGCATATTCGAGCGCTTCGACCAGGGTGTCGAAGTCGGCGTTGCGCAGCGGCAATTGGCTGTTTCTTATGGTGGCTTTCATCATGTCTCGAATTGATTTGAGCGGACCGAATCGACAAACCTGCGCGAGCCTGGTTTGTCCCCCCTGACGCAGCGACCGAGATTATAACCGGTTCGTAACATTAGTGAGCTAGCGAAATTAAGCCCGCAATATCCAGACAAAATGAAGACCGGCGGCGTCGTGCTCCCCAGTACGGCGCTCGCGGCAAGCGTGTCGATGCTGCTTCCCCCCCATTCCGGGGCGGATTTTGCCCCCTAGTTGGCACTTTGTGCAATGCGTTTGTCATGCACATGGCCCATTCGATGCTGGGATAGAAAGGGCGCCGACGCCCGCCGCGGGGTTCGGCAGGCGTCGGCACCAGGGGCCGGGGGGCACCGGCAAAGAAGCTCGTGCCAAGCGTGAAGGTGAAGACGGCGGGTGGGCGCGCGCGTCTCAGGCGCTATTCGAAGACGCCGTGCAGGCGCCAGCGCTGCTCGCCTTCCAGTTCCTTGTAGACCCACAGGCGACCGCCACGGGGGGTGCGGGCGACGAAATAATCGCGGGCCGGTGCCGGCCCTTCCCACCAGCCCGCCTCGATGCGTTCACGCTCGGGCGCCAGGGTGAGCGGTCCCTCGAAATGCGGGATGCCCTCGTGGGTCGGCAGGGTGAGCGGCTCTCGGACCAGCCACAGCGGACGCGCCTGTCGTCCAGCGGCGGACAGGCTGCGCGCGCCGACCCGCTGGGCGAGCGTCAGCCCCTCGCCCTGACGCCACCGCCAGGCCGCCTCGGGGCGATGAGCCGCCTCCAGCGCCACGCCGCGCAGCGCCTCGTCACCGCAACGCGCACGCAGACGATCGATGAACGCCGCATAGGCCTCGCCCTGCGCCGCCGGGCGCTGGCCGAACAGGTCAGCGCCTTCACCCGGCCGGCCCTGCACAAGGTCGTCGACCAGCAGTTCCATGGCCGTGACCGGCGCCGCCAGGCTCATGCGCATCAAGGTCTCGCGCAACAGCAGCAGCATGTGCGCCTGCTCGCGTCCCGGCTGCGTGAGCCGCAGTTCGAAGCTCTGCCAGTGTCCGCTGCGATCCCGCAGACGCCAGCGCAGCAGCCGGGTCACCGCGTTATGGCCGCGCAAGAAACCCTGTAATTCGTGGAGCAGGCGCTCGCCCGCGGTCACCAGCGCCTGGGCATGGCTCACCTCCCAGGGCAGTTCGAGCCGGCTCTCGAAGCGATTGGGGACCGGCAGCGCGGCACGGGGATCGGGCGCGAGGCCGTGGAGCTTGTCGAAATGATCAAGCAGCGCGGGCGACAGGCGTCGCGCCAGGTCGGCGCGCGCCAGCCGCCGGCACTCGCCCACGGTGCGCACGCCGACGCTCGCCAGGGCCTCCTCCTCCGCCGGCGCGAGGCGCAGCGCCGCGAGCGGCAGACCGGCGAGATGGCGCGGCAATTCGTGCATGTCCTCCACCACGGCACGCGCGCTCACGCGCGCCAGGGCGGTGGCGGCGAGCGGCGTCGGCGCCACCGCGTACTGGGCGCGGTAGCCGAGCTGCTTCAGGCCCTGGCGCAGGCGCGTGAGCAAGCCCTCGACGCCCTGGAACAGGCGCAGGCTGCCGCGCACCTCGAGCAGCACGCCGTCGGGGGCCACCAGGCTGACCAGGGGCGAGAACTGCATCGCCCAATGGGCGAGCCGGGTGAGCGCGGCCTGCTCGGCCTCCACGCTGCGCTCGAGTTCGACCACTTCGCCGAGCGCGTGGGCCGCGCCCACCGGCATGCCGGCGCGGATCCCCAGGGTCGCGGCGCGGGTGTTGGCCATCAGCACGCGGCGACGCGTGCCCTCGCCCTCCACCAGCACGCAGGCGCGGGACGCGGGCAGGCCGCGGGTGCGCACTTCCAGCGGCAGCTGCGGGAGATGCAGGCAGAGCCACAGGGTCGGCGCCGGCAGGGGACGGGTCGGCAGCCAGCGTTCCGGCGTGGAACGCGGACCGCGGGTCGCGACAGGCAAGGGCGCGGAGTCGAACAGGGGCAGGGAACTGGGCATGGTGATGCTCCTTCTTATATTTCGAGTTCGAGCCGGCAGCACTGGCCGGCATGGCGGCCACGGGCCTTGTGCAGGCGCACCTGCAGCGCGGCTGGCGCGGACGCCGCGTCGAGCGCCCGCAGTTCGAGCCGCAGGGGCGCCGGCGAGGCCTGCGCGGCGCAGGCCGCGGGACGGAACAGCAGTCCCCAGGTGGCGCCGCTCTCGGCGGCGAGCTGCAGGCGGCGCAGGCGCAGCTGCGGCAGGCGGTCGACCCACAGCAGGGCCGCGCCGCAGGCATCGAAACGCAGCGCCTGCTCATAGGCCCACAGGGACTGGGCGGCGGCGTTGCGTTCGTCCTCGGGAAAATCCACCACCAGCACGCGGGTGAGATCCAACCCGTGGCCGGACAGGGCCGGTGAATAAGGAATGTGGGGCGGCGCGACCCAGATGATCCAGCGCCCCTCGCGGCTCAGGCGGGCCAGCGCGGGCAGCACCAGGCGGAGCGCGCCGATGCCGCTGCCCGCGGCGAGGATCTCGGTCAGGCCGCGGGTGGGCCAGCCGCCGCCCGGCAGGATGGCGTCCAGCGCGGCGAAGCCGCTGGCGAGGCCGACGCCGGGGGCAGCGCGGCCGGCGCGCCACACCTGGGCACGTTGCAGGAGATCCTCGAGGCTCATGGCAACCGGGTGCGAAGGACGCCGACCGCGAGCCCCTCGATGACCAGTTCACGCGCGCCGAGCTCGACCTCGATGGGCGCGAACTCGGGGTTCTCCGCCAGCAGGCGCACCCGGTTGCCGCGCTGCCTGAAGCGCTTGACGGTGACTTCGTCATCGATACGCGCCACGACGATCTGGCCGTTGCGCACGTTGCGCGTGGCATGCACGGCGAGCAGGTCGCCATCCAGGATGCCGGCATCACGCATGCTCGAGCCGGCGACCCTGAGCAGGTAGTCGGCGCGCGGCTTGAACAGCTCCGCCGACACCGCGTGATGTTCCTCGATGTGTTCGAGCGCCAGCAGCGGCTGACCGGCCGCGACCCGCCCGACCACCGGCAGACCCTGCACCTCCCCCGCGCTCGCCTCGCCGGCGATGCGGATGCCGCGCGAGGAGCCGGGCACGAGTTCGATCACGCCCTTGCGCGCCAGCGCGCGCAGGTGTTCCTCGGCGGCGTTGGGCGAGCGGAAACCGAGCGCGGCGGCGATCTCGCTGCGGGTCGGCGGCATGCCGGTCTGCTGCACGGTGCGGCGAATGAGCGCGAGGATTTCCGCCTGGCGGGCCGTCAGACCGGTGACCATGGTCATTATCTGTATATAAAAACAGGTGTAAGTATATCCAGCCCCGGCGCGTGCGCAAGCCTCCGCTATACTGCCGCCCGCTTCAACCGACACTCACAGTTCCATGACCTCCTCCGCGCCGCGCCCGCCGTTCCCGCGCTCCGCCCGACGGCCCGCCGGATCGCGCTGACCGCCATGGCCCGTCCGCGTCACGGCATCGCCCGCCTGTTGAAGGCCTGCGTCTATTCCTGGCAGGGATTTCGCGCCGGCTGGCGCCACGAGACCGCGTTTCGCGACGCGGTGCTGCTGTGCGCGGTGCTGACGCCGCTGGCGTTCTGGGTGGGACGGGACGCGCTGGACCGCGCGCTCTTGCTCGCGGCCCTGCTGGTGCTGCTGATCGCAGAGCTGTTCAACTCGGCCGTCGAGGCGCTGGTCGATCGCATCGGGGCCGAACGCCACGAACTCTCGGGCCGTGCCAAGGACTACGGCGCGGCCGCCGGTCTGCTCGCCGCGTTGCTGGTGGCGCTGGTGTGGGGAACGATCGCCTGGCTGCGCTTCGGCGGCGCCTGAGGCGCGCCGAGCTCAGCGCAGCGCGCGGGCGAGCGCCTTGCTGGTCGCCTGCAGGCGTTCGATCAGCACTTCCTGGAAGGCGCGGTTCAGGCGCACCTGGCCAGGCAGCGACGCCCATTCCTTGAAGTCGCGATCGACCTTGATGATGGTCGATTCACGATTGGTGGCGACACTCGCCGTGCGGCCCGTGTTGGACAGGTATTCCATCTCGCCGAAGCACTCGCCGGTCTCCAGATCGCGAATGCGCGTGCCGTTGATCGCCACCGCCACCGAGCCCTCGACGATGACGAAGAAGGCGCGCTCCTTGTCGCCCTCGGCGAACACCGTCTCGCCGGCCGCGTAGGTGCGCCAGGTCGCGACCTTGCACACTTCCTTCAGCTCGTTCTTCGAGAACTGCGCGAAGAAGGCCAGTTCCTTCATGCGCGCTATCTTGTCCTCTTCGCTCAGCATCACCGGCGAGCGTTCGAGCAGCTCGGCCACCTTGTCCAGGTCGGCGACGATCTCGCGGCCGGTCTTGTAACGGCCGGCGAGGTCCTTGGTGAGCATCTTCTTCACCACCCGCCAGACCACCTCGGGCACGTCGGGGCAGACCTCGGTCAGCGGCACCGGATCCTCGCACACCACTTTCTGGATCAGGCTGGAGAGTCCCTTGGCGGCGAACGGCGGCGTGCCGGCCAGCATCTCGTAGAACACCGAACCGAGCGAGAACAGGTCGGACTGCGGCGTTAGATCGCGATCCTGGGCCTGCTCCGGCGACATGTAGAGCGGCGAGCCGAACCAGCCGATGATCTGGGTCTGGTCCACGCCCATGCGCCGCGCGATGCCGAAGTCGCCGAGCTTGGCCACGCCGGCCTCGGTCAGCATGATGTTGGCCGGCTTGATGTCGCGATGGAGCACGCCCTGGCTGTGGGCATAATCGAGCGCGTCGGCGGCCTGGCGGACGAGGTGGATGACGGTCTTGATCGGCAACCGGGTATCCGGCTTGCAATAGGTACGCAGGGTGTCGCCGCCCTTGATGTACTCCATCACCATGTAGGGCATGCCGTTCTCTTCGCCGGCCTCGTACACCTTGAGGATGTTCGGGTGATCGAGCCGTCCGGCGGAACGCGCCTCGTTGACGAACATGCGCTTGGCCATGCTCTCGCCGTCGTCCTCGGCGTCGGCGTTGGTCGAGACCTTGATCGCCACCGCGCGATCGACGTAGGCGTCGTGGCCCTTGTAGACCAGGCCCATGGAGCCCTTGCCGAGCACGTCGACGATGTCGTACTTGCCGATCTTGGCGGGAATGTGCTCGTTGGTGCTCATGGCGGCGCTCAGGGCAGGAGCTGGGCCTGCTCGGCCAGGTCATAGAGGAAATCGACGCCGATCTCGCGCATGGTCGGCGCGAGATCCACGCCCCGCTCCTGCTTGGCGACGGTCTTCTTGCCCATGAAGTGCACCAGCTCGTTGATCGACTTCGCCATGGCGAAGTCCTTGGGATTCTTCTGCGCGTCGAGCAGGAAGGAGCTCTTGATGGTGACGTAGTCCACCTCGAGGCGCTTGATGTAGTCGTAGTTGGCGTGTCCGCTGCCGAACTCGTCGAGCAGGAAGCGACAGCCGAAGTCACGCAGGGTCGTGATCAGATCGCCGGTCTCCGCGAGATTCGCGACCACGTCCCTGTCCGGGATCTCGAAACAGATTTTGCCCGGCGGCACCGGTATCTCCATGAACTCGCCCATGATCTGCTGCGGCAATTGCTCGCTCTTCATCGACGCCGGTGAGAGCGGCACGATCACCATCGCGTAGCGCTCCACCTCCTCCTCGTGGGCCAGCATCCAGGCGAGCGTCTGGCGGAAGCCCCACAGGTCTATATCGGCCGCCGCCCGCGATCGCGTGAGGGCCGGTCCGAACAGGTGGTGGGGAATGGTGCGGTCGTTGCGGTCGCGGGCGGTGACCACCACGTGCAGGGCCGGCGGCAGTTCGCCGTCGTTCAGGCTGGTGACGCTCTGCGCCAGCAGCACCAGGCGATCCCGCTCCAGCGCGCGCCCGGCATAGGCGACCATCTGCTCGAGCGCGCGGCGCTGCTCGGACTCGCTGCCGGCCACGTGCAAGGTGCCCGTCCCCTGGCCGCGCGCCGTCTCGCAGGCATCGCGCGCGGCGCCGAGCAGGCTCTCGGCCTGCACCACGGCATCGTCGCTACCGGTCAGGCCGATGACGAAATCGGCATGGATGGCGCTCACCACGGTGGCCGCGCTGGACAGCGACTGCAGGCCCATGTCGAGCGTCGAGTCACCGGCCGGCTCGCTGTCGTCCAGCACCAGGGCCACGCCCTTCAGCGCGGTGATGGCGGCCTGCAGGCGCTTCTGCGCGATCTGCACCCCGCCGCTCGGCCAGAACACGCCGAGTTCCGAGCCGCTCAGGCGGCCGTACACCAGCCCCTTGGCGCGCAGCGCGCCCTGGAGCGCATCGGCGCAGGCCTTCAGCAGCCCGTCGCCGGTCTCGACGCCGAACTGTTCGTTGATCTGCTTCAGGTTCTCGATCGACACCTGGCAGCACGCGGCGTGCTTGGCGCCGCCGGACTCGCCGGCCGCCAGCGCCGCGTCGATGGCCTCGATGAAGAAGCGCCGCGCGAGGAAGCCGGTGAGCGGATCCCGCGTCGCCTGTTCCTCCACCTGGCTGTGCAGCTGGTCGACCACGCCGAGCATGGCGCGCTCGAGCGGCGGCTCCTCGGCCTCGCTGTCCAGCACGCGCAGCACGCCACGGCGCAGGTACATGGCGACCTGCTGCAGGGTCAGCGTGCTGGCCTTGTTGCCGATCTCGTCGACGAACACGAAGATCTGGCTGCGCTGCTCCTTCCAGACCAGCGTCACCAGGTTCGGATTGGCGCTGTTGGCGTTCATCAACGCCTGCTGCCCCACCGCCAGCGCGCGCGAACGCTCGAGCCAGCGGTTCCATTCCTCGGGCAGGTCGGCGGCGCGCTCGGACAGGGTGTCGCCGAGTTCCTGGTTGCCGCCGCGGCGCTCGTCCAGCACCCGCTGCTGCTGCTCGCAGGACGCCACCACGCCCCGCACCCGCTCGTCATACTCCGCGCGCTGTTCACCCAGGATGCCGTCGAGCTCGGCCAGCAGTGGCTGGAACACGTCGACGTCCTCGTGGAACTGGGCGTTGGCGCGATCGACCAGGTCCTGGATGCGCTGGTCGCGCTGCTCGAAGGGCTCGCCCTTGCCGTCCCTGAGCTGGGCGATGCGATCGACCATCTGGCGCACCGGGTGCGCGGTCGAGGCGAAGAATTCCGCATCGAGCATCGCCGCCTTGTGCACCGACGGCTGCAGGCGGGTCAGATGGCGCTTGGCGCTCTTGGCGATCAGCGCATCGTGCAACAGCGCGCTGAACAGATTGGCCACCACCTCGATGGCGTCCGCCGCCTCGCCGGCGATCAGCTTGCGCGGCGCGCCGTCGCCCAGCAGCGCCTCGGTGATGCGCTGCTTGATGGCCTCGACGTCGAGCAGCGGCGGCGCGCTCTGCGCGACGAAGGCCGACTGCAGTTCGGACAGGCCCTGGAGGATCTGGGTGCGGCTGTAGTCGCCGCGCTGGCGCAGGGATTCGGAGAGATCGATGCCACCATCCGGCACCAGCTGCCGACGCAGGGCGAGCTGGGTCTGCGCGGCGCTGTAGCCCTGCTGCATGCTGGGCAGCACGCCGCGCGCGCCGCTGCTGACCCAGCCGGCGGGCAAGGCGTACATCCCGCCGTAGCTGCCGGTGGCGGACACGTCGACCATCGCCGCGCCGACCATCGGCGCGCCAGGCAGACCGGCGCCGGCAGCGCCCGCGGCGGCGTCGCCCGCCACCATGCCGGGCGGCAGGCTGGGCGCCGCGCTCGCGACCTGGTAACCGGCGGGCACACTGGGTGGGGCCGCGGCGAGATAGGCGCCGGCCGGCACCGCCGGCATCCCGGCCGGGGCGACCGAACCCGGGGCGAATCCGGGCGCGACGCCAGCCGGCGCATAGCCCGGTGGCAGGCTGGGCGGCGCGCCCTGGATCATGCCGCCCGCGGGCGGCGCGGGCGCGTACCCGGGTGGCAGACTGGGCGCCGCGCTCAGCACCGCCTGCGCGGGAACGCCGAAACCGGGCGGCGGCTGCGGGGCGCCGGTCGGGAACGCGCCCTCGGAGAGCGTCGGCGGCGCCGCGCTCAGGCTGGCCGGCGCGCCCGCGCGCGTGGCGGGCGCGACGTTGCGGCCCTGGTAGTTCTCCGGCCCCGGCATCAGGTTCAGCAGGTCCTCGTCGCTCTGCTCGACGGGCGCCACCTGCTCCGGCTCCGGCGCGGGCGCGTCGAAGCTCGACGCCGGGCGCTTCTTCAGCACCGGCTTGTCCTTTTCGATGACCGGCAGGATGCCGCGCGCGACCAGGAGAGCGTTCAGCTCTTCGTAGAAGCGCCCGAGGTTGGCCGACATCACCTCGTGCAGCACCTTGTACACGCGCGCCGTCACCCGTCGGTCGGACTGCAGGCCCTTCAGGCATTCCGCGACGGCGTTGCACAGCGCCCCGGGACTGACCGGGTTGCTGGCGAGATCCACCTCGCGGTTCGCCAGGTAGCTGAGCCGGCGGCCGACGGCCAGCAGCGGCTCGCTGAACTCGGGCTCGAGTTCCGAGACCATCTCGGAGATGACCAGGAATTCCTCGAACTCGTCCTTGTCGACCAGCGCCAGGTCGGACAGACCGAGCGCCTTGGCGTCCTGTTCGGTCTCGCTCGCCGGGTTGCGCAGGATGGCGACGCCGGTCTCGATCTGCGCCGGCACCGCCTCGCGCACACGCTTCTGCCGGCCGCGCACCTCGCGCTGGCCGTCCAGGTAACGGTTCTGATCGACGTTGTTGCCGGCGTCACGGGCGGCCAGGAACAGCACCTGGTCGACGCGTTCGAGGAAGCGCTCGCACAGCTGCCTGACATGCTGACCGCAGAGCGCCTTTAGCGGCTCGATGAGCCCGGCGAATTCCGGGGCGAACCCTTGTTGGGTGCGACCAAGTTCGCTCGCCGTCTCGGGGGCAGGCGCGGGCGCGTGGGCCGCGGCCAGCGCGCCGAGCAGTTCCAGCGCGCGCTGG
The DNA here is from genome assembly GCA_019747795.1 of Gammaproteobacteria bacterium. Lineage (GTDB taxonomy): Bacteria > Pseudomonadota > Gammaproteobacteria > JADJYF01. Next base: position 12,344 of record JAIEQK010000261.1, on the reverse strand, counting down.
TCGGGCTCGACGAAGGACACGCCGAGGCCGCTCGCGACCGCGCGCGCGACCGACAGCCTGACCTGGAAATCCTGCTTCACGCCGTCGACGAACAGCGCGAAGAACAGCATCGCGTTGGCATTCGGCGGCAGGCCGGCGTAGGCGGCCGGATCGACGCTGATGAACATGCCGCCCGCGCAGAAGTCGCGCACAGTGCACGGCACCGGCGCACGGCCGTGCAGACCGATCAGCCCCTCGAGGTTGATCGGCACTCGCACGTAGCGGCGCTGCTCGATGCCGCCGCCCTGCCCCTGCTGTGCTGCCATGCTCGCGAACTATGCCTCTTGGAACCGCCTCGATGGTCTCTCGGCGGCGCGCTTCCGGCGCGCCACCTACTACCATCGTGCCGGCGGCCCCGCGGCTTTAATTCCGGGGGACCGCGACCACCCTCACCGCCGGAACGCTCCGGGCGCGGAGCATGGCGAAGATTCGACGCTGGATTGTAGCACCGGGTGCCATCGATTCGACCGATTCGGCGGCCGCGCCACGCATTCCGCGGAAGCCTGCCAGCGGCCGCGCAGGTCGGTGCTGACCACCGTCAGCGCGCGGGCCGATGGCCCACACCTGGCCCTATAATCGTCGTTCGTTCACGACCGCAAGCTCACCGTCCATGGATGCCAAGCCCGATCACCCGCCCGCCAATTTCATTCGCCACATCATCGACGCCGACAATGCGTCGGGTAAGCACGGCGGCCGGGTGGCGACGCGCTTTCCCCCCGAGCCCAACGGCTACCTGCATATCGGCCACGCCAAGTCCATCTGCCTGAACTTCGGCACGGCGCTGGAATACGGTGGCACCTGCAACCTGCGCTTCGACGACACCAACCCCGAGACCGAGGACGAGGAATACACCGAGGCGATCAAGGCCGACGTGCGCTGGCTCGGTTTCGACTGGAGCGAGCGCCTGTTCCACGCCTCGGACTATTTCCAGGCGCTCTACGACTACGCCTGCGAGCTCATCCGCAAGGGCCTGGCCTACGTCGACAGCCAGAGCGCGGAGCAGATCCGCGCGACCCGCGGCAGCCTGACCGAGCCCGGCCAGGACAGCCCCTACCGGAACCGTGGCGTCGAGGAGAATCTCGACCTGTTCGCCCGCATGCGCGCCGGCGAGTTCCCCGAGGGCGCACACATCCTGCGCGCGCGCATCGACATGGCCTCGCCGAACATCAACATGCGCGACCCGGCGCTGTTCCGCATCCGCCACGCCCCGCACCACCGTACCGGCGAGGCGTGGAAGATCTACCCGATGTACGACTACGCGCACTGCATCTCCGACGCGCTGGAAGGCATCACCCATTCGCTGTGCACGCTCGAATTCGAAGACCATCGGCCGCTGTACGACTGGGTGCTGGACCAGCTCGACGTGCCCTGCCACCCGCAGCAGATCGAGTTCGCGCGGCTCGAGCTCAACTACACCATCACCAGCAAGCGCAAGCTGCTGCAGCTGGTACGCGACGGCCACGTGCGCGGCTGGGACGACCCGCGCCTGCCGACCTTGAAGGGCATGCGTCGGCGCGGCTACCCGCCGGCCGCGATCCGCGCCTTCTGCGAACGCGTGGGTGTGACCAAGAAGCAGACCGTGATCGACATGGGCGTGCTGGAGAACTGCGTGCGCGAGGAACTGGACCGCGCCGCGCCGCGCGCGCTGGTGGTGCTGGACCCGCTCAAGGTGGTGATCGAGAACTGGCCGGCGGAACACGTGGAGTGGCTGGAAGTGGCCAATCACCCCAAGGATGAGTCCTTCGGCACGCGGCGCATGCCGCTGACCCGCGAGATCCTGGTCGAGCGCGACGACTTCATGGAAGTGCCGGCCAAGAAGTTCCACCGGCTCGCGCCCGGCGCCGAGGTACGCCTGCGCTTCGGCTACGTGATCCGTTGCAGCGAGGTGGTGAAGGACGCGAGCGGCGCGGTCGTCGAGCTTCGCTGCCAGTACGACCCCGCCACCGGCGGCGGCCAGACGCCGGACGGGCGCAAGGTCAAGGGCATCATCCACTGGGTGTCGGCGACCCTCGGCCTGCCGGTGGAAGTACGGCTGTTCGATCGGCTGTTCGACGTGCCGGATCCGGCCGCGCAGGACGATTTCCTCGCCCACCTGAACCCGGGCTCGCAGAGTGTCACCCGCGCCGCGCGCGCCGAGCCGGCGCTCGCCGCGGCGGCCGCCGACGCCTTCCAGTTCGAGCGGCTCGGCTACTTCTGCCGCGACGCGCAGGATTCCACCGCCGAGTGGCCGGTGTTCAATCGCACCGTGACGCTGCGCGACACCTGGGCCAAGCTCGCCGGCGAAGGCTGAGCCCGCGGATCACTTTTCATCCAGCCGCCAGACGCCGTCCCAATCCGCGGGCGGCTCCTGCCTGGCGTAGTGGCGCGCGCGTTCGCGCAGCCGCCAGGCTGGGCGGTCGTCGCCGTCGATGTCGAGCACCGCGTCCAGATGGCCGATGGCCATGGCCCACGCGCGGTGGCGATAGGCGGCCAGGCCGCGCGCGAAGCGATCGAGCAGTTCCAGTTCGCGCGGCGCGAGTGGATCGTCGCCGTGGCCACGGACTTCGAACACCGGCACCGGTTCGCGCTTGCCGCTGACCTGCAGGAGGTCTATTTCCCGCAGCCGGTAGTAGTCGCGCAGCTGCTCGCGGGTCGAGCCGCTGATCAGGATGCGTGTGCCGAGCTGCTTGTTGGCGCTTTCCAGGCGCGCCGCCACGTTCACGCCGTCGCCGACCACGGTGTAGTCCATGCGCCGCGCCGAGCCGATGTTGCCCGCCACCACGTCGCCGCTGTTGATGCCGATGCGCACCTCGAGTTCCGCCCGCCCCTGCGCGCGGCGCCGCGCGTTGAAGCCGGCCAGCGCGCGCTGCATGCGGATCGCGACCTTGACCGCGTTGTCGGCGTCGCGCGGCGAGGCGAAGGGCGCGCCGAACACCGCCATGATCGCGTCGCCGATGTACTTGTCGAGGATGCCCTGGTGTTCGAACACGATCTCGACCATCTCGGTGAAATACTCGTTCAGGAGCGACACGGTCTCCTGCGCGCCGAGCTGCTCGGCGATGCCGGTGAAGCCGCGGATGTCGGAGAACAGCACGGTGACGTTCTGCGAACGCCCGCCGAGCACCGACTCGCCCGCCGCCAGCACCTGCTCGGCGACCTGCGCGGTCATGTAGCGCGCCATGGTCGCGCGCATGCGTTTCTCCTCGGTGATGTCGTCGATGATCACCGTGCAGCCAAGCGGCGCGCCGGCGGCGTCGGCGAGCGGCGTGGCGTGGTAGTTCACCGCCACGCTCGCGCCGTCGAAGGTCAAGAGCTTCTGGTCCACGCCGAGGTCCGGCTGGCGGCCCTCCAGCACGCGACGCACGCTCGCGAGCAGCCAGGGATTGCCGCGGCCGAACAGCTTCTCGGTCGAAGCGCCGAGGATCTGCTCGGCGCGCACGCGCAGCAGCTTCACCGCCGCCTCGTTCACCTTGACCACGTTGCCGCCGTTGTCCAGCGTGAGCACCGCATCGGACAGGCTACGCAGCACGTTCTCGCTGTAGTTCCGCTCGTCCAGCACCTCGCGAAACAGGCGCGCGTTCTCGAGCGCGATGGCGCTCTGCGCGGCGAGCATCTCCAGGCGGCGCTGGTCGCGCGGACGGAACGGTCCGCCGCGGCGGTTCAGCACCTGCATCACGCCGACCGCGATGCCGTGCTTGTTCAGCACCGGCACGCACAGGATGGAGCGCGTGCGATAGCCGGTGTGACGATCGACCTCGGGATTGAAGCGCGGGTCGGCGTAGGCGTCGGCGATCACGACCGCCTCGCGGCTGGTGAACACTTCGCCGGCGATGCCGCGGTGCGCGGGAATGCGAATCTCGCGTTCGGCCAGCCCCTCGGCGACCCGCGACCAGAGTTCATCGGTCACCGGGTCGTGCAGGAACAGCGTGCTGCGCTCGGCGTCGAGCAGGTCGGTCGCGATGCCGATGATCTTGCGCAGCAGCTTGTCGATGTTGAGCTCGGAGGACACCGCCTGGGTGACCTCCAGGATGCGCGCTTCCTCGCGCTGCGAGTCGCGCGCGCGCTCGGCCAGCTGCGCGGACTCGATGACGATGGCGGTATGGGTGGTGAAGGCCTGCAGCAGCGCCGAGTCGGCGGCGGTGAAGTCGCCGCTGCGCTTGTTAAGCACTTCGGTCACGCCGATCACGTCGCCGGCGCGGGTGCGCAGCGGTACGCACAGGATGTTGTGGGTGTGATAGCCGGTCGCGGCGTCGACCGCGCTGTTGAAACGCGGATCGGCATAGGCGTTCAGGATCACGGCCGGCTGGCCGCTGTGGAACACCGCGCCGGCGATCCCGGCGTCCGCCGGGAAGCGGATCTCGCCCAGGCTGTCGCCCTGCGCGATCCGCGAGACCAGCTCGCGGGTCTCGGCGTCGTACAGGAACAGCGAACTGCGGTCGGCGTCGAAGGCCTGGGTGATGAGCGCCATCAAGCGGGTCAGCATGACGTCGAACGACAGCGACTCGCGTACTTTGCGCGTCGCCTCGACCAGCGCATCCAGGCGCCGCGCGAGGTCGTCGACCTGCAGCACCAGGTCGTCGCGGGCCGCGGCGGGAAATACTTCGATCGCGCGACGCAGGATGCTGTCCTTCAATCGCCGCTCGAACAGGTCGGAGACCGCGGGCACGGTCTCGATGCCAGGCTTGTTCATGTCGTCGCCGTCCGTCCACTCGGTGATGGAGAATGCAGCGCGAGCCCTTTCACTGCCGTTTGCTCGCAGGGCCCTCCCCTGGCGCGGAAAAGATGGTGCTAGGCACGCATGACAGGCGCAACGATTTGCCGCCGGAAATGCGCATTGTTCACCGAATTGCAACGTTCTCTGACAAATGCGGAGGCGTACGGACCACGGCGCGCGGGCGGAACGGGCGAGCTACAATAGCCCCATGCCCTGGTAGCTCAGCGGATAGAGCAACCGCCTCCTAAGCGGTAGGTCGCAGGTTCGATTCCTGCCCAGGGCACCATTCTTCCCGCTCCGAACCGGACCACGCGGCGCGCAAGTTGCGCCGCCGGCGGCCGATGTCCAGAGCCGAGCACCGCACCGGCGGTGCAGAGCGAGGACTCCCATGCCGCCCGCCCGTATTCGCAAGCTGTTCACCATCGTCCAACCCCTCGTGGGTCGGCACGACGTCGGCCGGCGGGCCGCCGCGCTCGCGGTGATCGAGAATCCCTGCTGCCTGTCGCCGGACGCCGCGCTGGAAGCCCTCGGCGCCATCGGCGACGAACTGACCGGCCTGCTCGGCCAGTACGCGGCGACCGCGCTCGGGCTCGCGCCGCGCGATCTGCGCTGCTATGGCAAGGCGGCCATCGTCGGCGCGGCGGGCGACCTCGAGCACGCCACCGCGGTGCTGCATCCGCAGCTGCTCGGCCCGGCGCGCTCGTGGCGCGCGGCGCACGCGGAGTTGGTGCCGTCGGCACGCAAGCTCGGCGGGCAGGGCACCAGCATCGAAGTACCGCTCGGACGTCGTCAGCGCAATCCGTTCGCGCAACGCTTCGAAGCCATCGCGGTACGCGTGGCCGACGCGCCGCGCCCCCATGAAATCGTGCTGGCGGTGGCAATCGCCGACCAGCCGCCGGCGCCGCCCCGCGCGGCGGGCGACAACGTGGTCAGCCTGTTCGGCGCGCGCTGAGCCCCCTCAGGCGGCGCGGCGGCGCGCCGCCAGCCACTCGCGCCCCGCGACCAGGGCCGTGGGCAGCGCCGGGATGATGATCAGCGCCAGGATCACGAGGGTGAGATGCTCGCGGATCCAGGTGATGTTGCCGAACCAGTAGCCCGCCACGCACAGCGACACCACCCAGGCGAGCCCGCCGGCGATGTTGAAGAACTGGAAGCGCGCGTGGGTCATGGCGGCGACGCCGGCGACGAAGGGCGAGAAGGTGCGCATGAAGGGCAGGAAACGCGTGACGATGAGCGTCACGGCGCCATGCCGCTCGTAGAAGGCGTGGGTCTTGTCGAACGCGGCGCGATTGAAGAAGCGCGAGTTCTCCCAGCCGAACACCTTGGGCCCGAGCGCGCGGCCTATCCAGTAGTTGCTGGTGTTGCCGAGCACCGCCGCGGCAACCAGCGACACGACCAGCGTGGTGAGATCGAACTGGCCACGGGCGGCGAACGCGCCGGCGACGAACAACAGCGAATCGCCGGGCAGGAAAGGCATCACCACCAGCCCGGTCTCGACGAACACGATGAGGCACAGGATGGCGTAGGTCCAGGCGCCGTAGCTGTCGATCAGTTCGGCGATGTGGGCGTCGAGGTGGAGGATGAAGTCCACCAGGGTCAGAAGGATGTCCATGGGGCCGGGATGATACCCGAGCCTCGCGTACGACGACGGCGCGCCGTACGCGAGGCGGTCACACAATCACGTCGCGACGCGTGGCCTCACTGCGCGACCCAGCCGCCGTCCACCGGCAGCGCCACGCCGGTCACGTAGCTCGCGCGCGGTGACAGCAACCAGGCCACGGCCTCGCCGATCTCCTCCGGCCGCGCCACGCGGCGCATGGGCACGGCGCCGATCAGCTGCTCGCGGATCTTGACGCTGGCGTCGGTCACGCGGTCCAGCATGGGGGTGTCGATGAAGCCCGGACACACGGCGTTCACGCGAATGTCGTAGCGCGCGTACTCGAGCGCCACGGTCTTGGTCAGGCCCACCACGCCGTGCTTGGACGAGTTGTAGGCCGCCGCGCCGGGGATACCGATGAGGCCGGCGCCGGACGAGGTGCTGACGATGGCGCCGCCGCGCTTCTGCTTCATCATCTGTTCGACCTCGGCCTGCATGCAGGCGTAGACACCCGTCAGGTTGACGCGCAGCACGCGGTCCCAGTCGGCGGGCGGCAGTTCGAGGATCTTGGCGGTCGGCCCCTCGATGCCGGCATTGTTGAACGCGCCGTCCAGGCCGCCGTGCCGCGCGGCGATGTCGGCCACCAGCGCGCGCACCGCGGCGTGGTCGCCGACGTCGAGATGGCGGTACTCGGCCCGGCCACCGGCAGCCTGCACCGCCGCCACGGTCTCTTCGCCCGCGGCGTCCTGCAGATCGGCCACCACGACCGTCGCGCCCTCGCGCGCGAGTATGCGGCTCGTCGCCCGCCCGATGCCGGTGCTGCCCCCGGTCACCAATATCACCTTGCCTTCCAGCATGCCCGTCACGTCGTCGTCTCCTCGGCTTGTCAGGTGCAATGCACGACCTCGCCGTCGAGCATGGTGAGCTCGACCGCGAGGTCCTTGATGTCGTCTTCCGCGCAGGTGAGCGGGTCGCCCGACAGCACGACCAGATCTGCCAGCTTGCCGGGCTCCACCGAGCCGAGTTCGTGCTCCATCCTGAGCGCCCAGGCGCCGTTGATGGTGTAGGCGCGGATCGCCTCCTCGCGGCTTATGCGTTGCTCAGGCCCGATCACCTCGCCGGTCAGCCCGGCGCGGCGCGCGAGGCTCTGCCACAGCGTGAACAGCGGTTCGTGCGGACCCCAGTCGGTGCTCTGCGCCACCGGCACGCCGCCGTCGAACCAGTCACGTAGTGGAATGGCGACTGCCGCGCAGCGCTCGCCGAGCCGCCGCCGGTAGACCTCCTCGCCCTTGCCGTAGATGAAGTTGGTGCTGGTGGTGGGCGCCACGCCGAGACGCGCGCAAGTGGCTATCTGCGCCTTGGTCGGGAACTCGCAGTGTTCGAGCACGTAGCGCTTGTCGCGTATAGGCGTGACCGCGTCGATGGCCGCGAAGGTGTCGAGGGCGAGCTGGATCGAGCCGCGTCCCGCGGCCTCGGCATGGATGCGGAAGTCCAGGCGTGCGGCGAGTTCGAGGATGGCCCGGTAGTGGGCGGGGGGGATCAGCGGCCCGGGATTCACCGTTTCGCCGAAGGGTCCGGGATAGGGTTCGTCGTGACAGGCCGCACCATGCCAGTAGGGGCCGTCCAGACCGATGCTGACACCGTTGACCTTGACGCGCGCGTCGCCGAAGCCGTCGTCCGCGGCGAAACGCAGGGTGCGCAGGAAGCGTTCGATGTTCTCCAGGCTGTCGCGCCCGTCGATCTCGAAGGTGTAGAAGACGCGCAGCGGCAGCCGCTCCGCGGCCAGCAGTTCGACGTAGGCGCGCAGTTCCTCGGGCTCGGTCAGGTGCGCCTCGAGCAGCGTCGTCGTACCGCTCGCGGCGAACTTCGGCGCGAGCGCGGCGATGCCGTCGCGCACCTCGGCGTAACCCGCGCGCGGCGCGGCCCGTTCGATCATCTGGTAGAGCGGATCGGCGTTGTAGATCGGCTGCAGCGCGCCGTCGAGCACGCCGGTGGGACGGCCGGCGGCGTCGAGTTCCACCGTGGAGTGCGGCGAGACCCGCGTGCTGCCGTCGATGCCGGCGGCGCGCAGCGCGGCGGAATTCAGCACCGCGAAGTTGGGCACGCGGTTGGTCGGCGCCTGGATGTAGACGGGGTTGTGCGGGGCGATGCGATCGAGGTCCGCGAGGCTCGGCACCGCGCCCGCCGCGCGCACCGCCTCGGCGTTGAGGAAATAGGGCGGGTCGCCGATCGGCATCGCCACCACCCAGTCGCCCGGCTCCGCGGCGGCGACCGCGCGCGCGAGGCGCGCGAGGATCGCCTCGCGGGTGGTCGCGCCGGTCAGCGAGACCTTGAGTTCGTCCAGGCCGAACAGCGCCACGTGGCCGTGGGTGTCGATGAAGCCCGGCATGAGGGTGCGACCGACGAGATCGATGCGCGCAGTGTCGCGCTCGGCGCGGGTCAGCAGTTCGGCATCCTTGCCCACCGCGACGATGCGGTTGTCCTTCACCAGCACGGCTTCAGCGCTGCTGAAGGTGCTGTCGACGGTGATGACCCGCCCGCCATGGAACAAGGTGCTGCCAGCCATTTTCCCTCCCCGGTGCGATGGACGCGACTCGCCGCAGTATACGGCCGCGCTTCGCGGCCGTGCCCGGGGTGGCATCTTGCCGAGCCCTGCTGCACTCTTGCCGGCATTTCGTCGGGTCGATGGGGAGTCAATGCTATGACGGGAACATGCGCGGGCAAGGTTGCCCTGGTGACGGGTGGCGCCTCGGGCATCGGGCGCGCGAGCGCCGTGGCGCTGGCGCGCGAAGGCGCGCGCGTGCTGGTGGCGGACATCGTCGACTGCGCGGAGACCGTCGCCGCCATCTCCGCCGCCGGCGGCGATGCCCGCGCCTGCAGGGTCGATGTCGCCGATGAAGCTTCGGTCGACGCGATGGTGGCCGATGCGGTCGCCGCCTGGGGCCGGCTCGACATCGCCTTCAACAACGCCGGCGTGGGCGGCGTGCTGACCCGCACCGCCGACTACCCGGTGGCCGACTGGCACAAGGTCATCGCCGTCAACCTGACCGGCGTGTGGCTGTGCATGAAGGCCGAATTGAAGCAGATGCTCGCGCAGGGCCAGGGCGGCTCGATCATCAACACCGCGTCGGTGGCGGGCCTGGTGGGTCTCGGCTGGGCGCCGGCCTACTCTGCGGCCAAGCACGGCGTGGTGGGGCTGACCAAGAACGCCGCCATCGAGTACGCGCGGCACAACATTCGCGTCAACGCCGTGTGCCCGGGCGCGGTGCATACCGGCATGACCGCGGCCGCCGACCAGGAACGCCCGGGCTTTCTCGACAACCTCGCCAAGCAGGAACCCATGGCGCGGGTCGCGGCACCAGAGGAGATCGCGAGCGCGGTGGTGTGGCTGGCCTCGGATGGCGCGTCCTTCACGACCGGTCTCGCCATGGCCGTGGACGGTGGACTCGTGGCACGCTGACGGCCCGGCTCACAGTCCAGGAGCACCTCGCCATGGCCCCGAGCATCGCCGCCCGACTCGCCGCGCTCGACATCGTCATCCCCCGCGCCCAGCCGCCGCGGGTGGCGAAGATCAAGGGCGCTTCCCGCATCGGCAACATCCTGTACATCTCCGGCCAGATCCCGCAGTGGGAAGGCGAACTGCGCTACGTCGGCAAGATCGGCCGCGAGTTCACCATCGAAGAGGGGCGCGCGGCGGCCCGTCTCTCGGCCCTGAACGTGCTCGCGCAGGCGAGCGCGGCGCTGGACGGCAACCTCGATCGCATTCGTCAGATCGCGCGCGTGGCCGGCTACGTCAACTGTCTGCCCGACGTCACCGAGATCGGCGCCGTGATCAACGGCGCCTCCGAGCTCTTCCTCGAGATCTTCGGCGAACGCGGCGCCCACGCCCGCATCGCGGTCGGCGCCATGAGCATGCCGCTCGGCGTGGCAGTGGAGATCGAGGCGGTGATGGAAGTGGAGTGAGGGAACTCGGGCGCTGGCCTCACGTCGTAGGTCGGACTTCAGTCCGACATTTACTCCCTCGCTTCGATGACGGCCTCGGCATGAATGTCGGGCTGAAGCCCGACCTACAGTGCGTCTGCGCCCCGCAAGGGACAAGCGCCTCGCCACAACAACAGGGAACCACCGCATGACCCGCACCTCGCCTCTCACCATCACCGGACACGGCCAGTTCGCCAAGGTGTGGGCGCTCGTCAAACCCTATTGGCAGTCGGAGGAGAAGGGCGCGGCCTGGCTGCTGCTCGCCGCGGTGGTGGGCCTGAACCTCGGCCTGGTCTACCTGCTGGTGCTGCTGAACGAGTGGAACAACGCGTTCTACAACTCGCTGCAGGACAAGAACTTCGACGCGTTCAAGGCGCAGCTCGCGAAGTTCGCGGTGATCGCCTTTGTCTACATCGCGGTGGCGGTCTACCAGATCTACCTGCGCCAGCTCCTGCAGATCCGCTGGCGACGCTGGCTGACCGGCGTGTTCCTCCAGGATTGGCTCGCCAATCGCTGCTACTACCGCATCGAACTGCGCAACCAGGGCACCGACAATCCCGACCAGCGCATCCAGGAAGATCTGCAGACCTTCACCGAGGGCACGCTCGCGCTGGCGTTGGACTTCATGCGCTCGGTGGTCACGTTGCTGTCGTTCATCACCATCCTGTGGGGTCTGTCCGGTCCCCTGAGTTTCACCCTCGGCGGCCACGACGTGACGCTGCCGGGATACATGGTGTGGTTCGCCATCGGCTACGCGGTGCTCGGCACCTTCATCACCCACAAGCTGGGCCGGCCGCTCATCGCGCTCAACTTCCAGCAGCAGCGCTTCGAGGCGGACCTGCGCTACGGGCTGGTGCGCCTGCGCGAGAACGCCGAGGGCGTAGCCTTCTACCGCGGCGAGGACGATGAACGACGGGCCCTCGGCACACGCTTCGAGCATGTGGTCGACAATTTCGTCAAGCTCATGAACCGCAACAAGCGGCTCGGCTGGTTCACCAACATGTACGACCAGCTGGCGGTGATCTTTCCGTTCATGGTCGGCGCGCCACGCTATTTCGGCGGCCAGATCCAGCTCGGTGGGCTCATGCAGATCGCCTCGGCCTTCGGTCGCGTGCAGGATTCGCTGTCTTGGTTCGTCAGCGCCTACGCGTCGATCGCGGCCTGGAAGGCCACGGTCGATCGCCTGACCTCCTTTCACGAGGCCATCCAGGACGCGCAGAGTGCCGCCGCCGAAGGCCGCGGCGTCAACCTGCAGAGCGACGCCGCGGACGCGAGCCTCGCCGCCGAGCATCTCACTCTCGAACTGCCCGACGGCCGCGTGCTGCTGGACGACGCGGCCGTCACGCTCGCGCCGCGCGAGAACCTGCTGCTCACCGGCCCCTCTGGCTCGGGCAAGAGCACGCTGTTCCGCGCGCTGGCCGGCATCTGGCCCTTTGGCCGGGGCCGCGTGCGCGTGCCGGCCGGCGCGCGCACGCTGTTCCTGCCGCAGCGGCCCTACCTGCCGCTCGGCACCTTGCGCGAAGTGGTGTGCTACCCGGCCGGCGCGGCCAGCGCGAGCGACGCGGACATCACCGCGGCGCTCACCGCCTGCGAGCTCGGGCACCTGGTGCCGGCACTGGACGAGGACCATCGCTGGGCGCAGCGACTTTCGCCCGGCGAACAGCAGCGCCTGGCTTTCGCCCGCGCGCTGCTCTACCGGCCCGACTGGCTGTTCCTCGACGAAGCGACCTCGGCGCTGGACGACGCGCTGGAACGCAAGCTCTACGAACTGGTGCGCGACCGGCTGCCGGACACCACGGTGATCAGCATCGCGCATCGACCTACCGTGGCCGCCTGGCACGCGCGACGCCTGCAGCTCGAGCCCAACGAGGCGAGCGGTGGACGATTGGTGAGCGCGCCGATCTGAATGCTCAGCGCGCGCCCTCCACCAGGCGCAGCACCGTGAACTCGATGTCGCGCGCGAGGCTGTCGGCGTTCTCCGCGCGGGCCGCCAGGCCGCGGCTTGCCCGCACCAGGATGCGCGCGAGCCGCGCG